>CALXCR010000124.1 GCA_944386855.1 uncultured Oscillospiraceae bacterium
ACATTCGGTATCGGTGAACAGAATGATTTTTATGCCGCTGATATAGTTGATGATGGATTTGACGGCATCTCATGCAAAATCTGCCACGCCGGCGGCGGATTCGACGTCCGTATACCGGCATACGGCCGGCATATCGTATTAGCGGCGCTTGCTGCGGCCGCGGTCGGCTCTCTCCTCGGTGTTGATGACGACGCCGTACGGTGCGGGCTTTTGGATTACGCCCCTGTAGGCGGTCGTGCGAACGTCGAGCGGACCGATTACATCACTATAATCAACGATTGCTATAACGCTAACCCAAATTCCGTTACCGCCGCACTCACATCGCTTGCCTCTCTGCCGGGACGGCGGGTGGCAATACTCGGCGATATGAACGAGCTGGGCAAAAAATCCGACGATCTCCACCGCGGCATCGGCGTTCTCACCGGAAAGCTCGGGATAGACTGCGTCATTTGCTGCGGCAAGCAGGCCGAATTTATATACAAGGGGCACATATCAGGCGGCACGAACCTTGAGGCGTGGTATTTTCCGATGAAAGAAGCGTTCTTCTCCGTTTTGCCATCGCTTATCAAAAAGGATGACACGGTACTTGTCAAAGCCTCTCACGGTATGCATTTTGAGGAGATCGTTGAGGAACTGCGAGGCCTTCAGTGAAACTCACATTCAAAGTTACCGAGAGTTACGCCGGCAAGACCACTTACACCGTTTTACGCCGTGAGTTTGGCTGCTCGGCATCCCTTGTACGGCGGCTTAAGCGCAGCGACGGGATAGCTGTAAACGGTATCAGCGTCTTTTCAAATCATGTGCTCGCCTTAGGCGATATCGTATCGGCGGATGTGACGGCGGCCGAGCCGCCGTGCGGCATAGTTCCGGAACACAAAAAGATCGATATCCTTTATGAAAGCGAGGGGCTTATCGCGGTAAACAAGCCGTGCGGAATTTTAGTGCATCCGTCGCGCTCCAAATACACCGGCACTCTTGCAAATTTTGTCGCGGGATATCTTCTCGACGCGGAAGGAAGCGGCGTGTGCCACGCTGTAAACAGGCTTGACCGCGACACGAGCGGCGTTGTTCTGTTTGCGCGGAATTCTTATATGAAGGATATCTCGGCGCGGGCGCTTTCCGAGTCGTCTGTCAAACGGTACATTGCGATAGTGCACGGCGTTTTCGATGAGCCGTCCGGCGTTATCTCGTTCCCGATCAAACGTTTTGAGGAAGGCAATATGCTGCGCGTCGTCTCTTCCGACGGCAAGCCGGCGGTCACGCGGTATGAGACGATAATGACAGGCGCTATACACGGCGAGGCCGTCTCCGTGCTGCGCCTTATGCTTGAAACGGGAAAGACGCATCAAATACGCGTCCACTGCCTCGCCTGCGGCCACCCGCTGCTCGGCGATACACTTTATTACAATGACAGGTCCGCAGAGCTTTCGGAGCATCTAGGTATTCACGCGCAGGCTCTGCACGCTTCGACACTGTCGTTTAAAGACCCACTTACAAGACGCTTTGAAACCATAAACGCGCCTCTTGTGCGTGAGGATATGAAAAATATTGCGGCGGCGCTTTAATTTTTCTATTGACAAACGCTGCCGCAAAATGTATAATTACAGACGCTTTAATGTTTTCACGGCCGAGTAGTTCAGCTGGTTAGAACGCCAGCCTGTCACGCTGGAGGTCGAGGGTTCGAGCCCCTTCTCGGTCGCCAATGCTGCTATAGCTCAGTAGGTAGAGCGCATCCTTGGTAAGGATGAGGTCGGCAGTTCGAATCTGCCTAGCAGCTCCATAAATTTTTAAGCTTATATATAGATTAAACCCGTTTTTTAACCGTAAAAAGCGGGTTTTTCTTATTTTTCCCGTATTTTGTGTTTTTGGTCATTTTGAGCTGTGAGCGGCAGAAACCGTCACAAAAACCGTCACCGTCAATTTTTGCAGTTTGATTTCACAACTATTTTGCTGTATAAAAACGAGGCTTTTTGAGTCTATCCAATTTTTTAGTCAGCGCGGTAATCCGTTTATCGTTCTAATCATCTCCGCTTTATAGCAGCTTTTTCGATTTTGGCAATATTATTTTTTTCGTATCGTTATTACTTTATATATGCAAAACCCCTGTTTTCCTACATGAAAACAGGGGTTTTGCTGCATTGAAAGGGGGTGGTTGTAAGCAGTTTAGAACTTTTTGTTTATCTCTCTCTTGACGTATGTCGTATGGAGGAGATGATGCGCCTCATGTGAACCCGGCTTTTCAAGGTATTCCTCATAGAGGGCCTTGATAAACGGGTTATCGTGCGACTTGCGTATGGTCTTTGCCTCATCGATAGCGTAGAGAGCCTTTGCTCTTTCCGCCCTGATATCTACAAAGTTTCTGATACCGTACGGAACCTGCGTCTGTCCGCCGCCGTTTACACAGCCGCCCGGGCAGGCCATGACTTCGATAAACTGATAGTCGGCTTCACCGTTTCTGACCTTTTCAAGAAGCGCCTGAGCATTTTTCAGTCCCGATACAACAGCGACATTGAGCTTCAAACCGCCGACTTCGTATGTAGCCTCTTTAACAGCCTGGACACCGCGAACTTCTTTGAAGTCGACGTTCTCGAGCTTTTCGCCCGTTATCGTCTCAACGGCAGTTCTGAGAGCAGCTTCCATAACGCCTCCGGTAGCGCCGAATATGACGCCGGCACCCGTGGATTCGCCGAGCGGATCGTCATAACCCTCGTCCGGCAGGCTTTCGAACCTTATACCAGCGGTTTTGATCATTCTGGCAAGTTCTCTCGTCGTAAGTGCGTAATCAACATCGGGTACTCCGTTTGCATCCTGATCGGGACGGCCGATCTCGAACTTTTTCGCCGTACACGGCATTACGCTGACCATAACAATGTCGCGCGGATCGATATTGTTCTTCTTTGCGTAGTAACTCTTGCATACTGCGCCGAACATCTGCTGCGGTGATTTGCAGGAGCTGAGATTGTCTATCATATCTGGGAAATAATGCTCACAGAATTTTACCCATCCGGGTGAACAGGATGTGATCATCGGCAGCTTGCCACCGTTCTGGATTCTCTCGACAAGTTCGTTCGCTTCCTCGACAATCGTTAGATCGGCGCTGTAGTTTGTGTCAAACACCTTGTCAAATCCGAGTCTGCGGAGAGCGGCGACCATTTTGCCCTCGACGTTTGTGCCGATCGGCATGCCAAAGCTCTCGCCGAGTGATGCGCGGACAGCGGGAGCTGTCTGCACGACGACGTGCTTTGTCGGATCCTGGATCGCGGCAAATACTTCTTCCGTGAAGTCTCTCTCTCTGAGAGCGCCTGTCGGGCATACCGCGATGCACTGACCGCAGTTGACGCAGCTTGTCTCAGAAAGCGGGATATCAAACGCTGTACCAATATATGTTTTGAATCCGCGCTCGTTAGGACCGATAACGCTGACGGCCTGGTTGCTTGAGCAGACAGCTACGCAGCGGCGGCAGAGGATACACTTGCTGTTATCCCTTATCATATGGACACAGGAGTCGTCTATTTTCGCTTCCGTCTTTTCGCCGTCATAGTAGCCGGGATCTTCAACGCCGTATTCGCGGCTGAGCTGCATAAGCTCACAGTTTCCGGAACGGACACAGCTGAGACAGCTTCTGTTATGGTTTGAGAGCATGAGCTCTACTGTCTTTTTGCGGGCTTCCCTTACTTTCTTGGAGTTTGTATATATCTCCATACCGGGGGACACGGGGTACACGCACGCCGTGACGAGGCCCTTTGCACCTTTTACCTCTACTACGCATATACGGCACGCGCCGATCTCATTGATCTCTTTCATGTAGCAGAGGGTTGGTATATCTATATGAGCTATATGGGCGGCTTCCAGAATCGTTGAGTTTTCGGGAACTTCGACCTGGACTCCATTTATGGTAACTGTAATATTAGCCATTTCTATACTTCTCCCTTATTTTTTGATGATAGCGTCGAACTTGCAGTTCTGAATACATACGCCGCACTTTATGCACTTGTCCTGATCGATGACATGCGCCTGCTTTACAGCACCGGAAATAGCGCCGGCAGGGCAGTTTCTGGCGCAGAGCGTGCATCCCTTACATTTATCCGCAATGATTTCAAATGAGAGGAGCGCACGGCATACGCCGGCGGGACATGTGTGATCCTTTATATGCGCTTCATATTCGTCTCTGAAATAGCGGAGTGTGGAAAGTACGGGGTTCGGAGCTGTGTTTCCGAGTCCGCAAAGTGCGTTTGCCTGTATGTAAGCGGCGAGCTCTTCGAGCTTATCGAGATCATCCATAGTCGCCTGACCTGAAGTGATCTTATTCATAATCTCGAGCATACGCTTCGTACCGATACGGCACGGCGTACATTTGCCGCAGCTTTCATCGCAGGTAAACTCGAGGAAGAACTTGGCTATATCGACCATGCAGTTATCCTCGTCCATGACGATCATACCGCCGGAGCCCATCATGGAGCCTATTGCGATAAGGTTGTCGTAATCTATCGGCACATCAAAATGTTCTGCCGGTATGCAGCCGCCGGACGGGCCGCCCGTCTGCGCCGCTTTAAATTTCTTGCCGTTCGGGACGCCGCCGCCGATCTCTTCGATAACTTCTCTGAGCGTCGTGCCCATCGGGATCTCGACAAGTCCGGTATTCGTGATCTTTCCGCCGAGTGCGAAAACTTTCGTTCCCTTTGACTTCTCGGTACCCATGCTTGCAAACCACTCGGCGCCGTTTAAGATTATCTGCGGAATATTCGCGTATGTCTCGACGTTGTTTATAACGGTCGGCTTGCCGAAAAGGCCCTTAACCGCCGGGAACGGAGGACGCGGACGCGGCTCGCCGCGGTTGCCTTCGATCGAGGTCAGAAGCGCAGTCTCTTCGCCGCATACGAACGCTCCCGCGCCAAGGCGGAGCTGTATGTCAAAGTTAAAGCCTGTTCCAAATATATCTTTGCCGAGGAGTCCGAGCTCTCTCGCCTGCTTTATAGCTATCTCAAGGCGCTTTACGGCTATCGGGTATTCCGCTCTGACGTATATGTAACCCTCGTCCGCGCCGATAGCGTAGCCGGCTATCGCCATGGCCTCGAGTACGGCGTGCGGGTCGCCCTCCAGCACGGAACGATCCATAAACGCTCCGGGGTCGCCCTCATCAGCGTTACATACGACGTACTTCTTCGTGCCCGGTTCTCCGCCGAGGGCAAATTTCCATTTCGTGCCCGTCGGGAAGCCGCCGCCGCCGCGCCCTCTGAGGCCGGATTTGCTGATCTCGTTTACGACGTCCATCGGAGTCATCTCTTTAAGCACTTTTGCAAGGGCGAAATAGCCGTCCATGGCGATGTACTCTTCTATGACTTCGGGATTGATTACGCCGCAGTTGCGCAGCGCGACACGGTGCTGCTTTTTATAGAACGCCGTCTCGGAAAGTGATGTTGCGGCGTGGTGAGCCGCCGCTTCCGCCTGCTGGGCCGTCTCGTTATAGACGAGTCTCTCGACGACGCGGCCTTTGAGGAGATGCTCCTCGACGATCTCGGGTACGTCCTCCGGCTTTACCTGGCTGTAGAACACGCCTTCGGGATAGACGATCATGACAGGTCCTAACGCGCAGAGACCAAAACATCCCGTCGGGACTACCTGGATCTCACCGTCAAGCCCTTTAGCCGCTATCTCTTTTTCGAGGGCCTCGCGAACCTGCGTGCTGTTGTTTGCCGTACATCCCGTACCGCCGCAAACCAATACATGTGAACGAATCATTTGCTATTTCCTCCTATTTAAAGGCTTGTATTGTTGATCGTATAATCAACAACCGGCTTTCCGTCACGAAGATGCTCCTCCGCAACGCGGCGTGCCTTTTCCGCTGTCATATTTACATAGGTGACCTTTTCCTTGCCCTCTTCAAACACCTCTACTACAGGCTCGAACTGGCATATGCCGATGCAGCCTGTCTGCGTAACGGTAACTTTGCCGGCGAGGTCAAGGTCATTTACCGCTTCAACAAACGCGTTCAGAACAGGGCGGGCGCCAGCGGAAATTCCGCATGTTGCCATACCGACAACGACGCGTATCCCGTCCGCCTCATTGCGAAGAACGACGTTACCCTTCATCTTTTCTTTGATGGCCATAAGTTCTTCTACTGATTTCATATTTTTTCTCCCTTTCGCTGTAAAAAAATATTTAGAATTTAATTATTCTCATACTGTTCCTTCAAATTTTCTCGTATCCAAGCCAATACCTCAAAATTTGAAAGCGGCACATCGTCACCGAGAATCGCCCTTATTTCGGCCGTATCGAGCTCGACCGTGCATCCGTCTTTTTTATGGCGGAACAGGAAATTTATCTCGGGACTCCCCTGTATCAGGGTTATCACCGATTCGATCATATCGCCGAGCGGCGTGAAATCGATATGGTTTTTATAGAAGCGCGCTTTGACCCGTGTGCCGTGGTCTTTATATTCACGCTCGCTTTTGGATGTGATTTCAACATAGCCGCCTGTCATTTCGGCGGCCATTTTTAAAAACGGCACTCCCAGTCCGACTTTGCGCGTCGTCCTCGTCGTGAAAAACGGGTTTGACAGGCTTTCTACCTGCTCTTCCGTCATCCCGCATCCGTCGTCGTTGATCTCGAGATCAAGCGTATCACCTGTCTCGTCGATCAGGATCGATATGTTTTGGGCATTTGCCCTCACACTGTTCATCGTGATATCGAGAATATAAAGCGACAGTTCTTTCACACGCTATCCCCCTCTCTCAAAAGCTTTATTAGCGCTTTACGCACGTTTTCGCCGCTGTACGGCTCGTCGTCAAGCTCTATACTGTTTACCGCGTCCGATATCTCCCACAGGCGGTGGGCGTCAGACGAGGTGAGCTCTCTGAGAGAGTTTAGTATCGGGTACGCTTTTTTGAGCTTTTCAAGATTGCCCGAGTCGTTCAATTCAAAGCATGAAAACGCCGGCTCTTCGGGAAATGCGCCGAGTATTGCCACTATTCCGTTTGCTTCGCGGTCTATATGCGCGGGGAAACAAGCCCCGCCGTAATCCGAGCATAGCTCGTACGCTCTTTCAACAGGCAGCGTTGCCGCCGTCAGGAGAAGGTTTTCGACCTCTCCCAGCACCGTATCGCTACCATCCATGATAATTTGTTCTCCGAATATCTTCGGTCTGTTCTTGACGGGTATCAGATAGCCGTCTATCTCCTCCCCAAAGTGCATCGCCGTCTGAAGCTCGTCAAACAGGCAGATGAGGTGTATTTCCTCCGCCGTTGTAAGCTCCATACCCGGTATCGGTATCAGCCCGTTTCTTTTACAGGCTTCAAAAAAACCGGGACAGTTTTTTGTGGAGTTGTGATCCGTGAGCGCGACGATCTGAAGCCCATTGAGCGCGGCCATACCGGCGATGTTTGCGGGGGTCATATCATCGTCCCCGCATGGCGACAGACATGAATGTATGTGCAGGTCATAGTAATAGCGGCCCATTTTATTCCTCTTCCGCTTTTGCTATGGCCACGCACAGCTCATACGCTGTTTTGCCGCTTGAGAAAACGGTAATATTTTTTTCCTCCGCCGCTTTGAGTGCCTCGTCAGACAAGGTTACATCCTCTGCAAGCAGCACGCATGCGACTTCCGTAAGGCTGGCTACGGCGATGACGTTCAGATTCGACATTATCGTTATCCAGATATTATCCGCCGAGGCGTTGCTCATGACCCAGCTTAGAAGGTCGCCGGCATAGACGCCGTCGTATTCGCGGTCTGTGCTGCCGCATATATGTTTTAAATCAAGTTTTTCCGCCAATTGATCCAGCCTCATCGTTGCCTCCATCCTGCTGCGCGCTGCGGTTTAAATTTCTCATTAATGGGATACACTCCTCAAGCTTTGCCTCGCCCTTTACGACGTCCTCCGCAAAGGCGTTGCAGCTCGGCGCGCCGCAGAAGCCGCAGTCCAGCTTTGGCAGCATATCCTGCAGTTCCTGTATCTGCGCCATCATCCGCATCGCTTCCAGCCTGTTGTCCGACAACAATGTAACGGCTGAGTTTGGCTTTATTTCATCTTCTGAAAAACACTCCTGCGGTATCTCCTCGTCAGCCATGACAAAATTGGGAGACACTTGGAGATATCTTTTGAGCGATTGCAGCCTTGCTTTCGCTATGTACGGATTTGCTATCGTCATCGCACCGCCGACGCACCCGCCGTTGCAGGCATTGAGCTCTATAAATTCCAGATCAGGCATATCGGAATTTTCGATCTGCTCGAGTACGTTTATGACATTTTCTATGCCGTCCGCCGCAAGATATCTGTCGTTGAAAATCGCGGACGACTCTCCGCCGGTGGACGCCCAGCCGATGCCGATCATTCCCGCCTCCGTCGAAATCGTGGGTGATTCGCACCGCGTCATACGCTCGATAAGCTCGAAATATACGTCTCTTATCGAAACGACGGCATCTATATTGCTCTTCCAGTTTTCCCGTTCGTTTTTTACATAGCTCACCTTGGCGGGGCACGGTGAGATAAAGCAAATGCATATATCCTCCGGCTTCAGCTCCGGATGATGCTCCAGCGCGCGACGGCGCGCCTCCATCCCCGCTATCTCTACAGGCGGAAGGATGGGCATTATGTTTTTGCACAAAAACGGGAATCTTAAATGTATTATCCTTACTATTGCCGGGCATGCCGAGCTTATTACAGGCTTCGGAATGTCCGGGTTTTTTAAATATTTTCTTGTATAGCTCGACACAAGCTCCGCCGCCTTTGCGACTTCGTAAACCTCGTCGAACCCCATGTCGAGAAGTCCCTGGAGGACTATGTCGACATCGTCAAGGTTGTCAAACTGTCCGTATAAAGAGGGAGCAGGAAGTGCTACCTTATACTTGTACTCGTTTAGCACATCAAGCCTGTCATAGCTCGCCTTTTTCGCCTTGTAAGGGCACACCCTTATACATTCGCCGCAGTCGATGCAGCGTTCAGGATCTATCACCGCATGTCCGTCACGAATTCTTATTGCTTCGGTCGGACATCTTTTAAGGCAGTTTGTACAGCCTTTGCATTTTTCAATGTCAAGAGACACGGAATGCTTATAGATATCCATTTCCAACCTCGTTTAAAAAATAAGCGAAAAATGCCTTCAACGTTTTAAGTTTTAACAGTCATGGTGATCTTTGTCCCTACACCGATTTCTGTCTCTATCTCCATGGAGTCCGTATACTTTTTCATGTTCGGAAGCCCCATGCCCGCACCGAATCCGAGCGCGCGTATATTGTCCTTTGCAGTTGAGTACCCCTCCTGCATGGCAAGGTCCACGTCCGCTATGCCCGGTCCGCTGTCTTCGAGCACTATTTTGATCTCGTCGGGACTGATCTCTACGTCCGCCTGTCCCCCGTTTGCATGTATGACCATGTTTATCTCACCCTCATACATCGCTATCGTCACCCGGCGGATGACGTTTTGCGGGAAGCCAAGCTGGCGAAGGCTCTTTTTCATTATTATCGACGCCTCTCCTGCCGAAGAAAAGTTTTCTCCGTCAACATCAAAGTGAAATTTGACGGTATCATCCACAGATATCACCGCTTTCATCTCCCGGCTGTTCGTGGCCTCTAAGCCCGGCCTCGTACAATTTACCGCACGCCTCAAACATACGGTTTGCCGTCGACATCAGCACTATGCCGTATTCCTCGGCAAGCTCTATCATCTCAAGCGTCGGTCTTTTGCTCCTGACGAATACGACGCACCTTATATCCATCATGCCCGCAGTCCTCACAACCTGTGTATTTACAAGTCCTGTGAGAAGCACGCCCTGATCCTCGACATAAGCGAGAACGTCGCTCATCATATCGCTTCCGCAAGCGGAAAAAATCTCTTCTTCACACCGTTCTTCTCCGCACAGAAAAGAGGCGTCAAGCATAGACTCGATTTCTTTGATCTTCATAGTCTCAATCTCTGTATTTTGCGAGAATCCCGTCGACGTCGTCCGCCGTAATCCTTCCGTAAACATCGTCATTGACGAGCATTACCGGGGCAAGGCCACAGGCGCCGACGCAGCGGCAGGAATCAAGTGAAAATTTTCCGTCGGATGTACACTCGCCGTCAGACACTCCGAGAAGCTGTTCAAGCTTTTCGTATATTTCTCCGGCGCCTTTTACATAGCAGGCCGTGCCGAGGCATACGGATATGCGGTATTCTCCCTTTGGATAGAGATTGAACTGCGAATAAAACGTCGCTATGCCGTATATCTTCTCGATCGGCACACCAAGCTCGTCGGAAATGATAGTTTGCACTTCAATGGGAAGATACCCGTAAATATCCTGCGCTTTCTGCATTATCGGCATGAGCGCCCCCTGGACGTCTTTCATCTCAGCGATTACCTCTTTAAGCGCCTGCTCCTGTTCTGCCGTGCCTTTAAAAGGTACCGTTGTCTTCATTTCAGCCATAATATTCCCTCCGATTGTATATGTTATATAATTTTTTGCGTTTTATCGCAGCTTTCGCCCCCGATCGAATACTTTTGCCACAATCCGACTGGTTCCATGGGCGCAAAATATTTATCAGGGTTATGATAGACTTATGACCAGACTTATAATATTTTAACTAAAATGCGCCGAAAGGTCAATAGAGTATCGCTCGTGTTTATAAAATAATTTTGGAATTTGCCGTATATTTTGCCATTCAGCCATAGCCCGCGCTTATATTTTTATCTGCCAGGCGGGCGTTTTTATCTTATACGGGTGTCAGATGCAGCACCAACCTGGTCGTTTTGCCGCTTTGTATACAAATATGGTTTCTTCGTGAATGCTTGAACCCGTTTTTATGTAAATAAATTGAATTTTCTTTTATGCCGTGATATATTTTTATAAAATCACGGATTGTTCGGTCTCGAGACGGCGGTGTAACCGCCGGGGCGGACTGTGGCAAGAGTTCTATGGAGGTGATATTTTGAAAACCGCTGTACCCAAGCTGCGCCGCCGTGGCAAAGGCTTGCTTATCGCCGGGATGGCACTGCTTATGGCCGCAATATTTTTTATTGCCGGTACGAACGCTTTTGTGAGAGCTTCCGTTTCGGATCGGATCGTGACGTCCGATACGGCGGCCGGAATAGACGCCGACTGTATTTTAGTGCTTGGTGCCGGAGTCAGGGACGACAATACGCCGAGCGATATGCTGCGCGACCGGCTTGATACGTCGCTTTCACTGTTCGAGGGCGGAGTTTCCGACCGGATACTTATGAGCGGCGACCACGGGCGCGCCGATTATGACGAGGTGAACGTCATGAAATCGTACGCTGTAGACCGCGGAGTCCCGTCCGATTGCGTTTTTATGGATCACGCCGGATTTTCAACTTACGAGAGCCTTTATCGGGCAAAAGACGTGTTTTGCGCCGAGAAAATAATTATCGTCACACAGGGTTATCATCTGTACCGAGCCCTTTACATAGCCGAGTCCCTCGGGCTTGACGCTTACGGCGTGGCCGCAGACAGGCACACATATGCCGGTCAGTTCTACCGCGATATACGCGAGGTCGCCGCGCGAGTAAAGGACGCCGTTATATGCGTCTTTCATCCTCTGCCGACATATCTTGGCGACGCAATACCGATAGACGGCGACGGAGACCAGACAAATGACGACGACCGATATGTATACTCAGGCTTTGTGCCGCAGGTGCGAAGGCGTGCGGCATTATGATCTGGATTGTCGTTATTGCGAGTGCCGTAATCCTTATTATCGCGATTACGCTTGCGGTGATATTCTCAATATTCCGTAAGTCTTTCACACGGCTTCCGCCTGAAAAAAACGCTGCTTTTACAGCGGATTCAAACGAGCTTGTCAGCAAATCGCTCTCTTCGGAAAACGCAAAGCGGATCGCCGAGGGTATTGCCTGGGTGCATTCGCGCGACTGTGAGCATATATACATAACGAGTTTTGACGGACTGAAGCTGCATGCAAAGCTTCTTAAAAATCCGATCCCAAGCGGCCGGATAATGCTGCTGGCGCATGGATATCACAGCTTTCCCGAGTATGATTTCAGCTGCGCCTTCCGGCTTTACTACAATCTCGGCTACGATATGCTGCTTATAGACCAGCGCACACATGGTGAGAGCGAGGGAAAGTACATCACCTTCGGCGTGCGCGAGCGGTACGATATTTTAAAATGGTGCGAGTATCTCGACAGCCGCTTCGGCAAGGACCGCAGGATCGTGCTCGGCGGCATTTCCATGGGCTGCACCGCCGTCCTGCTGGCCGCGGGGCTTCCCTCCCTGCCGGACAGTGTTATAGGGATCGTCGCCGACTGCGGGTTTACGAGCCCGTACTACGAATTTGCGCATGTAATGACACATTCGATGCACATTCCGGTGTTTCCGTTTCTCGATATCGCGAGCGCGATTTCAAAATCCGTCACGGGCTTCGGCTTCAGGGACTGTACAACCGTCGACGCCGTCAAAAAGACGCATCTGCCGATTTTATTTATCCACGGTGAGGATGATACGTTCGTCCCGCCGGAAAATACCATAATAAATTACGACGCATGCATTTCACGCAAGGAGCTCATTCTTGTGCCGGACGCGGGACACGGGCTTTCTTTTCTCGTCGACGAGCGTCTCTGCACCGAAAAGCTTATAGATTTTTTAGACAGTCTTTAAAGACAAGCGCCCCGGCCTTTGACATCCGGAGCGCTTGTTCTTTATCGGCGGCGCGGCTGATTAAAGGCCGCGCTCTTTTACATTATCTGTTTCCATATCTTATTTATAGCTGTTTTCAAGCTCCGCCTCGCCGATGATGTAGATAGGCCGCTTTTTTACCTCGAGGTATGTCCGTGCGAGATACTGCCCGGATATGCCGATGCAAACCATGACAAGCCCGCCGACAAGCAGTATCAGGAGAGTAAGGCCGCCTGCGGCCGTTACGGGCGCTCCCGCAATGAGCTTTACAAGGAGCACTACAGCCATAACAAAACCCGCGGCGCACAGGGCGATGCCGAGGAGTATCGATATCATAAGCGGCGCTGTAGAAAACGCGATTATTCCCTCCACCGCGTATTTGAAAAGCGACCAGAACGACCACTTTGTCTCGCCGGCAACTCTCTCTATATTCTCATATTCGAGCCACTTTTTCTTAAAGCCTACCCAGCCGAAGATCCCCTTTGAAAAGCGGTTGTACTCGCCCATGGAGAGTATTGCATCTACGACTTTTCTGCTCATAAGCTGGAAATCGCGCGCGCCGTCGACTATTTCGGCTTTTGAGATGCGGTTTATCAGCTTATAAAACGCTCTCGCAAAAAACGATCGTATCGGCGGCTCACCTGCGCGCGTGACCCGGCGCGAGCCTACGCAGTCGTACCCTTCCTCCGTTACCGCTCTCCACATCTCCGGAAGCAGTGCCGGAGGATCTTGAAGATCGGCGTCGAGTATCGCGACATAGTCTCCCGAGGCGTTTTCAAGGCCGGCATATATGGCGGCCTCTTTGCCGAAATTCCGCGAGAACGAAATATAATGGACGCGGCGGTTATACGCGTGGAGCTTTTTAATTATGGCAAGAGTGCCGTCTTTTGACCCGTCGTCTATAAACAGGTATTCAAACTCGCAAAGCTCTGCCATCTCGCGCTCTACCCTGCTTGTCTCTTTATAAAACGCTTCGAGCGCCGCCTCCTCGTTATAGGCCGGCACAATCAATGTCAAGACCTTTTTCTCCATAACGGTCTCCTTTTCTTCCTGACAGAAGATTTTTTGTTTTTTATCCCAGTCTATCAAGATTCTACCATACGTTATTTACAATATCAATCTTAACCATATGACGGCGTTTTAATTTTACAATTGTAAAACCGCGGAAAAATCCGCGGTTTTTTCACATTATTATCGGCTGAAGCTGTTTCCCGTCGAGCGCGGCTTTGGCCGCCTCATTTATCAGCTCAAATTTCGCCGTCAGCGATGTCGGCTTGTTTACGCAGTCGTCTTGGCCGAACGGCACGAAATATATATTTTTTCTGTTCATCAGGCTTCCTATATTCCCGGCGTTTGCGGACAGCCCGTCGTTTGTCGACACCGCGATCAGCACCGGCCTGTCGTTTCTAAGGTGTGCTTTTGCCGCCATTGTCACCGACGAGTCCGTAATACCGTTTGCTATTTTTGCTATGGTGTTGCCGGTACACGGAGCGATTATCAGCAGATCGAGCAGGCCGCGAGGCCCTATCGGCTCTGCCGCCGTTATGGAGTTTATGACCTTTTTGCCGCAGATCTCCTCCGCTTTCTTTTTAAATTCCGCAGCCGTCCCGAATCGGCTGTCCGTGGAGTACACGTTCTCCGACATTATCGGCGTTATATCTTCAAATTCGTCTCTGAGGGCCACGAGCGCTTCAAACACGCTTTTAAACGTACAGTATGACCCTGTCATGGCAAAGCCTATTCTATCTTTTCTCATTTTCACATCCCTGCTCTTTAATTATGTTATATATTGTGTCTGCCATCGCCCTGCCGCTCGATGCCGGCGCTACCTCTCCGGGCAGGCTGAGCGCCCATATGGTTTTAAGGCCGAGCTTTGACGCCTCCGAAAAATCCACGCCGCCCGGTTTTGAAGCGAGATCGAGGCACAGGCAGTCCTTTTTCAGTTCTCCCAGAAGCTCTCCGCTTAAAATATACGCCGGCGCCGTATTTATAACCGCGTCATAGCCCGACAGCTTTCCCCTGAGCCTTTGTGTCTCCTCGGCTTTGTAGCCGTACGCCTTTATCCACGCTATGTCACTGCATTTTCTGGCCGAGGCCGACACATTCGCTCCGAGACCGGCGAGCCTTGCCGTCAGCGCCTTCCCTATACGTCCGAAACCTATCACAAGGCACTTTGCCCCGTGAATCGTTATCGGCAATTCTTCCATAAGTATCTGTATTGCCCCTTCGGCCGTAGCTACGGCGTTTGCAACCGCAAATTCTTCTCTGTCCAGATAGTCTATGATCTTTATTCCCTTTTTTGCGAACGCCGCTTTTACTGTGCCGTCTATTTTTCCGGCGCAGATCACCTGATCCTCGCGCGCCGCGGACATAACCTCGTCTAAAGTATGTATCCCGCGGCTGAGCGGCGTATTTAAAATATTTTCCTTTGCAAGCGCCGGCAACGGAAGTATCACGCAGTCGGCGTTCTCCATCGCGGCGGCAATAGTTTCGCTCTTTTTTATTTTATCGCCTGTGTCGACCCTGTCGAGCGCAAAGACGCGCACATGATGGCCGTCCTCAGCAAGATATGAGCTGAGATTTACCTGCCTCATGTCACCGCCGATCACAGCAAAATTCATACCCAAAACCACCCTCCTGTATCATAAAATGCGGCGTCAGACGTCCGACGCCGCATTACATTCTATTCCAACCCGGCAGTTTCGTGACTTTCGTCTGAACCGTTGACAAAAGGATAATCTGCGGTTTACAATAATTATATGAATATTTTTAATCGGAGGTGTTTGATATGGCGGATTCGCCGCATATTTTCAGGATAAACGAGCTTGCCAAGAAAAAGCGCACAGTCGGCCTTACCGAAGAGGAGCAGCTTGAACAGAAAATGCTCTATAAAAAGTATCTGGCCGGTTTTCGGAAGAATTTGGAGGCGCAGCTCGATAACGTATACATCGTCGACCCCGACGGGAGCGAACATAAGCTGAAGAAGAAATAAGCCGCGCCATAGTTTAACGCGCCGTGGCCGGTCGTTTAGGTTTTTTGCAAAAAAATTGTTGACAAATTCTTTTCGTATGTTATAATTACTCTTGCTTGCGAGAGTGCTGGAATAGGTAGACAGGCACGTTTGAGGGGCGTGTGTCGTTAGGCGTGTGAGTTCAAGTCTCATCTCTCGCACCAAATGACGCGAATTTGAACACCAAAGTATTTTTTTACGAGGGATATTTTGTTGTATCTACATTCGCAAAAAGAGAAAGGACATAGTAGTTATAAGCTATGTCCTTTATTTTTTATTCAAGAAGAAAGTGATTTAAAAAGTAGTCTCTTCTTGAATCTTAGAGATTTTTGTAATTATCCGCTGGTATACTCTTGGATTTACGATCCGCAAAGTGTCCATAAGTTCATCAATAATTACACAAATTGCCGCTGCTGGTTTGCCGGCAATCAAGCGCAAAAAATCGCTATCACCATAACTACCAATAGTCTCGCTGCTATTATCATTTCTTGATTTTGCCACTACTTGAGACGATGTGGCATAGTTCGCTGACTTTTGCTCCGCGTGCTTTTCGATTTGATTCTTTATTGTATACAAATTTGCAAGCTTCGCATATGCCGGATAACTGCTCTCTCCGTATTCAAGTCTCGCTATTTCAATTTCAATTTCTTTTGGGTCTAACATAGGGGATTCCCCCTATGCTATACATTTTCAATCTGCGCCATGCAGCGGCGTATCGCTTCACGCTCTTTTTCGCTGCTCGCTTCTCGCATCATCTCATCAAGATGCTCCATCATGCGATCTTTTGTATCAGCGCGGCTATAGCCATCATTGCTACGCCCGTCTCTGCTGTAGTGCCCTCTTACATAATGCTTGCCGCGATTAGCATAGCTTGAGCCGCGATCATAGCTGTTGCGGCTGTAATTGCCTCGCGCTTCCCAATCGCCCGCCTGGCTGTATCCGCTATCTTCAAGCATATCGATTTTATCAATATTCTTAATAGTATCCGTAAGCTTGTGTACCATCTCAAGATCGCCCGCCGACAGCTCTGATTTGCGTGCTATCTCCTCCA
>CALXCR010000125.1 GCA_944386855.1 uncultured Oscillospiraceae bacterium
GAAGCCCTCCCTCGAGCGCTTTCGCTATAGTGTCGGCAAAATGGGACGGTGTGACGAGATTTATGTTGTGAACCCCAGTATCGCACAGCCGCAGGAAAATATCACGGAGCTGAGAAACAGTGACCTCGCGTCCGGCCTTGCCGCGGGATATCTCCGCATTTTGGCAGTATACGCATTTCAGCGCACAGCCCGAAAAAAACACCGTTCCGGAGCCGCGCTCGCCGGAGATACAGGGCTCTTCCCACATATGCGCGGCGGCGCGCGCAACGACGGGGAGCGCGCCCATGCCGCAAACGCCGCGCGCCCCCTGAGTTCGGTCAACTCCGCAGCCGCGCGGACAGAGATGGCATTTTGCCTTGGTGTCATGTGCAGTTTTAAAATTGTCATTCGCCATGTTGTTCACCGCCTCATCGGAGCGTCATATAAAAAGGCGTGCCCCGTGTGTACGGTCACCGCTTTCCGCGCCGCCGTGACACGGAGTGTTGTTACCATAGACGAGGTGCGCATGATATAAAGGCGCGCAGTACCGCCATAAAAAAAGCGAACCGCTTTATCGGTTCGCTTTAGTTGGCAAAACTTATTTTGCCATTGCATTCAGCTTGAGTGAAAGCGCGCTCTTTTTGTGAGCAGCGTTGTTTTTATGGATAATACCCTTAGCAGCAGCCTTGTCGACTGTCTTAACAGCAACTTTATAGGCGCTTTCGGCTGCTTCACGGTTGCCCTCGACCACCGCTGCATCAAACTTTTTAAGATTTGTTCTGAGAACGGACCTTTCGGCCTTGTTACGGGCATTTAATTTTTTGGAAATAAGAACGCGTTTCGATGCTGATTTAATATTGGGCATAAACTAGCCACCTCCTCCTATAAAGTCACGATGGGTATAAATACCTATGCCGTGCAGGTAGATATTTTAGCATTTCCGGCACATTTTTGCAAGTACTTTTTTTGATTTTTATTATTTTTCTCAAAAATATACATTCTCCGCCGGTACATAGAAATAAAAGCCTGCCTTAAATGCTAATGGGGTACAAAATATGTAAAAACAGGACACATATGTATTCAAATTTTCCTTGACAAGCCGTAAATTTCTGGTATAATCATTTTTGCCGTTAAAATTGCGGCATTGATTTAATATGCGGGCGTAGCTCATCTGGTAGAGCGCCACCTTGCCAAGGTGGAGGTAGCGAGTTCGAGCCTCGTCGCCCGCTCCACGTCGCCGTAGGCTTTATATAGCCTGCGGCGATTTTTTGTGCTTTCATTGCGGCAGATTTTGTTGCCGTTTATTTTGCATATCCATGGGCGACGACAGATTAACATTGAATATTATAATCCGTATGGCATTGCTTTTGAGGTTTTGTCCATGACATACCAAGGCGCACGAAGTGCGGGGGTTTGCAAAGGGGTACACCCCCCCTTTGCTATGTTTTCTTTGGGCGTACCCGTTTCTTTGGGATATGCCAAAGAAATGGGTACATACGCCCCCGCCGCCGCGTCGGAAAGCCGCTCATGTAACGAGCAAAAAGTATGCTGCACTTGCGGCAAATAATGCCGCGCTTTGGGCACGGAAAAGCCGTCCTCACGGCGGACAGATGATCGAGCACGCGGAAAATGCGCCGCTTTTAAAGCGGCGCATTTTAATTATTTCATAAGCGAGCAGACAAGATCCGTCATCTCCGTCGGATCATCGGGCATGATGCCCGCAATAAGCTGAGCCTGGGCGTATAAGAGTTTAGCGTAATCGGCCGCCCTGTCCCTATCGGAGACGTAAGCCTGCTTCAGCGCTTCGAACGCCGGATGCGCGGCGTTCAGCTCAAGCACACGCTGCGCTTTTATCTTCTCGCCCTGCGCCGGCGCGTCCTTAAAATACTTCTCCATATCAAGCGATATCGGACCTGACGCCGTAAGGCACACGGGGTGCGTTTTCAGCCTGTGCGATATTTTTGCCTCAGAGATCTTGCCGCCCAGCGATTCGACAATGAAATCAAGCAGTTCCTTGTTTTCGGACTCGAGTTCGTCCGTTTTTTCCTTTTCATCGTCGCTCTCAAGTCCCAGATCGTCATCGTTTACCGACTTGAAACTCTTCTCCTTGTACGCGCCGAGCATCTGTACGGCAAATTCATCAACGCCCTCCGTAAAGCATAGGAAGTCAAATCCTGCGTCCCTTATCGGCTCGGTCTGAGGAAGGCCGTTTGCCGCGGCAATGCTGTCGCCACAGGCGTAATAGATGTACTTCTGATCCTCCGGCATCGCGTCGACGTACTCGTCGAGAGTGATCATCTTCTCGCGCCTCGACGACCAGAACAGGAGCAGATCCGAAAGCATATCCTTTTTCATGCCGAAATCGTTCATGATCCCGTATTTTAGCTGAATGCCGAAGCTCTTGAAAAACTCCTCGTATTTGTCGCGCTCTTTGTCCAGCAGACGCTTAAGCTCCGTCTTGACCTTCTTTTCGATGTTGTTCGCAATCACCTTGAGCTGCCTGTCGTGCTGCAAAAGCTCACGCGATATGTTCAGTGATACATCGGGCGAATCAACGACGCCCTGAACAAAACGGAAATGTTCCGGTATGAGATCGGCACACTTGTCCATTATCATAACGCCGTTTGTGTAAAGCTGAAGCCCCGGTTTAAACGCCGTGGTATAGAAGTTGTACGGCGCGGTAGACGGTATGAATAAAAGCGCCTTGTAGCTGACCGTGCCCTCCGCATCAATGCGTATAACGCCGGCGGGGTCTGAAAAGTCGTGGAAAGTCTCCTTGTAAAACGCCTTGCAGTCGTCGTCGGAGACCTCGGATTTAGGCCGCTGCCATATCGGCGTCATGCTGTTCACGGTCTCGTCGCCCATTACGATCGGCCAGCGGACATAGTCCGAATACTTCTTTATAAGCTCTTTTATACGGTACTCCTCAAGAAATTCGGAGTAGTTTTCCTCCTCGGTGTCCTGCTTTATAAGCAGCATGATGTCCGTCCCGGCGGCGTCACGCTCGGATTTCGTCACCGTATATCCGTCGACGCCGGTCGACACCCACATGAACGCGTCGTCAGAGCCGAATGCCCTCGACAGGACGGCAACCTTTTCCGCTACCATGAACGCGGAGTAAAACCCTACGCCGAACTGTCCGATTATATCCGGTATATCCTCGGTGCCGGCCTCCGACAGCTCGTTTTTAAACTGAAGAGATCCGCTCCTCGCGATAACGCCGAGATTGCTCTCCAGCTCCTCCCCGGTCATGCCGATGCCGTTGTCGGAAATCGTAAGCGTGCGGGCGTCGCGGTCGAGCTTTATCGTGATCTTAAAATCATCGCGGTTAAGACCGACGCTGTCATCCGTGAGCGCGCGGTAGCTCAGCTTGTCTATCGCGTCCGACGCATTGGATATCAGCTCGCGCAGAAAAATCTCCTTATGAGTGTAAATGGAATTGACCATAAGGTCCAGAATTCGCTTCGATTCCGTTTTAAACTGCTTTTTTCCCATATGGTAAGACTCCTTTTTGTATATAGTCACACGGGCACGCGCCCGTGTGTGGTATCGTATCACTGCCGGAAGATTTTTCCGGCGGACAATGTGGACAATATTATATTATATCACAATTCAAAAGTAAAACCTCAATTTAATAATTTGTTAATCATTTGCCGCGCAAATAGAAGCGAATGCGGATTAAGCCTCACGTCAAATGTCCGACTGCCGCGAGACTAAGCGCGTTTTCGGCTGGATATCATAAAAATAACGGCAAAAAGGCCGGGATACCGCGGGCTGTACGGGCAAAATTTGGTTTTTTAATTGACACGAAAGCCGATGACATAGTATAATTACTAACTGCACCGGCTTGTCCGGCGTCGCGGAGCTTCCGTTTATATGGAACACACTGCCGATGCCGCAAAACCGGTGGGACGGCCGTGCATCGGA
>CALXCR010000126.1 GCA_944386855.1 uncultured Oscillospiraceae bacterium
TCTTTTCTGCAAGTTGCTCTTGAGAAAGTCCACTCTTTCGTCTGAACTTATATATTCTTTCAGACAACATTTGCTTTACCTCCTTGGAGACACTATACCGCAATATATAGTTACATACTATCAACTGTGATTGAAACTTCCGCAACCAGGGGTTGCTTTTTGTCAATCTTTTATATCGTTATCTTAAAATAGTGGTATGCTTATTTCAAGGCCTGACACTCTTTTGAATTTGCTTTGGTGAAACCGGCAAACTAAGATGTTGACCTTGTAGCCAGCATGTAAATATTGTTTTATAAAAATCAAAAGATTTTATGGCAGGAACATACATTACGGTCTAACAAAGAAAAAGGCGCGCTGACAGACTGAAATGATATAGCTCTGTTTGCAGCTTCATGATATAATCGTCTCAATAAAACGCCATTAGAATTGGAGAGGATCATTTTATGAAGCAGTTTGGTGTTCAAATGATAGACAATTCCGTTTCATCGCAATGGTGGAAAACGATAATAGAACATTTTGTAAAAATTGGAGATACATTTGAAATTCGCTGTTGGAGAGAAGAAGTGACCGAGATTGGGGAAGCTTCTTTATACGGCACTGCCACTTATGATAAATACGAAGTTTCCATCAAAGGGATTATAACAAAAGAACTGCTTGAAAAATTGCTGATAGAAGAGCCCACAGATAAAAGTCTATATAACAAAATGACAAAATATTTTACAATCCATGTAGAAAATAATCTATGCGATATTTGGAGCGAGCATTACGGGACGGAAATGGTAATAGATATCATGGCTGATGCGGATATAGAATTTTTTGAGCAAGTAATGAGGCGATATCCCAAAAGTTTCAGCATCGGGATAAGCTAACAGCAACTTCCCATTTATCGAGGAGTTGACCGCCAAATCAAGCAATTTAATACCATCAACCGAGGACGGCCGTTTGCAAACAGGAAAACGGCTGCCCTTCTATTGCATCTATAGGCAGATATTCCATTAATATGACAGAAATTCTCCATTTTCCATGAAATCACTACTTTCCTTAAAAGGGCAGGATTCACCTGCAAGCCGCGCATTTTGCCGGATCTCAGCACACATTGTAGCACGACGGTCGTACAGTTTTCTCTTTTTCAGCTCCTTTTGCACCGCGTTTTGTTTGTTTTCGCCGCCAAGCGTCTGATCGGGCCGCGGTGTCATCTCCATGAAAAAACCGGAAAAGGCTTGTACCTTTTCCGGTTTTTATTTCTGGCTGTATTTATTCATCGCCCTGTCTATGCCGTCGACTATTATGGATTCAACGGCGTCTGCGGCCGTTTTTACCGCCTCTTCGACGAGCTTTGCATCGTCGCCGCGCGGCACGCCCAGCACCCAGTCTATTATATCATAATCGGGGTGCGGCGGCGCGCCGACTCCGATCTTTATGCGCGGAAAGCCGTCTCCCCCGCATTTTGCTATGATATCTTTAAGCCCGTTGTGACCGCCGGCAGAGCCGGAACGGCGTATGCGCAGCTTCCCCGCCGCCATGCTTATATCGTCCGACACGACGATTATATGGTCGAGCGGGATCTTGTAAAACTTCATCGCCTGCGACACGGCGTCCCCACTCAGATTCATAAACGTCTGCGGCTTCATCAGAAGCGCGCTCTCACTGCCGAAGCTGCACTGCGCCGTAAGCGCTTTAAACTTCAGCCGCGATATTTTTACGCCTTTGTTTTTTTCGACGGCATCCGCCGCCATAAACCCGGCATTATGCCGCGTTCCCTCATATTTCTGCCCGGGATTGCCCAGAAATACGACTATCCACGACAGAGCAACCGTCTTTTTCCTGAAAAACATTGCTGACCCTCATCCGCAAAGCACAGGTATGCCTCATTTCACGGGGCTTATCTTGTGCTTTTAGTTTTAAAGAGTGTGGAGATCGAGACCTCCTCATAAACCCTGTCTATCGCCTCGGCAAATGTGTCCGCGACTGATATGTACTTGATTATATCGGATGATTCCGCCGGAATTTCGGGAATAGTATTCAAGAAGAGCATTTCCTTGATGTAGCTGTTGTTTATACGCTCTATAGCCGGACCGGAAAGGACTCCGTGCGAAGCGCAGGCGTAAACGTCTCTCGCGCCGCCGAGCTCAACGAGCGCCTTGCACGCACCGCACAGGCTTCCGCCTGTATCGACCATGTCGTCGAGGAGAACGACATGCTTATCCTGCACGTCACCGATGATATTCATAACTTCAGACTGGTTTGCGCGCTCCCTCCGTTTGTCCACAATAGCGAGATTTACACCGAGGCTCTGCGCAAATGTGCGTGCGCGGGCAACCGAGCCGACGTCCGGAGAGACGACCATAACTTCGGGATTTCCCTCGCCGAATTTATCTATAAAGTAATCGGTAAACAGGTGAGAACCTACAAGATTATCAACGGGAATGTCAAAAAAGCCCTGAATCTGCGGTGCATGGAGATCCATTGTGAGCACTCGGTCCGCTCCCGCGGCGGTGATGAGATTCGCTACCAGCTTTGCCGAGATCGGATCTCTCGACTTTGCCTTTCTGTCCTGCCTGGCGTATCCGAAATACGGTATTACAGCCGTGATGCGTCCGGCGGATGCGCGCCTGCACGCGTCGATCATGACAAGCAGCTCCATGAGGTTGTCGTTTACCGGCTTGCACGTCGATTGGACAAGAAAAACATCCGACCCGCGAACCGTTTCGTAAAGCGATACGGATACCTCGCCGTCGGCAAACGTCTTGACCTCAGCGTCGCCCAGACGTATGCCTATTTTCTTGCAGATATCCTCCGCAAGCTTTCTGTTGGAGTTGCCGCAGAACACCTTAATGTCTTTACCGTGTGAAATCATACCCTTCTCCTCCCGTAATGTCACATAAGTTTCGGCCGTAAAAGCCACCCGTCTATTGATATTATATCAGAAGCATCAGGCAAATAACAGCACTATTTTCAATAAATATGTAAAAACTGAGCCGTTTTGCGCCAATCGGCGGGCGTGGCTTTTGCCTAGCGGCAAGCACTCACAATTTTCATCATTGGCTCTTGACACATGGCATTGCGCCATGTATACTATCTTTGCTAATACAATTAGTACATTTGGTACAGTTGAAAGGAGTGCGGTTTGTGGTAAATCTAAACTATCGCGACTCAAAACCGATATACGAGCAGATACGCGACGGCATCATAAACCTCATCGCCACCGGTGCGCTGTCGCCGGGCGACCGGCTTCCGTCCGTGCGGGAGCTTGCGTCGCAGCTTGCGATAAACCCGAACACTATACAGCGCGCATACAGGGAACTTGAGCTCGGCGGATTTATCTACTCGGTGACGGGCAAGGGCTCGTTTGTAGCCGAGAGCGACGCCGCCGTAAAGCGGACGGAGGCTCTGCTCGGACAGTTTGACAAAACCGCAAACGAGCTTTTCCGCCTCGGTGTGACTGTGGAAGCGCTTATTGAAAGGCTTTCAAAAAAAGGAGGTAACGACACATGATAAATGTTTCAAACGTCGTCAAACGGTTTGACGGCTTTACGGCTCTCGACGGACTGAATTTAAATGTCCCGCAGGGCTCTATATACGGTCTTGTAGGGCCGAACGGCTCCGGCAAGACAACGATAATACGCCATCTTACCGGTATGTACAGGCAGGATTCCGGTGAGATAACGATTGCAGGAGAGCCTGTTTATGAAAATCCGTCTGTAAAGGCCAAGATCGCCTGCATCCCGGATGAGCTTTACTTTTTCCCGTCGGCGAACATTCGCGAGATGAAAAATTACTATGCGGGCATATACCCAAAGTTTGATACAGACCGCTTTGAAAAGCTTCACGAGGCGTTCCCGCTCGATGAAAAGCGGCAGATAAGGCGTTTTTCCAAAGGCATGCAGAAACAGGCGGCGTTCTGGCTTGCTCTGTCCATGCGTCCGGAGATCCTTATATTAGACGAGCCGGTCGACGGGCTCGACCCCGTAATGCGCCGTCAGGTTTGGAGTCTTATGATGAGTGACGTCGCCGAAAACGGCACTACGGTCCTCGTCTCGTCCCATAACCTGCGCGAGCTCGAGGACGTGTGCGACCACGTCGGCATCATCCACCACGGGCGCACGCTTATAGAGCGCTCGCTTTCGGAGCTTCAGGGCAATATCGCAAAAGTTCAGTTTGTGCTTGATGAGGATCAGTCTCTCCCCGGCAACCTGAATGTCCTGCACGAGAGCCGCGTCGGAAAGGTCCGCACGATCATCGTCAGGGGCAAATTTGAGGATGTCGACGCGAAAATGGCTTCGATATCGCCGCTGTTTTACGACATAATACCGCTTACACTCGAGGAAGTGTTTATCTACGAGCTTGGAGGTGAAGAATATGAGTTCAAAGACATCCTTTTTTAACAAGACAGTATTTCTTAAAAACATGCGGCAGTTCTGGCCGCTCTGGGGGACATACCTCGGCATACTGCTGCTGACAGCGCCCCTCGTACTGTACAATTACTATAACGTCATTCCGGACGTCTCGGTCTACCAGCTCAGAGAATGGGTCTTAAACAGCGCCGCAAACCTTGGGCTTGCGTTCGCGTTCGTCTTCAGCGTATGCTCGGCCGTCGCCATGTTCTCGTTTTTATACTCCATAAAAAGCGCCGGATTTTACTCAGGCCTTCCGATGCGCCGCTCCGGCCTGTTCTTCACGCAGTTCATGTCCGGGCTCATCTGGCTCATCGGCTCAAACCTTATAACGGCTTTGATGCTGCTTTTAGTCGAGGCATCGTGCGGCAAGGCGTATTTTGACGTCACGTTCCAGTGGTTTCTCATAATGTCGGGCTACTGCCTGTTTTATTACTCGTTTGCCGTTTTATGCGCAGTGCTCACGGGGCACAATATGGTCACGATCCCGCTTTTCATCGTTCTGAATTTCTTTGTCGTCATCGTTGAGCGCCTTGTTAAAGCGATTATGTCGCTGCTTGTTTTCGGATACGATTTTCGCGGCACAATTTTGAAATTTCTGTCGCCTCCCGTGTACATGCAGCAGTTCGGCGTGTTGAGCACATACGAAAACGGCGCAGTTTCCAGCGTAACGTTTTCAAGCTGGGGCGCGCTTGCGGCGTACGCCGCCGTCGGAGTTTTATTTGCCTTTGCCGCGTACATGATATTTAAACGCAGGCATATGGAATCGGCGGGCGACGTCGTAGCGGTAAACGTCCTAAAGCCAGTATTCCGCGTGTGTATGGGTCTTGGCGGTGCGCTTTGCGGCGGATGCCTTCTATATCTCCTCTTCCCGAATCTTATTTCCGGAAGCCCTGCCGCCGCGATAAGCGTATATATGCTGATATCGGCGTTTATCGGCTTTTTCGCAGCGGAAATGCTCATTGCAAAATCGTTTAAGGTGTTCCGCCGGCGCAGGTGGGCGGAGCTTTCGGCGATATGGGCCGTCATACTCCTGTTCACGGTCGGGATGCGTACCGATCTCTTTGGCATCAAATCGTATGTGCCGGACGCGGAAAGCGTCGAGTCCGTTACTCTCGTATGCGGCGACAGCTACGTTTCCGACAACCCCGAGGTCATAAAAGGCATTACGGAAATTCAGCGTGCAATACTGGAGTACGCCGACTACTATGAAAGCGGCCATTACCCCCTGCTCCTTGAGGAGAAGTACGGCATACGCTATAACCGCGAATCGGACGACATTTACGGCTACAATGTAAGTATACTTTATACGCTGAACGGCGGCCGGATGGTAGCGCGCGATTACCGCATATATATGTGCGCCGACGAGCTTGCCGTCGAGGGCAGCGTCGCGTACCGGATCGATAAGATAATGAACTCTGAGGATGCTATATCCCGGCGTCTCAATCTGGGACACGATTTTTCCGAATTCAGCAGCGTGTTCTCAAGTGTCGAGCTTATAGATACGGACGGCGAATACTATACGGCGGAGCTCACCTCCGCGCAGCTTGAGCATCTCTACACTGTGCTTATCCCGCAGGACGTCGCCGCAGGGCTTATCGGCAGGATCGATTTTGTTTCCGCCAAATCGGACGCATCCTACGAGCCGTACCACGACTACTTCAACGTCGTTATAAACTGTGACATGATGCGTGAAGACGACAGCTTTGTAAGTATAAGCCTCGATATTTACAACACGGATTCAGCCGTGTTCAGATATCTCGTCGACCTGTACGAGCAGAATGAGATAGTCGAAACAGAGGGTTCTGCCGATATAGTGATTCCCGCATAACGATTTTGCGCAGACCGAATTTTCCGATATCTGCATAAATCAAAATAAAACACGCCTTCTCGGGAAACACTAAAGCTGAAATCTTGTTTAGGAGGCGAAATTTATGAATAATATGGATTTCATTAAAGGCGTCGGTGTCGGCGTTATCGCCGGTGCGACTATCGGCATGGCAGCAGCGCCGAAGAAGAAGGGCTCAAGCAGCAAGAGCTTTGCGGGAAAGGCTCTGCGCGCCGCCGGCGATATCGTTGAAAACATCTCCGACGCGATGGGTATCTAGCTTAACAAAAGGCGGCGCTTCCGTTTTTGGAAGCGCCGCCGCTTTGCGCGTATTTTGCCGCATCCTCCTTGTGACAGGCCGAAACGCCCCTTCTTTAACGGCACAACAAAGTTGAACAACCCCAAATCGTATGGTAAAATAATTGTCACAGGGTTTTATTTTGTAACTTTGCCGCTTTTATGTAAAAGACGGATCAAAATATTCTCAGGAGGATGAAAAAATGGCTAATTTATTTGCAGGCGCAGCTATGCGCAAAATAACGCCGCCGCTCGAAATGCTCCCAAAGCTCGCGACGGAGCGTGAGCCTTATCGCGGCGTACATTCCGATATGTACGGGCGCGTCATCGTCGTATCCGACGGCACGAGAAAGGCTGCGCTTATCGGCGCCGACACCGGCATTTTCCCGAACGCGATACTCACCGAGAAGCGTCTAATGGAGGAATTTGGCTTTGAGCCGTGCTCATGCCTGTTCTCGGCCACGCACAACCACGAGGCGCCGAAGGCGCTCTTCCTTGAGGGGTCCGACCCCGAGCCGATGATGAGAAACAAAAGCGAGACGAGCGACGCGTACGCGAGATTCGTGCTCGAGCAGTTCGTCGACGCAACGCGCGAGGCGATCGCAAACCTGAAACCCGCCAAAATGGGCGTAAATCTCGGCCAGAGCTACATAAACTGCAACCGCGACCTGCCGACACCTATCGGCGGCGTGCAGTCCAACAACTTCAAGGGCACAAGCGACCACGACCTGCTTGTAATAAAGTTTGAGGATACGGACGGCGAGCCTATCGGCGTGTATGTCAACCACGCGACGCACTCAAACTATATGTGCTGGAATCTCTATAACGGCGACTACCCGATGGTTAACGCGGACCTCGGCGGCGGCATCAGCCAATTTGTCGAGAAAGCACTTAAAAATAAGTGCCCTGTCATCTGGGCAAAGGGCTGCGCCGGCGATCAGAACCCGATTACGAGAAGCTCTTGGAGAATTGTCCGCGTAGACGATAACGGCGAATACACGTTTGAGCAGGTGTATTTTAAGTATGAGGATAATCTTCTCCAGCTCGAAAATCTCGTCGGCACGCAGGGGCTCGAGATAATGGAGCTTCTCGACACAATGACGGAGTACACCGACGAGTTTACGTTCAAGGGCGCGGAGACGTTCCGATCTATCCCCGCGCGTCAGAGCTATAACCAGCTCAAATTACAGCTCAAGTGCCACGAGCGCCCCGAGCCTGTCCCGTTCGACCCTCCGCGCACCGTCGATTTCCGCTTCCGCCTCGCCAATCTGTGCGGCGTGTCGTTTGTGAATCTCAATAACGAGTCGTACTCGGGCCTCGGCCTTCTTATAAAGCGGCTTTTGCCGACAAAGTACACCGCGCCGCAGTGCGTAACTTTCGGCCACTGCGGATACATACCCGACACGTCGATGGAGTGGGTAAACGGTTTCGGCACTATGAACTCCAATGCGTGGAGCGCCGAGATGACTGAGGAGGCGTATACGGACGCCATCACGCAGCTCAGAAAAGAAGTCTACGGCGAGTAATACGTTAAAAAAGATCCGCTCCGCCCTTAAAGGGCGGAGCGGATTTTATTACTTTACCGTTGTTTTCGTGCGCGCTATCGAACGATAGCGTAAACGACGCGCGCAAGGCACAGCATGAGTGCTACGGAGCATATTACAACGACTCCCATGTCCCATCTCTGCGCCCTTGTTTTATAACAGCAGAGCTGGATAATAAGCGCGTAAACACAGTAGCAGCCGATAACCTCGGCAAGGCTTCCCGCGGCGATATGCGATATCCCTGCAAGACGCAGGGCAAAATTCAAGACTATCAGCGCGATCAACGCAAAAAGCGCGTACTTCGCGGCTTTCCTGTACTTTTTCATCGCAAGCACATTCTCGCGCGAATACTCCTCGCCGCTGTTTAAAAGCCGCCCGCGCCACGCTATATCCGGCACTCCGCCGCGCACAATGAAGCGGCACGGCTCTCCGCCTATTTCCAGCCCCTCATCGAGTCCTCCGCGCATATCCGACAAGAGCTTCTGATACACGGTTTTAATGTGATCGTCTCCGTCGTAAATTATGTATTTATTCCCGGACGGCACGCACGTTATCTTATGCTCGCGCCCGTCCGTTTCAACGGTCCATTTAAGCTCCGCGCTCATTAAGGATCACTTCCGCCATCTTTTAGCAGCTTTTGCATGTTTTTCAGTTTCTCAGGCTGTGTATCGGCGCGGGGATATGACCGCCACGCGCTATAAACTCCGCGCTCGACTCGGAATGTACCGGCATAATGGGCGCACTGCCCAAAAGCCCGCCGAAATCGACCTTGTCGCCGACCGTTTTGCCCGGTGCAGGAATTATCCTGACGGCGGTGGTCTTATTGTTTATCATGCCGATAGCGGCCTCGTCCGCGATTATCGCGGCGAGCGTATCGGCCGGCGTATCGCCCGGTACGGCTATCATATCGAGGCCGACGGAGCATACGCACGTCATCGCCTCGAGCTTATCGATCGTGAGCGTACCCTTTTCGGCCGCCGCTATCATCCCCGCGTCCTCCGACACGGGTATAAACGCGCCGGAAAGTCCGCCGACACGCGAGGACGCCATGATGCCGCCCTTTTTGACCGCATCGTTTAACATCGCAAGCGCCGCCGTCGTTCCGTGTGTTCCGACCGTCTCAAGGCCCATCGCCTCCAAAATATCGGCAACGCTGTCGCCGATGGCCGGTGTCGGCGCAAGCGACAGATCGACAATGCCGAACGGCACGCCGAGCCTGTTCGATGCCTCCTGCGCGACAAGCTGCCCCATTCTCGTTATCCTGAACGCCGTTTTCTTTATCGTCTCCGCGACCTCATCAAACGGCTTCCCTTTCATTGACTGAAGCGCGTGGTTCACAACGCCCGGCCCTGATACGCCGACGTTTATAACACACTCCGGCTCGCCCACACCGTGGAACGCGCCGGCCATAAACGGGTTATCCTCGACCGCGTTTGCAAACACGACAAATTTGGCGCATGCCATTCCGCCGGAGTCCGCCGTAAGCTCGGCGCATTTTTTGATGGTCCTGCCCATCATAGCGACGGCGTCCATATTTATGCCGGCCTTCGTAGTGCCCACGTTTACGCTCGAGCAGACCTTTTCGGTCGCCGCGAGCGCCTCCGGTATTGAGTTTATAAGCTTTAAGTCGCCCTTCGTAAAGCCCTTATGTACAAGCGCCGAAAATCCGCCTATGAAATTTACGCCGACATTCCTTGCTGCGCGGTCGAGCGCGAGCGCGATCGGCGCGAGATCCTCCGCCTCGCAGCTTTCGGCGACGATTGCGATCGGCGTTACGGAAATGCGCTTGTTGACTATCGGTATGCCGAATTCGCTTTCTATATCCTCGCCCGTTTTTACGAGATTTTCGGCGTACCGGCATATCTTGTCATATATCTTATCGCAGCAGGCCTTTATATCCGGATGAGCGCAGTCGCGAAGCGATATACCCATCGTTATCGTGCGCACATCAAGATGCTGCTGGCTTATCATCTCAATCGTCTGAAGTATCTCACCTGTGTTTATCATAACCGTCTCCATTCCGCCGCATACGCGGCATTTTGCCTCCTATATCCTGTGCATTGCCTCAAAGATCTCGGCCCTCTGCATATGTATATCAAGCCCCTGGGCCGTTCCCATCTGCTCAAGCTCTTTTACAAGATCCGAAAACTGCACACTGCTTTTAGAGATATCCACAAGCATTATCATAGTAAAATATTCCTGAAGTATCGTCTGGCTTATATCGAGGATATTAATCCCTTTATCAGACAGCATCCCGCACACCGAGGAGATTATGCCCACTCTGTCTTTTCCGACGACTGAAACTATTGCCCGCATTAAAATGCCTCCCATAAATTCTTTTTTCTGAATATATCATTTATATCGTACTTTGGTTCTTTGGTCAAGCACTTTTGCAACGATTGACAACAGCCTCAAACCGTGTTATAGTCCCATTAGATAAATATAGGGTGTCTTCATCCGCCTTTTGCGGCGGAACGTGGAATCGGGTGCAATTCCCGGCGAGTCGGTCACTGTGAAGCCCTTTTGGGATAAGTCAGATACACGGAAGCTGCCCTCGTCTTCTGCCGAAACCGGAAGATTTATACGCGTTTTCACGCTATAGGTCCGCCCTTTTTCGGAGCGGGCCGTTTTTTCTGTGCCAAAGCATAGCAAAACGGGATGCGGCGCTTTCAGTGCCACGGCCATGAGATCAAAGTGTGTGGACAGGGACGGCCCACATGCGCGAAACTTCATGCGCCGTTTCCTTTTGCCCCTTATCGCGGTGCGTCCATGACGCATGAAGTTTTATATTCCTTTTATTCTTCATGGCGGTGATCTTTTGAAAAAGCTTATTAATCTCATATTGCTGCTGCTCATCGTAAGCCTCTGCTTATCGTCCTGCTCGTCATACGAAGCGCCTGATTGGGATATATATGCCGATGACTGGCACACCTTCCGCGGTACGGCAGAGAACATCGCCGTGACCCACTCTGAGACGCCGAAAAGCGCGTCGGACACATCGCTCGACTGGGTGTTTGACGCCGGATCGCGCACGGCGGGGCTTTTATACATTGACGGCTTCGTCGTGACCTTTTCCGGCGATACACTGTATAAGATCGACGCAGACACCGGCGCTTTAGCGCTGTCGGCACAGCTTTATTCAGGCAGCGGTCACAGCTCCGTATCACCGGCGTATAACGGCGGAGTGCTTTACATCGCGGCCGACGGCGGTATAGTACAGGCCGTCGATTTCGAGACGTTTGAGACGCTGTGGGTCTACGAAAACGACCTCGGCGGCCAGGCTCTGTCCCCCGTCATGTGCGCTGGCGGATATGTCTGCACCGGCTTCTGGAACGGCGAGACGGAGGACGCCGATTTTGTGTTTTTGGATCTTGACGGGAACGAGGCCTCAAAATATACGAACAAGGGCGGCTTTTACCTCGCCGGCGCTGTGGAGGCGGACGGATATGCAGTCGTCCCATCGGACAACGGCGCGTCCCCTGCAAACGGCGCGTCCGAGAGTCTCGTCATGTCATTTGACCCGCGTACGGGAGAGCTTCGCGACTCGTTCTCCATCGAGGGGGACGGCCGCTCGAGCGCAGTGTACTTTAACAGCCGCGTATACGTCGTGTCAAAGCCCGGCGTTTTATATTCCGCCGCGATAGACGACGGGATGTTTTCCGATATCCGCTCCGTGCGCCTTGACGGGGAGTGTACGGCTTCGCCCGTCATATACGGAGATTACGCCTTTGTCGGCACGTCGGCAAAAACGGTGCAGATGATAGATGTGTCCTCCATGGAAGTCACCGCGTCCGCCGATATGGGTGCTTATCCGCAGGCCGCGATGCTCCTGTCCGACGCGTATGTAGAACAGGACGGCTGCGTATACATTTACGCTGCGTTAAACGCGCTGCCCGGCGGTCTTTCCGTTATAAAAGCCGATATTTTCAGGGAAAGGCTCACCGTGTCCGCTCTTTTTGACGCGGCCGGCTACGAGCAGTACTGCTTCTGTGCACCCATATGTTCAGGCGGCGGAACGTTATATTATGCAAATGACAGCGGGGCGGTTTTCTCGCTTTCAAAAAACTAAACAGGAGATGTAGAAATGAAAAAACTCACAATAACGACGCTTATTATCGCGCTGTGTATCTGTCTCTCGCTTCCGGTTCTCGCCGCGGAGGGAGACTCGGCCGGAGTTTCTCCGGACGGCGAGCTTATAACAGTATACGCAACGGTCGCCGTAGCCGGTGAATTTGCAGAAGACGCAGACGGTGCTCCCGTCATGGGCGCTGCCGTCGATGTCTCTGACGAGGACGGCGACGGAGCGATTACATTAAACGACGCCTTTACGGCAATTCACGCGTCCCTCTGCCCTGACGGAGTCGACGCATACGCCTCTTACGAGGGCGATTACGGGCTCTCCGTAGCGAAGTTTTGGGGAGATGAAAGCGGCGCTTTCGGTTACTATATAAACAACGTGTCGGCGCTGTCCGCCGGCGATCCCGTATCCGACGGCGACGCGATCACGGCGTTTGTCTACTCCGACGCTGTAAATTATTCCGATATGTACACATGGTTCGAAACTTCCGAGATAACGGCAGTACCCGGTGAAACAGTCTCGCTCAAGCTCAACACTTACACGTTTGACGAGTCGTGGAATGCCGTAGAATCGGCGTGCGAAAACGCCGCGATATCCGTTCTCGATGCCGACGGAAACGAGACGGACATCGCCGCCTCGCTCGAAGAGGACGGAAGCGTTACAGTTACGTTCAACGACACGGGGGATTTCACGGTCATCGCAAAAACGGATGAAACCCCCATTGTGCCTTCCTTCTGCACTGTCTCCGTAGAGGAGGACACAAGTGAAGGCGGCACATCAGATAACGGCAGTTCAACATCTGGGGATAGCTCGGATACGGCAAGCAGCGAAGCCGGTACAGACAGCGAGTCCGCAGCCGAGGATGAGGAAAACGGACTTATATACATCCTCATCTGGAGCACGCTCGGCATCGGTATCGTCGCTATCGTTGTCAACAGGATTGTAAAGAAGATAAGACAATAATTTCCACATGAAAAAGCGCCGGCGCATAAAAATCCGTAATTGCGCCGGCGTATATGATTTGAAGGAGCTGTACGATGAAAAAAATTTTTATCGTCTTTATCGTGTGCTGCCTGCTTTTGTCCATATCAGGATGCGGCGGCGAGCAGGGCGGCGAATACTCCTGCACAATAAGGATAACGTGCGGCGAGTTGCTTGAAAATATAGATTTGCTCGATGAGGAAAAGCGTTCTCTCGTCCCGGAAGACGGCATTTTGCTTGACGACTGTGTCGTCAGCTTTTCCGAGGGGGACAGCGTTTTTGACATTCTGCTCCGCGCCGTTAGGGAGAACAATATCCATATGGAGTATTCAACCTCGCCGGTCTTCAACACCTCGTATATCGAGGGTATCGGCAATTTATACGAATTCGACTGCGGTGCGGAATCCGGCTGGAAATACTCCGTTAACGGCGAGATCCCGTCGCTCGGCGCGTCAGCATATGACGCGGGCGACGGCGATATAATCGAATTTTTCTACACGCTCGAGGCGGGAGAGTTTTAGATACGACGCAGCTCACGCAGTACGCAGGGCGCGCCTTAAAACGGGAGGTGAAATTATGAAAAGCGCTTTTTACGGGCTTCATCCGTCTGTCAGTTTCGCATATTTTGCCATTGTGCTGGCTTTTACAATGATATTTTCGCATCCCGTGTGCCTTTTCATATCTTTCATGTGCGGCGCGCTTTACGCTTTTCGTCTTTTCGGGCGGGCGGCTTTTTGCCGGCGGCTTTCCGTCATTTTGGTGCTCATGCTGTTTACGGCGGTGTTAAACCCGCTGTTCAGTCACCGCGGTGTGACGATACTCGCGTATCTCCCGGGCGGCAATCCGCTGACGGCGGAGTCTCTTATTTACGGTCTCGCGGCGGCGCTTATGCTCGGAGCGTCCGCCATGTGGTTTCTGTGCTTTAACGCCGTTATGGACTCCGATAAGATCATATGCCTTTTCGGGCAGATCATGCCGTCCGTATCGCTTGTTATAACTATAACGCTGCGCTTAATCCCGCTGTATATACGCCGCATGAAAGATACATGGGATATCCAGAAATGCGCAGATTGCGGCAACGGCGGGCATCTTGCAAAAATCAGATCCGCGTTTTCGGTCATATCGTCCGTAACCTCATGGGCGCTTGAGTCCGGCATAGAGACCGCCGATTCTATGAAAGCGCGCGGATACGCAAGCGGCAGGCGCACATCATATTCCATTTACCGCTTTGATACGCGTGACGCGCTGTGTATTTCCATTTTTACTGCGCTTGGTGCGGCATTTGCTGTGCTTGCCGCTTTCGGTGCCGTGTCGTGCAGCTACTTCCCCGTTTTTGCGCCGGAGCTGTCAGCCGGGAGCTTTGCCGCATTTTCGGTTTTTGCCGCACTCGGCTTATCGCCGCTTATTCTTGATATACAGGAGGCTTTGAAATGGCGTTCATTGAGATCAAAGACCTGACTTTTTCATACAGCGGCAGCGGCGCAAACGCCCTTGACGGCGTCTCCCTGTCCGTTGAAAAAGGCGATTTCGCCATCGTCTGCGGAGTCAGCGGATGCGGCAAGACGACGCTTCAGCGCCATTTAAAGCCGGAGCTGTTCCCAAACGGCAGCCGCACGGGCGAAATATATATTGCGGGACGCAAATTAAGCGAAAGCGGCGATTTCACGCCGGAAGTCGGCTTTGTGATGCAAGACCCGGATAATCAGATAGTCACCGACAAAGTGTGGCATGAGCTTGCGTTCGGCCTTGAGAGCGCGGGAGCGGAGTCGAGCGTCATCCGCCGCCGCGTCGCGGAGACGGCGGCGTTTTTCGGTATGCAGGAATGGTATCACATGAACACGGCGGACCTGTCCGGCGGGCAGAAGCAGCTTTTAAATCTCGCCTCCGTTATGGTGATGCAGCCGTCCGTGCTCGTACTTGACGAACCGGCAAGCCGTTTAGACCCGGTTGCCGCCTCGGATTTTTTGTCGGCGGTGTTTAAACTCAACCGTGAGCTCGGTATAACCGTCGTCATGACGGAGCACCGGCTTGACGAGGTTCTGCCCGTGTGCAGCACGCTCGCCGTTATGGAAGGCGGGAGAATAATATGCGCAGATCCTCCGCTCGAGTCCGCGATGCGCCTTAAAAATATGCGCCACCGGGCGTTCGGCTCGATGCCCGTTCCGTGCCGTATATGGGCGCGCGTTCCCTCCGACACGGTGTGTCCGCTCACGGTCGCAGGCGGCAGAGCGTGGCTTGAGGCATTCGCGGCCAAACACACAATCCTTCCGCTTCCGGCCCGTACAGGCGGAGAGTTCGGCGATGTGACGGCGGGGCTTTCCGGCGTTCACTTTAGATACGGCGAAAACTCTCCTGACATTTTAAACGGCCTTGATCTCACGGTACGATCAGGGCAGATCACCGCTGTTATCGGCGGCAACGGCGTCGGTAAGAGCACGATGCTGTCGCTCCTCGCCGGAATAAACAGACCGTACCGCGGCAGCGTAAAACTGCACGGGAGGGCGGCTTTGATGCCGCAGGATCCGAAACTCCTTTTTGTGCACGCGTCCGTGTCGGAAGAGCTTCAAAGCGTCTGTTCCGACACGTCAAAGATAGAAAAAGCCGCGGACTTGTGCGGTATATCGCGCCTGCTGGACCGTCACCCGTACGACCTGTCCGGCGGCGAACAGCAAAAGGCGGCTCTGGCAAAGCTTTTGCTCCGCGACCCCGACATACTCCTGTGCGACGAACCGACAAAAGGCCTCGATAACGACTTTAAAACGGTCCTCGCCGCCAT
>CALXCR010000127.1 GCA_944386855.1 uncultured Oscillospiraceae bacterium
TCGAAAATAGGATGGCTTCCGGCGATCGGCGGGCAGAGCTATCTGCTGAATATCCTTATCGTCGCGGCGATAACGGTATTTATGTATATATATCTTAAGTACAGCAAACACGGGTACGAGATATCAGTCGTCGGAGAGAGTGAAAATACGGCGCGGTATATAGGCATAAATGTCAAGAAAGTCATTATGCGGACGATGTTTGTGTCGGGTGCGATATGCGGCATAGCGGGATTCCTGCTCGTCAGCGGGACGGATCACACGATAACGCGCGATACGGCGGCGGGCCGCGGATTTACAGCGATAATGGTATCATGGCTCGCGAAGTTCAACCCTCTTTATATGGTGCTGACCTCTTTCCTTATCGTGTTTTTGCAGAAGGGTGCTACAGAGATATCGACGATATTCGGCCTCAACGACTCTTTTTCAGACATAATCACAGGTATAATTATATTCTTCATCATAGGAAGCGAATTTTTTATCAACTACAGTGTAAGGTTTAGGATCTCGCAGAAAGGGGAGACGGATAAATGATAGCTACATTCATACAGCGCGCGGTAGTTCAGGGTATTCCGCTTCTGTTCGGCTCTACCGGCGAGATTCTGACGGAAAAATCTGGCAACCTGAACCTCGGCATACCTGGGATAATGTACGTCGGCGGCATAAGCGGCGTAATCGGCGCGTTTGCCTATGAGCAGTCGCTGGCAAATCCGGCAGATATAAACGGTTTTCTTGCGATAATGATACCGCTTCTGTCGTCAATGCTCGGCTCGCTCATGATGGGGCTCATATACGGCGTACTGACGATAACGCTGAGGGCAAACCAGAACGTCGCCGGTCTCGCTCTTACAACGTTCGGCACGGGATTCGGCAACTTCTTCGGCGGCTCGCTTATAAAAATCGTCGACAGCGATATGCCGTCGATCACGCTTACGAATACTAGCAATTTCTTCAGGAAGACACTGCCGTTTGCCGATGATATGGGCTGGTTCGGGCAGGTATTCTTCTCGTACAGCTTTTTGGCTTACGCGGCGATCGTGCTTGCGCTCGTGGCCTCGTACGTTTTAAACAGGACAAGGGTAGGGCTTCAGCTCCGCGCCGTCGGTGAAAACCCGGCCACGGCGGATGCCGCCGGTATCGACGTCAACAAGTACAAGTACGTCGCGACGTGTGTCGGAAGCGTTATAGCGGGGCTCGGCGGACTGTACTATGTAATGGACTACGCCTGCGGCGTATGGTCGAACGACGGCTTCGGAGACAGGGGCTGGCTTGCAATAGCGCTCGTCATCTTCGCGGTTTGGAGGCCGAATATAAGTATATTCGGCTCTATCCTGTTCGGAGGACTGTTCATAGTCCATAACTATATACCGAACCTCACGCTCAGCACACAGGAGATATTCAAAATGACTCCGTATGCCGTAACTATAATAGTCCTCATCATAATAAGCATGAGAAAGCGGCGTGAAAATCTCCCGCCGGCGCATCTCGGAGTGTCATATTTCCGCGAGGAGCGGTAGGTATGCAAAACCGACCCTGCGGTGATCACCCGATGCCCATAGGATCGGATAAACCGGCGTATTATACGGCGAAATCCCGTGTTGACAATAGGGGCGGCCGGTGATATAATCGTTAAAAAATACGGGGGAGCTTGTTAAAGCAGGCTGAGAGGAAGTAATTAACTTCGACCCTTTAACCTGATGCGGGTAATGCCGCCGTAGGAAGTCATCCTTATCTGCTTACGGGAGGCGCTTGCACGGGCGTCTCCCGTGTTTTGCATTTAGACGGTCTGATCCTGCGGCGCGGCCCAAGCCCTTTAAAAGGCGAAAGACGTCAAGATCTCTTGGTATTGAAAAGGAGGAGTGTTCAAGATCTCGGTATTCCGAGCGGATAGCGGGGGAGCGCCCTGTGTCTTGTAATAACAGCGATGGGAAGCCGTGTTCCGGCGTGAGAGGAAGCCATCAAGCTTCGACCGATAATCCCGGCGGAATTTATATTCCGCGATATTTTAAGGTGGGACGACGCTGTTATTGCCGTTTCCGCTGTATTTGTAAGGAGTAGTGAAAAATGAACAGTCAGACAAAAAAATTGAGCATAGCCGGAATTTTGTGCGCCGTCGCCGTTGTGGGAAGCCTTATTTCGTTCCCTGCGTTCGGCAGCCAGTGCGCCCCGGTACAGCATATGGTAAACATCCTCTGCGCGGTGATGCTCGGACCGTGGTACGGCGTCGGAGTTGCATTTACAGCAAGCCTCCTGCGCAATCTTCTCAGTCTCGGCACGCTGATGGCGTTTCCGGGCAGCATGTTCGGCGCACTTCTGTGCGGTATAGTTTATTGGAAAACGAAAAAAATCACGCTTACGCTTATTGCTGAGGTGTTCGGTACAGCTGTCCTCGGCGGACTCGGCGCGTATCCCGTCGCGATCTTCCTGATGGGCCGCTCCGCCGCGGATACCGCGGTTTACGCGTTTATAGTGCCGTTTTTGATCTCGACAGCCGCCGGCGCTCTTCTTTCGGGCATACTGCTTGCGGCGCTTAAAAAAGCGGGATTTATCAAAGACACGGAAGACAAGCAGTAATGGAGGTGCGCCGTATGCTCGGAGAAATGCTTGAAAATGTACGGAGCAAATCGCCGCTCGTACATAATATAACAAACTATGTAACCGTAAACGACTGCGCAAATATCGTGCTTGCCTGCGGCGCATCGCCGATAATGGCCGACGACCCCGATGAAGCGGGTGAGATAACGACGATATGCGATGCGCTGAATATAAACATAGGCACTTTAAACAGCCGCACAATTCCGTCGATGCTTTTAGCCGGGAAAAAGGCCGTGACGCTTGGGCATCCCGTGGTTTTAGACCCTGTCGGCGCGGGTGCGTCATCGCTCAGGACAAAAACGGCGCTCACGCTGCTCGAGGAGGTAAAGCCCGATGTGGTCCGCTGCAATATGTCGGAGCTTAAGACGCTCGCCACCGGCTCTGCGACGACAAAGGGCGTAGACGCCGATATCGCCGACCGCGTGACGACGGAGACGCTTGACAGCGCCGTCGCTTTCGTAAAGGAATTTGCAGCAAAGACGCAGACTGTAGTCGCCGTTACCGGCGCGATCGATATCGTGACGGACGGGACTGCGGCGTACTGTATAAAAAACGGCAATCCGATGATGAGCAGTATAACAGGTACGGGCTGCCAGCTCTCCGCGATGACCGCAGCGTATATCGCGGCTAATAAAGACGATATGTTAAAGGCTGCCGCCGCCGCCGTATGCGCTATGGGTGTCTGCGGCGAGATAGCGTTTGAAAAGTTGTCAGCGGCCGACGGCAACTCAACATACAGAAACTATATAATCGACGCCGTCTACAGACTCGACGGCGAGACATTGGAGAGATGGGCAAAATATGAAATTAGATAGGAAAGCCATGCTGCTGTATGCCGTGACCGACAGGGCGTGGACGGGTGAACGGACGCTCTATCAGCAGGTCGAAGAGGCGCTCCGCGGCGGTGCGACATGTGTCCAGCTACGCGAAAAAGATCTCGGCTTTGACGAGTTTCTGAGAGAAGCCGTGGACATCGGCGCGCTCTGCCGCTCTTACGGCGTTCCGTTTATCGTAAACGACAACGTCGAGATCGCGATGCTGTCCAATGCCGACGGCGTGCATATAGGCCAGCACGACGAGGCACTTATAGATGTGCGCCGGAAGGTCGGTGACGGCATGATAGTCGGTGTTTCGGCGCAGACGGCCGAGCAGGCCGTCGAGGCTGAGAAAAACGGAGCTGATTATATAGGCGCCGGTGCCGTATTCGTAACAGGCACAAAGCCGGATGCGGAAGCGATAACACGCGAAACGCTGTATAACATATGCCATTCGGTCTCGATACCCGTTGTGGCTATAGGAGGCATAAACGGGAATAATATACAAAAGCTTGCGGGGGCGGGGATTTCCGGAGTTGCCGTGGTTTCCGCGATATTCGCGTCACCTGATATCGAGGCACAGTGCAAAAAGCTCAGGGCAGCGTCCGAAAAGGCAGTAAACGGATGAGTATTCGCGGGGCGATTTTTGACGCAGACGGTACGCTTTTGGACTCTATGATGATCTGGCGTGACGCCGGCGCAAGGTACTTGAAAACTCTCGGCTTTACGGCTGAGGAGGGGCTCGGCGATATACTTTACCCAATGACGCTCGAAGAGGGCAGCGCGTACCTGAAAGACAGGTACGCGCTGTCGCAGACGGAGCGGGAAATACGCGCCGGAGTAGTCGGCGTTATATCCGGTTTTTACAGGCATGAGGTAAGGGAGAAGCTCGGTGTAAAGGAATTTTTGGCAGCGCTGTCCGAAAAAGGTGTTTTAATGACGATAGCGACGACGGGCGACAGGGAGCTTCTCGAGGCGGCCCTTGAGAGGATAGGAATACTGCCTTATTTTAAGAAAATATTCACCTGTTCAGAGCTTAAAACCACAAAAAAAAGCCCGTATATATATAAGGCCGCGGCAGAGTATATGAAAACGCCGGTGAAGAGCACCGTTGTTTTCGAGGACGCGCTGCACGCTGTTAAATCGGCGAGAGAGGCCGGCTTTAACGTCGTTGCCGTGTCGGACACGGAGAGCGCGATATACAGAGACGAGATAACGAAGATAGCCGACCTGTATATGGACGGATTTTCCGATCTGGAAAAATTTTGGGCATATGCCGCGCAGGTTTAGTCTTAAGGCGGTTGCTTATCTGCCACCAAATCAGGGCAGCTTTTAGACCTACGTTAGACTAATCACGCGGCTTTGCAAGCGGCAGACTGGGGGCACCACTTTTTGCCGCTATATAAAAATAATGCGAAACGGAGATAAGACCATGAAAACAGCATTATCAATCGCCGGGAGCGATCCCAGCGGAGGCGCCGGTATCCAGGCAGATATTAAGACGATGACGGCAAACGGTGTTTACGCCATGACCGCCGTCACTGCGCTGACTGCCCAGAACACTACCGGCGTTTATGGAGTGATGGAAGTGCCGCCGGAGTTTGTGGCAAGTCAGCTTGATTGTATTTTTACCGATATTTATCCTGACGCCGTAAAAATAGGCATGCTTTCATCAGGGGCGATCATGAAAACGGTCGCGGAAAAACTAAAGGAGTATAAGGCTAAACACATCGTGCTCGACCCCGTTATGGTGGCGACGAGCGGAGGAAGCCTTATGCAGGACGAGGGCGTTTGCGTCATGCAGGAGGAACTCTTCCCGCTTGCGGAGCTCATAACGCCGAATATGCCGGAGACGGAGGTACTGACCGGTATGAAAGTCAAAGACGCTGGCGATATGGAGACCGCCGCGGCGATGCTGTGGAAGAAATTCCATTGCGCCGTGCTTATAAAGGGCGGTCACCGCGTAAACGACGCAAACGACTTTTTGTACGCAAACGGCCGCGGGATATGGCTCGAAGGGAAAAAGATAGATACTCCCAACACGCACGGAACGGGATGTACGCTGTCCAGCGCCATTGCGAGCAATCTTGCGCTCGGCTATGAGCTTGAGCAGTCCGTACGGAGAGCCAAGGATTATATTTCGGGGGCGCTGGGTTACGGGCTAGACTTAGGCCGCGGCGCCGGTCCGATGAATCATGCGTATAAAATAATGGCTGAATAAGGGATAAACGGAGGTAAAAATGAATAATTACACAACACAGATGGACGCGGCGAGAAAAGGCATCGTAACGCCGCAGATGGATATTGTAGCGAAGAAAGAAAATATGCCGGTCGACAAGCTCATGAAGCTTGTAGCAGAGGGCAAGGTCGTAATATGCGCGAACAAGGCGCACACCTGTCTCGACCCGGAGGGCGTCGGAAGCATGCTCCGCACGAAGATAAACGTAAACCTCGGCGTATCGAGAGACTGCAAGGATTACGATATCGAGATGCAGAAGGTCATGAGCGCGATAGAGCTCGGCGCAGAGGCGATAATGGACTTGTCAAGCCACGGCAATACACAGCCTTTCCGTCAGAAACTCACAAGAGAGTGCCCCGCAATGATAGGCACGGTGCCCATATATGACAGCGTAATACATTATCAGAGAGACCTTGCAACACTCACGGCAAAGGATTTTATCGACGTTATACGGCTGCACGCGGAGGATGGAGTCGACTTTGTGACGCTGCACTGCGGCATAACGAGAAAGACGATAGAGCAGATACGCCGCCACAAGAGAAAAACAAATATCGTAAGCCGCGGCGGAAGCTTAGTTTTCGCGTGGATGAGCATGACGGGCGAGGAAAACCCGTTTTACGAATATTTTGACGAGATACTCGACATATGCGAAGAGCGCGATGTAACCATATCGCTCGGCGATGCGTGCCGTCCCGGCTGCCTTGCGGACGCGACGGACGTCTGCCAGATAGAGGAGCTTGTCCGCCTCGGCGAGCTCACAAAGCGTGCGTGGGAGCACAATGTTCAGGCCATGGTAGAAGGTCCCGGTCATGTGCCGCTCAATGAGGTGGCAGCCAATATGCAGGTGCAGCAGAGCATTTGCATGGGCGCGCCGTTTTATGTGCTCGGCCCGATAGTCACCGACATCGCTCCGGGGTACGACCATATTACGGCTGCGATAGGCGGAGCCGTCGCCGCGATGAGCGGAGCGGCGTTCCTCTGCTATGTGACGCCGGCGGAGCATCTCGCGCTGCCGAATGTCGAGGACGTAAAGCAGGGTATAATCGCGTCGAAGATAGCGGCGCATGCGGCCGATATTGCAAAGGGCATACCCGGTGCACGCGACATAGACGATAAAATGGCCGACGCCAGACGCGAGCTCGACTGGGATAAGCAGTTTGAATGCGCCCTCGACCCGAAAACAGCGAAAGCGATACGCGACAGCAGAAAGCCGGAAGACGACCACAGCGACACTTGCAGCATGTGCGGAAAATTCTGCGCCGTAAGAAGTATGAACAAGGCACTCGCCGGCGAGTATATAGATATCCTGTAAAATACGCTGTACGATAAAATGCGCCGCACCGCGCGGCCTGAAACGGTCAAGCAGCGCGGTTTAGCGGTGCATAAGCGATTCAAGGTGCATGCACCGGCGCACAGTCAAAACAGGGCGAGGTGGAGAAAATGAAACGCTGCGTCATAGTCGGCGGCGCGAAAATAGAAAATTACGGGCGGGTCAAAAGCCATCTAAAGCCGTCAGATTTTATGATATACTGCGACGGCGGGCTGAAGCATATGGAGGCGCTTGAAGCAACGCCCGATCTCATTGTCGGAGATTTTGACTCGTTTGAGAACCCGAACCTGCCGGTCGAGACGATATCGCTCCCGTGTGAAAAAGACGATACGGACACGATATTTGCCGTAAAAGAGGCGATGAAAAGGGGATTTGACGAATATCTCCTGATCGGCGTCGTCGGAGAGCGGCTTGACCATACGCTCGGAAACGTGTATGCGCTTTTGATGCTCGATTCAAACGGACGGCACGGCGCGATAGTCGACGATTACTCCGTGATGGAGATAGTGTCGGATGGCACGGCGTATGTCAATGACCGCTGCTCATACTTTTCGCTGATAAATATAAGCGGTACGGCGCGCGGCATAATGGTCAAAAACGCAAAATATCCGCTTGAAAATGCGGAGATAACGCCGGAGTACCAGTACGGGATAAGCAATGAGACGCTCCCCGGGAAAACGGCTGAAATAACAGTTAAAGAGGGCAGGATGCTCCTCATAAAAGTGTATTGACATGACAAGTGCGGACAAGGCTTTTGCGGCCTGCCCGCACTTTTTGATGCGGAATGATGCTGATATGCGGGCAGAAGCTCCGGTGTACAGGCTCTATTTAGCGTAAAGAGGGGCGGCGTAAGCGGCGAGCGCTCAGTTTTGGGTACAACGACGTTAAAAGGCGGAGTATCGCCGCCGTATGATACCCAAAAGGCATAATATGGATGCAAAAATATTGAAGCGGAGCGGTAAACGCGGTATCATACAAACAGAAAGG
>CALXCR010000128.1 GCA_944386855.1 uncultured Oscillospiraceae bacterium
AAGCGGCAGGATATATCCTGCCGCTTTGATATTGTCAATAAAGAGTGCGGATAAGATCGGAAACGTATCAGAGAGATTTAAAAAATACCTCTATATCGCTTTTTAGAGCTTTTACCGAGCCCTGAACCATCTTTGCAGAGCCACCGCCGCGCCCGCCCAGGGCTGCATTAAGCGACGAAACAAACTGTCTCGAATCAAGATCCCGGCTTGCTATAATATAACGGTAGCCTTCATCATCGCTGCCGGAAAATGCGGCGCAGAAGCCCGTGTATTTGCTTGTAAGCACGTTAACATGTTCTCTGACAACGTCCGTATCTATAGACGGACAGAACACACAGACATTTCCGTTTTGATCAGCGGATGCGCTGCTAAAATACAATGCGGCGAGCTCTCTTTTAAGCGAGCTGTTTTCAAATTTTGTTTTCTGCAATGTATTTAAGAGGTGCTGTACAGCGTCTGTGGTCTCGTTCGGCTTTGACGATAAGAGGGCCGAAATCTCGGCGTTGTATCCGTGCTTGACGACGTAATCGTCATATGCGTCGCGCCCTGCGATCATTGTAAGTCTGACACCGCCTCTATGGCGCATTGACGAAAGAATCTTTATCACACCGATCTCCCCGGTACGAGCGACGTGCGGCGCACAGCAGGCGCAAATATCATACCCGTTTATCACGATAAGACGGACATCGTCGGCAAGGTCGAGCTTGCTTCGGTAATCAATCGTCCGGAGCTCGCTTTGAGAGGGGAATACGGTGCTTATTTCAACATTTTCATACACCGCGCGGTTTGCCTCGCGTTCGATGAACCGGAGCGCATCGCGGGTGAGTTCAATATTGAAGTCAACGGTCATACAATCGTTACCCATGTGAAAACCGACGTTGTCACAGCCGAATTTTGAATGTGCGATACCGGAGACAAGGTGTTCGCCGGAGTGATTCTGCATCCTGCGGAAGCGCAGATCCCAGTCTATTTTACAGTCATACACAGTACCCGTATTGAGCGGCGCTGAGACATAGTGTATAATATCACCTTTTGATATCTGCACGTCCAAGACGTGGGCATTACCTATCGTACCTGCGTCTGAAGGCTGGCCGCCGCCTTCGGGGAAGAAAGCCGTCTTATCAAGTATGACGCCATATCCGCCTTTGGCTTCGGTACAGGCTATGACCTGCGCTTTAAAAGAATGGATATAGCTGTCTTTGTAATATAGTTTTTCTGTCATGTTTTTTGCCTTTCCGGGAAGAAATAAAAGAAAAGCGCCGAACACCGGTCAAAAGTCGATTATTTCAGCGTTTTTATATTGACTGATTATCTTAAGGCATACGGCGCGGTTTCGTTCGAGCGTTTTAAGCGCCATATATTTTTGAAGGAATTCACGCTGCATTTGGCGCGGCGAGAAGAGCCGTCCTTCAATAAATCTACGCCGAATGACTTCGGGCGGCTGATTAAGAAAAAGGATTTTGTCAGCAACTGTCAGTACCCGGTCCGGGATGACTGTTTTTTGCTTAAGGCCTGTTTTCGCGGCGCAGGCGAGATTTATGTTGTAGAATTTTTGCAGGTTTACAGTCGTAATAACCGAGATACCGCCATAAACAAGCTCTAGAATACCTTCATACATTGATTTGCCAGGTATAAAAGCGTTTGGCAGTGCCAGCTCGTCAACAAGGGCGATATCCGGCGCGCGTTTTATGACAGATTTGACATCCAAAAGCGCCTCGTTATGTGTTATTGGGCGGTCTATCACAGGGCGAAAGTTTTCAAACCCGCGCAGGATAGAGGCAAGCTCAGGCCGCTGCCTGTTTAAATAGCCGACGACAACATCATTACCTCGCTGAGCCAGTTTTGCGGCCATAGTACAGGCAAAATACGTTTTGCCCGTGCCGGGGGCATAGCCCGCGACGATCAAAAGTTTGCCTTTTGTACCTGCGTGTCCTTTTACACTATTTGTTTTCATGCCATTAATGGCTTGAATTTGCGCCCGCACCGGAATTTGAGGACGAGGAGGGTTCGGACTCGGTTATAACCTCGTAATCCAGATATACCGTGCAGTGATATGTGCGTGAGCCGCAGTCATCGCATACGAACGTGAGCGTCTCACTTGATCTGTCGTACTGGTATGATGACGTTCTGTGCGTCACGTCAGGCGTGTCGATAGAAGCTGAATAGTTGCAGACGGAGCATATATTGCGCATAGCGATAGCGTAGTATCGAATGCTGCCGGACGAGTCTGTCATTGCGGTTATCATAGCTGTCGCGGTAAACGTATGGTTCTCGGATACGTTTTCACCGCATGACGAGCAGGTGAACTCGTGCCGCTGCGGTGTTACATGGCTTGAAGTGCTGTCGAAAACGTGACCTGTCGCTTTCTTGCCGCTGGGCTCATCATATGTATCGTCGCATTTCTTGCATTTGTATGTTATAAATCCATCCTCGGTACAAGTCGGCTCGGTTTCCGTCTCCTCATAATCGTGGCCTGTCGGTTCAAGAGTTTCGATATAACTGTCGCCGCATGAGCACTCATATATGATATATCCGGGAGATTCACAGTTTTCAACCCGTGTCGCCTCCTGGTAGTCGTGCTCGTGTGAAGTGTGCAGGCTGTCGTCAACT
>CALXCR010000129.1 GCA_944386855.1 uncultured Oscillospiraceae bacterium
CCGCCGGCATCCGCCAGTGAAGCCACCTGAAGCGGCAGCCAGCCGAGCTTAAAGTAGAGAAAATACTGTACCAAGAATGCGTACACATAGTTCGGAACGGAAATAAACACCATAACCAGCGTACTGATGAGCGAATCCTGCCATTTATTCTTTTTGACTGCGGCAAAAATGCCGAGCAGTATACCTACAGGTACGGCCAACAACAGCGAATAAAGGTTTACAAGTACTGTAGGCAACAGTCTCCCCGTCAAAACATTCCATGCAGGCTCGCGGAAATCAACATACCACGACGTACCAAAATCCCAGCTCGTAAATATGTTTTTAAGATATATTCCGTATTGCACAAGCAGCGGCTCATTATAACCGAGCGCCTCCCATCGGGCCTCTATCGCCGCCGCCTGAACCTTGTCGGTTGGCAGTTCCTTTGGCAGTATCCTGATGAGCATAAAGCATATCGTTGTAATGACGAACAGCGTAAAAAACATCAGGAGGACTCTCTTAACTATGTATTTTATCATCCGCATTCTCTCCTTTTTCAGCTTATTCCGGCCGGAGGCTGTAACATAACGCCGCGCGCACAGGTACACACTATTTAACACGCCGGTTTCTCCTCTTGAGGCGTGTCTATCCGCAGGACGCCGGCCTTTATGCCGCAGGCCCATTCATCTGCATGATACAGATTCCCATTTTCCGTGCAGCTTCAGCTTTGCCGCCGTGTCTATGCAAATATATTGCTAAACGGTACAGCCGGGTGCAAAAGCCGTCTCTTCCCCACCGCTTTTAACAGCATCATAAGTGTTTTTAAGGCTTAAAAAACACACAATATATCATAACAAATAGTATAACATATTTCGACACTAATTCAAAGGCCGCTCGTACTGCCGCCGGAAAGCGGTGACAATACGATCGAACTTTAAAAAGTGCGGTTACGATATTGTAATTCCGAAAGCAGGGGGAGTGAATACGCTCCCCCTGCTTTTGGATGCTCCAGGGTCAGGTCCGTTTGATCGGCGCCCTTGCCGAAGCGTTTTCTTTATTCGTAATTAAGCGTGCCGCCCTGCTCGCTTACAAAATCAGCCCATTCAGCGTCCGTAAAGTTGAAACTCATAAGACGGAAGCCGCCGAAATCATACATGATATTGTACTCATCGGTGTAGTAGCTGACCTGATATGAAAGCAACGAGCAGATCGTCGTACCGGCGAGCGGAATACGATAGTACTTTTTGAGGTATTCCTCCTCGAGAGTTGCCGTGATCTGAAGCTTTGTCTCGAAGTCGGCGGTGGAGTACTTGCCCGTGCCGACAAGTGCGCGAGACCAATCCTGCCACGTCATTGTATCGTCCGTACCGTTTACGTTGATTGTGAGAGTCTCGGTAGCGGGATCCCAGCATCCAAGCTCGTTTATGCTATACTGCTCAGTATCGCAGTATACCTGCATGTTGCGGAACGGATAGAAGGCAGCACCGCCCCATGCGCCGTAGCCGATTGCGTATTCGCCTCTGGGAACATCGCCGTAACGGTCGGACAGGTTTCCGACAGCCTCAAGCGTTACAGTGCCGAAGCCTGAACCCTCAATAGCTGCATTTATATACTTGTTCATAAGCTCAAGCTGTCTGTTGTCAGCAGCGCCAAGACCGCCAGCTCCCCACGCGATGCGGATGACGATGTCCTCGCCCTCGGTGTAAAGGCCTGCGGCTACGAGTTCATCGCATGCAGTCGCCATAAGCTCTTTTGCCTCAGTGAGGTTGTAGCCGTTGATGGACTCATATGCATCTCTGAGCGTGGCATAAGCCGTACCTTCACCGTACTCAACCTCATACAGGTTGCAGATAGCCTCCATAGCGGGCTCTGAATTTCTGTAGGACGATGTCGGGTCATTGTATACATCGTAGAAGTAGAGGTTGTTCATCAGCGCATAAGCCGGCTTCCAACCCTCTGTAGCGGTAACGTACTCGTCTCTGTCAATGGCGAGACTGAACGCCTTGCGGAAGTTTTCGTTTGACAGGACAACGCTGTTGGTGTTGCCCTTAGACTCATCCATCGTCTGAAGTGCTTCGAGATTTGTGTTGAAGAAGAAAGACATCGTGTATGTCTCGTCGATCCTGTACAGCTGCTCGCTTGCAGCATAGCTCACGAGATCCTCGGCCGTCGGAGTCCACTCTGAAAGCTCACCCTTGAGGAAAGCCTGCTTTGCGGCCTCGTTCTGCATAACGTCGATAACAACGCTGTCAGCCATATACTGGCGGACATTCTCGCCGTCGACTTCAAAATCGGTGTAGGACACAAGCTTGCCGTTTTCGTCGGTCTCATAGCCGTACCAGTTCTCGTTGCGTACAAACACAGCCTGTCTGCCGTCCTGGATGGAGTCGAGCTTGTAAGGACCGAAAGACATGGTTGTCTCAACAGAGGTCGCGTAATCAGTCGTTACAAGAGTGCCGGTCGTGTCTTTGCCTTCCTCGTAAAGATCCTCGTATACAAGCCAGCTTGACGTGCAGGAGGTGAGGAAGTAGTTGATGTCGATGTACGCATCGTTGACGTAACGGATGGTGTATTCGTCTACCTTGTAGCAGCCGACAGTTCCGTCATACTCGACCTCGGGCATCATTTCACCCGTGTACATATAGTTGATGACGTCAGCCTCAGTCTCGCCCCAATCGGGTGATGCGGTGATGAGCTGACCGAACAGCTCGATCGACTCGTCGGTTACATCAACGAAACCGCCGACCGCGAGCTCCTGAAGAGATTCCCATGCAGTCATATCGAACATGTCTTCTCCGTAGGAATCGACGTAAGTCGTCATGGTCTCGCCGCCGAGCCACGCAAGTGCACTGTTAAGGGCGAAAGCGAGCGGAGCGCCGTCAGCGCTCGTATATGTGCCGTCCTCGCCTGCTACGAGAGTGTCAAGAGCGTATGCGCCTTCAACATCGGTGTCCCAAGCAATGCCGCCGCCGTAGTAGTACTCGTTGCCGCCTGCAACAGCGGACTCACCGGCATAATAAAGGTTTGCTCGGTAGTTTTTCATATCGGGGTCGAGAAGGGCTTTCATGGAGTAGATATAATCATCGGCGGTGATCGCTTCGCCGTTCTCCCATTTCATGTCCTCATTAAGTTTGATCTCAAAAACATAGCCTTCGGTCGTGTCCTCAACAGTCTGGCCTTCCGGAAGCGTTACGTTGTACTTCGTCAGATCATCCTGATGATCGGCCGTGACGTCGGTAATAGAGGTCGCCGCCTCATATACCCACTGGTAAACACCGTTTTCGGAATCCTGAATGGATATGTTTACGAACGGAGTCTGCATATAACTCTGTATCAGGTCGTCAGCATTCGTCTCCCACGCGTGTGGATTCCAGTTTGTTCCGAGCGCCTGAGTATATGCGCGGTATGTGTATGTATCGCCGGACTGGTCGCCATTGCCGGACGAGCTTGAACTATCGCTCGAATCCCCGCCGCAGGCAGCAAGCGTCAGTAACATACAGACCACAAGCAACATACTCAAAGCCCTCTTCAAAGAGCTTTTCATCATAGTTTCCTCCTAAATTTTTGCTTTTTGGGCATTTCTGCATTCGCCGTGCAGGGCGATCACTCCTAACCGGCGGCGCGCTTCTATAAAATAGTATATCACAAGCGCTATACAGAATACTCGACTGTATTTTACATATATATCCTTTGGATTGCAAGCGATTTTAACAACTTTCTTGTAGCTTTTTTGTTATTTTTGCAAAAAAACCGGATATTTTCTGCTGCAAACACTATTAAACGCGCAGTTTTCCCCGCTTTGACGTTTGTATGGCTTTAGATATGCCGAAAACCCGCACACAGCTATCATTTTTTTACATATCATGCCGTGGATGCAGAACGGAAAATCTGCCCTTCGGTCTCACACCCTAGGGCCTTTCGTCGATGTATTTTATATCCATCTCGACATTCGGTTCAAACGCCGTCTTTATTCTGTACTGCAAATATGGCGTATCCAGTTTTTTTACCGGTCTTGTAACTATGCTGCGCATCGATATCTCGTTTGCAAGGCTTGCGAACGTCCTCACGACATATCTTCCACCCGGATTCTCCTTCTGCTCCAGCATTACGCCCTCTTTTGTAAAGCGCAGCTTTATTGTCTGCGTTAAGGGCGTCTCGATAAAATCTATGCGCACGGTGACAACAAGGTTTTCGTCCTCGTCATAGCGCACCGTCGTTTTGGCCGCGGTGCGAAATGAAAACGTCTCCCCCTTCAATTCGCTCTCAACAGTGCTTTCCAGCCCTGTCTTTACGCTGTACACCGCGTCTTTCTCTTTATATATAAGAAATACATGGTGGCCCTCCTCATACAGCCGTATATACTCCAGTCCCTTTGTATAGGTATTGAGATACACCTGCATCATAACAGGCAGAAGCCCCGTCGTCTTGTTGTCGTCCCTCGGGACAAACGCCCCCGCTGTCAGTCTGACCTTGTTTTTCTTCCACTCGCGCCTGCCATGTATACTCGGAGATGTTTTATACGCGGACAGCGAGCCTATATATTTCCCCAGCCCCCTGTATTCTGTGTCGTTTCGGGCAGTGCCATCTTTTATTTTCCCGCCGAAATACCTCGCCGCGTATTTGAAATAGTTGCTTTGCTGAAAATTATCCTCGCATCCGCCGTTTGTGACAAGGATTATCCGATTGTCACAAAACGCGAGGACATTCTGCCCCATCATGCCGTTAAACAGAAATGAGTTCTTTTTTCTTCCGCACCATATTTGAAAGCCGTAGTCAAAATCGCCGTAGTCCTCCGGCACTGCCGCCTGCCTTGAAAGCGCCTGCTTTAGATAGTCCTCCGGCACGATCCGACGCCCTTTCCAAACACCGCCGTCCATGACCATCTGCCCGAGCTTTGCCATATCCTCGGGCTTCATATAAAGCCCCCATCCGCCCTTCGGCAGTCCCGCGGGCGATTTTTCCCAATATGTGCCGGTTATACCCAGCGGCTCAAAAAGTTTCGTCTCGAGATATTTTTCAAATCCGACGCCGCACTTCCTGTCTATTATCGCTACAATCATATATGTGTTCATGCTGTTGTAGTTGAAGCTCTCGCCTATCTTTCCCTGAACCGGCGACGAAAGATACCCTCGCACCCAGTCCTCGGTCACCATCGACACGGCCTCGTTGAAGATTATGCCGCTTCTCATAGTGAGGACGTCTTTTACAGTGAGCTCTCCAATCTGAAGCTTTGTTATCGGCGTCGTCTTATCGCTGAATATGTCAATGAGCTTTTCGTCGACGGTCGCCTTTCCCTCTCCGATGAGGATGCCGAACAGAAGCGACACCACGCTTTTCGACGCAGAGAACATCAGCTTTGCTATATCCGTCCTGTTCGCGCCGAACGCCGCTTCGGTTATTATCTTTCCGTCTTTTAATATGATGATGCTGTGCATGTTGATCGTCGGATCGTCGTGGACAGTCTGTAAAAATTCTCTAATCCGGACGGACGACACACCGGTCTCCTCCGGGCGGCATCGCTCGAACGGCTGAAGAACCGGCGTCTCCTCTATAGCCGGTTTTTCAAACGGGGGCAGCACCGGCTTTGTAGACGATTTGTTATTGATTATACTGAGCAACAGCCTCAGCGCTGAGTTGTACTCCGATACTCCCATGTCGTCACCCTACCTTTTTTTACTCCCCGCGTCCCTCGGCCTGCCGCGGCGGTGCTGCTTTCCGTTATTGTTTCCGCTCCCGCGCGCCGTCCCGCGGCTTTTCCCGCCGGAAAACGCCGTGTTTCCGCGCCGTGCTGCGCGCTTTTTTTCAGCATTTTTTCCCGTACGCTCATTTTGGCGCTTCGGCGCATCCGGCCTGATAAGGCAGTTTTTCCCGTAACCTATCAGATCATCCCGTCCCGCCGTTATAAGCGCCTCCTTCACGAGCCTGCGCTTCTCGGGCCGCTTCCACTGCAAAAGCGCCCTTTGCATCGCCTTTTCGTGGAACGTCCTCGGCACATACACCGGCAGCATCGTCCGCGGATCTATACCGGTGTAATACATACACGTCGAGAGCGTCCCCGGCGTCGGGTAAAAATCCTGCACCTGTTCCGGCTGCCTGCCCGTTTTATTCAAATACTCGGCAAGCGATATCGCGTCCAGCAGCGTGCTGCCCGGGTGGGACGATATGAGATACGGCACAAGGTACTGCTCTTTATCGTATTTCTGATTGAGCCTGCGGTACTTCTCCATAAAGCGGTTGTACACCTCGTTGTGAGGCTTGCCCATGTAGTCCAGAACACTGTCTATGCAGTGTTCCGGCGCAACCTTTAGCTGGCCGGATATGTGATATTTTACAAGTTCGGCAAAAAATTCGCCGTTTTTGTCCTCCAAGAGATAGTCAAACCGTATGCCGGAGCGCACAAACACTTTTTTTACGCCCGGGATCTCGCGCAGTTTCCGCAGAAGCCTCAAATAATCGCTATGGTCGGCGTCAAGATTTTTGCACGGCGTCGGCGTAAGGCAGTTCTTCCCTTTGCAAAGGCCGTTTTTCATCTGCTGGCGGCATGACGGATGGCGGAAATTCGCTGTCGGCCCTCCGACATCGTGGACATATCCTTTGAATTCGGGATGGTGCGTAAACCTCTCCACCTCTCTTATAACCGACTCGTGGCTGCGCGACGTGATCATTCTGCCCTGATGGAACGCAAGTGAACAGAAGTTGCACGCGCCGAAACATCCCCTGTTGTGTATGACCGAAAAGCGCACCTCTTCTATCGCCGGCACTCCGCCCATATCGTCATACATAGGATGTACCTCACGGGTGTACGGAAGTTCGCTCACCCTGTCGAATTCCTCCGTGGACAGCGGCATCATCGGCGGATTCACGATGAGATATTTATCGCCGTGGCGCTGAATTACGGCCTTTCCCCTGATAGGGTCATGCTCGTCGTACTGTATCATATTTGCCCTAGCGTAGGCGCTTTTATCTGATGCGACCTCCTCGTACGACGCGCATTCTATATAATCGTACGCGCACATATCGGCGTCACCGCATACGACGGCCGTCCCGCGCACGTCGGTTATCGCGTCTACGGGGTATCCGGCGTCGAGCCTGCGGGCGATCTCTATTGTCGCGCTCTCCCCCATGCCGTATGTCAGTATATCGGCGCGGGCGTCAAACAGTATCGCGCGGCGCACCCTGTCATCCCAATAGTCGTAATGCGCAAACCGTCTGAGCGAAGCTTCAAGCCCGCCTATTATCACCGGCGTGCCGGGAAACGCCTCCCGCGCGCGGTTTGCGTACACTATTGTCGCGCGGTCCGGACGCAGGCCGGCCTTTTTTCCCGGGGAATAAAAATCCTCCGACCGGCGCTTTTTCGCCGCAGTATAATGCGCGACCATGGAGTCGAGGTTTCCGGCGCCTATCATGACGCCAAGCCTCGGTTTTCCGCAGTTTTTAAACGCCTTGGTGCTTCTCCAGTCGGGCTGCGCGAGAATGCAGACGCGATACCCCTCCGCCTCAAGCACCCTGCCTATGACGGCCGTACCGAAGCTCGGATGGTCGACATAGGCGTCGCCCGTGACGAGCAGAAAATCATAATAATCCCACCCGCGGCTCTTCATATCCTCCGCCGATACTGGCAGAAACCCTCGATTATCTAAAATATCCGTTTTTTCCATGCCGGTCATCTTCCCTGTTTTCATGCAATTATCCGTCTTTTATATGCAATATTTTACATTAAAATATGCAAAATTACAACAGCCCGTGTGCAACCCGTGTGCAATATGACATACCGATATGCGCATCCGTTTTTCAGCGCCTGCTTGTAAAAAATTCTTGAACTTTTTTCTTGCAAGTCCCGACCAAATATACTATACTATGACAGGTTACGCGCCTGTCGCGCCTTTTCGGTTATCCGACTATCCGACCGGCTCGCGCCGCCCATATATTAATATGAAAGGACTCACCCACATGAAACTGACTCAGAATGCGGCGGGCTATCTGCCGGAAGAACGACCGAGCACTATAAAGCTTCTGCTTTACGCTATCCAGCAGGTCATCGTTATGTTCCCCGCCACCGTTACAGTCGCGCTGGTAACGGGATTTCAGGTCTCCACCACTATTTTTGCCAGTGGTCTTGCAACGCTTTGTTTTATACTGATCACTTGCAGAAAGATACCTCTGTACTACGGATCAAGCTTTGCTTATCTCACGGCTATTGCCAGCATGTGCGCCGCGGAGGGGTTTGAGAAGGTCGACGGAATACTTCCGACGGAAGCGATCCAGTATGCACAGTTCGGCATCATCTTCTCCGGCTTTATATCGATCGCAGCCGGCCTGCTCGTACGCTTCTTCGGCAAAAAAGTCGTTGAAACGATCCTCCCCGCCTCGATCACAGGCCCTGTTGCAATGATCATCGGCCTTACGCTTGCCGGAAACGCTCTCAGCGACGCCATTCCGAATGTCACAGAAGTGACTCCTGAATCGATCGCATGGACCGTCGTCGCTTTGATAACGCTTTTATCTACGATCGTATATTCAAAATATTTAAAAGGCATTCTGGGTCAGCTGCCGCTGCTGCTCGGCGTCCTGACAGGCTGTGCCGCCGCGGCGATCATTTACGCCGCAGACTGGGCAAACCTCTTCCGTGCCGTTCCCGCGGCCGCTTTGGAAGCTTCTGTCTGGAAACTCGGCGACGGCTCGATATTTGCGGTTCCCGCATTTTCGCTGCCTAAAGTATCGTGGACGGCCGTAGCGGCGATCATGCCGATCGCTATAGCGACTATACCCGAGTCTACCGCACATATGTATCAGCTTGATATCTACGTCAACGACGTTGCCCGCAAAAAGGGCCAGAAAATGAAATACAGCCTTATAGACATGCTCGACCGCAACCTTATCGGTGACGGTATCTGCGACATGATCTCCGGCTTTGTCGGCGGCCCTGCCGGGACAAACTACGGCGAAAACATCAGCACGATGGCCATAACAAAGGTGTTCTCCGTTCCCGTTCTTATCGCCGCCGCTATTATCGCAATGGTAGTCAGCTTCTTTACCCCGCTTATCCAGGTCATCTACGGCATCCCGCTCGCTGTTATCGGCGGACTTGAGGTTTACCTCTTCGGCGCGATCGCGGCACAGGGCATCGCGATAATGATCGAAAAGAACGTAGATATGTTCTCTTCTAAAAATATCGCCGTTATCGCGTCGATCATGATCATCGGCCTCGGCGGCAACTATGCCTTCGGCGGCAATATCCCCGTATTCGGCATCCAGATTCCCTGCATCGCGGGCGCCGCTATCTTCGGCATCTTCCTGAACCTGCTTCTCAGCATCGGTGAGAAAAAGGAAAACTCAAACGCATAAATGAGCCTATAATAATTAAAACAGGCGGCTTTAAAAAGCCGCCTGTTTATTTTTTCTTTTTCTTTCTGTCCCGTTCTTTTGCTTTTATCAATAATCCGACATTTTTAATGTAGACATTATACGCCGTTTTCCAGTTCCGGACATTTTCATACAGGCTTAAAAAGACCGAATAGTACAAAACCGCACATGCCAGAACATAGTAACTGTCCATAGTAACGGATATCACAGCGAAGCCGAACAGTATGACAGTCCATATAATAAAAACCGCGTAAAATATCACTCTATTCACGGCGACCAGTGAAAAATACTTTATTTTGATATCGAACCTATTGTCCATTACCGTAAACAGCAAAAATGCCGCCTCCGCTATTACAAACATAATAAGCAGCAATAATATATACTTCAAATCAAAAATCTCACTTTCGAAATCGTGCATACCGGCGACTTTAACAAAAAGTCGCCGTAAACTTTGTATCACTTGCTCCGACGTGTCAAGAGGTAGCGAAAGAGATGCCTCGCTCGTTGTAGCTGACAGACTCAAACCCGCAAAAAGTTGGTAGCGCCGCGGAGGCGTTGCGAGCGCGTTTACAAGAGAGCAGCCGTAACAAGCGTAACTTTTTGCGGAAAAGGAGGAGCAAGGAAGCGGGCGGATGGCGTCTTTTTTGCCGCAGGCATAAAAAGACGTCGGAGCAAAGCGGACTTTGCTCCGACGTGGCAAATGACTCTAATTTTGATAGAAACCCGTTAAGGGGGTTCAATTACGGTTTGGAGGGGGGTGCATTTTTGATTTTAGGGGGGTGCAGTACTTTGCCAAAGGAAGAGGAGCGCCTTCATGAAATAATGTGTTAATGGAAAATAATTTTTTGTTAAAATGCGTATGTTTTTCTCTACATCCCTTGCAAACCAGAAGAAAGCGCGGTATAATATGACCAGAAGAACTGAAACGGTCATATTTCAAGGAGGGTGCGACCTTGGCTTTTACCGATTACGAGACTGAGCAGCTCCGCAAGGCGTTGCTGAAGGAAACGAGACATTGT
>CALXCR010000130.1 GCA_944386855.1 uncultured Oscillospiraceae bacterium
CGATATAGCGATCCTTTTAAGGTCGTCGAAAAGCAAAGCGCCTGTGTTTGCCGCGGCTCTTGAGCGATCCGGCATACCCGTGTCGCTTAGCAGGGGCGAGGATTTTTTCGAGTCGATAGAGATAAACTCGATGCTTTCGCTGCTCTCAGTTATAGACAATCCGCTTCAGGATATACCGCTTATATCGGCAATGAGAAGCCCGCTTTACGCTTTTTCGGCCGACGATCTTGTGGATATACGGCTGAAGAAAAAAGACGGCTATTTCTACGATGCGCTGACGATTGCGGCTGAGACGAATGATAAGTGCAGGGCTTTTTTGGGAGAACTCGAAGCATTTAGGGAGTTGGCTGCTGATATGTCCTCTGAAAAGCTCTTGTGGCATATATATCAGGAAAGCAGCGCTTTGGCTGTATTCGGCGCGATGAACGGCGGTGAAACGAGGACGAGAAATTTAAAACTTCTCATATCATGCGCCGCGAAATTTGAGAGCGCCGGCTATAAGGGGCTGTTTTCGTTCGTGCTGTATATGCGCCAGATGATGGAAAACGGTGAAAATCCGGCGGCGGAGAGCGAGGAGTCGTCCGAAAATGCCGTGAGAATCATGAGCATACATAAATCAAAGGGCCTGGAATTCCCTGTTGTGATACTCGCCGATCTCGCCAAGAGGTTTAACATGGACGACACGAAAAAGCCGATACTCGTACATCCGGAACTCGGCATCGGCGCTAAAATGCGCGATCTTGAGAGGAAAATCGAATATCAGACGATAGCGAGGCAGGCCATAGCGGAGAAGATCGCCCTTGAAACCATGGCGGAAGAGCTCCGTGTGCTTTATGTCGCCATGACGCGGGCACAGGAAAAACTCATAATGGTGTGCTCGTATTCAAACTGGGAGCGGGAGCTCAAACGCATCGGGCCGGTGCAGACGCTCCCCGTAGCGCCGCAGATCCTGATGAACAGCCGCAGCGCCGCCGAGTGGATACTGCGCACGGCACTCGCGCGCACGGAGGCGGGAGAGCTGACAGGAGGCGAAAAACTAGATGGTGAGTGGGATATAAACCTTATTACGGATGTGACAGTCGAAGGCCGTCATAAAAGTGCGGCGCGTGACGCGCATGACGTTACGGTGGATGAGGATCTCCTCGCTGTGATAACAAAAAATATATCGTTTAAGTACGGCGACACGGCGGCGGAAAACATCCCGTCAAAACTCACGGCGACGGAGGTCAAAGGCCTTATAGCCGACGGGGAGCTTGGAGAGGACGCCGAATATGTCGTGCCGTTTACGCGTGAGATAAAGGCGCGGCGCGCGTCGTTTGATAGGGAAAAGCCGCTTTCGGCCGCTGAAAAAGGCACGATGATCCACATGCTGCTGCAGCATATGGAGCTCTCCAAATGCACGGACCGCAGCGCGGTGGAGGCGGAAACGCACAGGATAGCGCTTGGCGGGTTTGTCGACGAGGCCGATATTACGCCGGCAGATATAGATATGCTGACATCGTTTTTCGCATCAAAGACAGGAAAACGCCTTACAGCCGCCAGCATTGTAGAACGCGAGTTTAAATTTTCGATTTTAATACCTGCGAGCAGATTTTATGACTGCGGCGACGACAACGAACTGCTTTTACAGGGGATGATAGACTGCTTTTTCGAGGAAAATGGCGAGCTTGTAATTATTGACTTTAAAACAGACAACGTCACGAAAGACAATATCGAAGCGCGCGCCGCGTCATATTCCGGGCAGATAGCGGCGTACAAAATGGCGCTCGAGGAAATAACGGGGAAAAAGGTCAAGGAAGCCGTTCTGTTTTTCCTGCGATGCGGTCAGACGGTTAATATAAGTATCGCGGAATAAAAAAGTATTGCATTTTGCCGAAGCTTGTGTTAAAATATCTTCCGCATGATGAATAAGAAAGAGGTGAACCAGATGAAAGAAGGAATCCATCCTGATTACCAGCAGACGACTATCAGATGCGCTTGCGGTGAGGTCATTGAAACGGGAAGCACTAAGAAAGATATCAAGGTAGAGATCTGCTCCAAGTGTCACCCTTTTTATACGGGCAAGCAGAAGCTGGTAGACGCCAGCGGCCGTGTAGATAAGTTCAACAAAAAGTTTGGACTTCAGTAAAAGGATACTAACAGAAAATACCGCAGTTTTTAACTGCGGTATTTTTTTGTGTATAAATGGTTGTAACGTCCCAAACGGCCTATGTGACCTTTACAGCTCGAAACCGTGAGCCGGTGATTTCCATGACCGCGCTGCCGGCCGTTATCTCCGTGATATTGGCGCGCAGCGCTTCGGCTTTGTCCTCGGGAATGGCCGCCGTTATCATAACGTCGACGCCGAAATCGGTATCCTCGACCATAGCACCGAGAGAGATAAGTTCGTTTCGCACCCGTTCGTATTGGCCGTATGAACAGGAGACGATAAAATCGCTCCAAGAGCCCATGGCGGAAATGCCGGCCGAGTCGAGCGCGGCCTTTGCGGCAGCGGAATATGCCCTGACGAGCCCTCCTGCTCCCAAAAGCGTCCCGCCAAAATAGCGCGTCGTAACACAGCAGAAATTAAATATCTCCTCGTGCTGGAACACGCTTATGGTCGGTATGCCGGATGTGCCCTGCGGCTCTCCGTCGTCCGAATAGCGCATGATATTGCCGTCGCGGATGATATATGCGTATACATTGTGCGAAGCGTCCCAGTGCTTTTCACGCATCTCCCGGATACGCGCTATCGCCTCGTCTTCCGTCTCCGCGGGCCATATGCGGCTTATGAAACGGGAACGCTTTTCGATAAGCTCCGCCTCGCCGAAGCCGGCGGGAACACGGTATTGTATCAAGCTTTGCCCTCCTGTACAAATTGCTTAACGCGCCCGTACGTCTGCGCGTTTACTATAACGTCGGCGAGGATGCCGTTTTCGGTGTATTCCGTCGAAAACACGGCGGAACTCTTGTGAAGTCCCTCGATGATCCCGGCGCTTGAATAGGGGATAAGAAGCATAACGCGCTTTTTATCCCTGTTTAACGTCGACTCTATTGTCTCAAGGAGCTTGTCCACGCCCTCGCCGGTGATCGCCGATATACGCACGGACAGCTCGCTCCGCGGGATAAACTCGCCGGGGGCGAGATCACATTTGTTGTAGACTGTTATACGGGGCGTTTCGCTCGCGCCGAGCTGCTCTATAAGGCGCTCGACGACGGCGGCCTGTTCCTCCCACTCGTGGTTTGACGCGTCGACGACATGCAGCAGCAGATCGG
>CALXCR010000131.1 GCA_944386855.1 uncultured Oscillospiraceae bacterium
GCGTTAAATCCCCGTGGCAGCAGGGGGTGTGCGCGGGTGGGGTGGGTGCCGTTACGGGTGTCACGGGGGCAGAGGCGGGTGATGGGCTCGGCGGCGAACCGGATGCCGGCTCTCCCGCGCTTGAGCCTGTGTTCACATACCGCGTGATACCGGAAAACAAAAACGACCCGCATACGGCGCTGCAAATACTGCGCCGGATCGAGGAGGAAGACCCTCAGCTCCACGTTATATGGAACGAGACGCTGCGCGAGATATACGTCCAGCTGATGGGAGAGGTACAGCTTGAGATATTGAAACGCGTCCTGTCCGACCGATTCGGGCTTGAGGTGCGGTTCGACGAGGGGAGCATACTGTATAAGGAAACGATAGTGTCGCCCGTGGAGGGGATAGGACATTATGAGCCGCTTCGCCACTATGCGGAGGTGCATCTTCTGCTCGAACCGGGCGAAAGGGGCAGCGGGCTGCGCTTTTACTCATCGTGCCCGGAGGATGTGCTTGACCGCAACTGGCAGCGCCTTATACTGACACATCTCGCCGAAAAAGAGCATGTCGGCGTGCTTACGGGTTCTCCGATTACCGATATGAAGATAACGCTTATAACGGGCAGGGCGCATTTAAAGCACACGGAGGGCGGCGATTTTCGTCAGGCGACATACAGAGCCGTCCGGCAGGGGCTTATGAGCGCCGAGAGCGTACTGCTCGAGCCGTGGTACGATGTGCTTTTAGAGCTGCCGTCAGAATGTGTCGGCCGTGCGATGACCGATATACAGCGCATGGGTGGCGGCGTGGAGATCAGGGATACGGACGGGGAAGAGTCGGTGCTGACAGCGGCAGCGCCCGTCGCCGAGCTGCGCTATTACGCGCGCGAGGTGGCGGCGTATACAAAAGGGCGCGGCAGTATATCATGTACGCTGCGCGGGTATGAGCCGTGCAGAGACTCTGACAGCGTCATTGCGGCGATAGGGTACGACCCCGAGAGGGATACGGAAAATCCGGCCGACTCCGTTTTCTGCTCTCACGGCGCGGGCTTTGTCGTAAAATGGAACGAGGTGCAAAGTTATATGCACTTAGAAGGACTTGACCTCGGCGATGATGATGGCGGGGAGCAAGAGAATAAGAGCGCCGCACCGTCTCAAAGCTACCGAGGGAGCTTTGAGCAGGATCGCGAACTGCAGTCGATATTCGAGCGCACATACGGCCCTGTAAAGCGCCGCGATTTTATCATGCGCACCCCAAAAGAGCGGCACGGCGCGGAACTGGCCGAAAAAGTTGAGATAAAACCGGCGGAGGGGACAGGTTCTGAATATGTCCTCGTCGACGGGTACAACATCATATTTGCGTGGGATGACCTGAAAGCCATCGCTAGCGAGAATCTTGATGCGGCGAGACAGATACTTATGGATATCATGTGCAATTATCAGGGGTTTACAAACTGCGTGCTGATACTCATTTTTGACGCGTACAGGGTGCAGGGTAATCCGGGTGTCGTGACAAAATATCACAATATCCACGTCGTGTACACGAAGGAGGCGGAGACCGCCGACACATATATAGAAAAAGCGACGTATGAGATAGCTAAGCGCAAGCGCGTACGCGTGGCTACGTCGGACAGGGTGGAGCAGCTTATCATCCTCGGACATGGAGCGCAGGCGCTATCAGCCTTATCATTCCGCGCCGAGGTGGAGGCGGTGACGGGCAGGATAACGGACATTCTGCAAAAGACGCGCGAAAGCGTTCGCAGGACGTCGCTTAAGGACGCACTTAAAGACGGAGAAAAAACGGGCCGGGGATCAGGATTGGATGAACCGTAAGAAGAAAAACCTACAGGGCGAAAAAAGACCGCCCACAGAGGCGCAGGCGGCGTGTAAAGCCGATTTGCCGGTATGGACAGTCTTTTTATTTATTAAAGCGATCGGAGAAGTGATTTAAGCTTATTTAAACATTTGTTCAATGTGTGACTTGGGCTGGACGCCGACGCTTGAACTGACGGCTTTGCCGTTTTTGAACAGTATAAGTGTCGGGATGCTGACAACGCCGAACATGGAGGCAAGCTCCGGCTGCTCGTCCACGTTGACCTTTCCGACCTTAAGCGTGCCGGCGTTTTCCTCGGCTATCTCGTCGACGGTCGGTGAGAGCATACGGCAGGGCCCGCACCACGATGCCCAGAAATCGACGAGTACAGGTATATCTGACTTTAAAACTGCATTTTCAAAATTCTCTTTTGTTACGGTAACAACAGACATTTTGCAAGCTCCTTTCGTAATTGATGTTTATATGATAGCCTTATTTTAGCAAAAATACAGTGACAATATCACATAATTTACACTTTTTTATAAAAATTTTCTCATATTGGACAATTTTTCGCCGGCGAAAGATGGGGAATGTCTCATCTGGTGCGAAACAGGGTGCTTTGTGATGCGGTTACGGAGAAAAAACATGTTTTGATATACTATTTAAATAAAAATTATACATGGGAGGTACGGTCATGATAAAATTAAACGAGAATAGAGAGATCGTTGATACTGTACGCGAGGGATTAAAGCGTACCGGCGGATATTGCCCGTGCAGACTTGAGCGCACCGAGGACACAAAATGTATGTGTACCGAGTTTAAAGAGCAGATCGCAGATCCGAACTACGAGGGATACTGCCACTGTATGCTGTACTATAAGTCAAAGGACTGATTTTTGACGCATCAATATATCAAAGGGCAAGCAATATACTTGACTTTACCGAGAGGGCTTTGATATAATAAATTAAGTTTTTTAAAGTTATAATTTTGGGAGTGACTGTTTTGGAAAGTTCCGACCCTTGTAAACGGGCGATCGATATTTGAGTATTAAAAAAACACAACCTACTGCCGTACGGCGTGATAGGCTGTGTTTTTTGTGCTTTTAAAGCTGTATCAAGGCGTCGGGGCGATGCCGAATTAATAAATGCAGGAGGATTATTTTAAGCGTATGGGAAGCGACAGTTCAACTATAGCCATTATTGTGTTCTGTGTGATCATTTCAGCGTACTTTTCCGCTGTAAGGGCGGCGTTTTCGTCAGTAAACAAAATACGCATAAAAACGCTTGCCGACGGCGGGGACAAGAGGGCGACACTCTGCCACAGCCTTATAGAGGACTATGACAGAGTATCGATGACACTGCTTTTATGCAGCGTCATAGCCAATGCCGCGTTTTCGGTGCTTACGGCTTACATATTTATCAAGCGCTTTGACGATGGTGTATCGGCGGCCTTTGCGGTCGTAGCGGCGGTATTTTTGTTGATCTGCGAGGTGACGCCGAAAAGCCTTGCGAAAAAAGCGCCGGAGGGCCTTGCTATGTTCTCATCGCCGCTGATAAACATTCTGCGGTACATACTTTCGCCAGTCACTTTTCTGCTGAGAGGCTGGGCGGTGCTCATGTCAAAGTCCCATAATACGGACGAGGAGCAGGCGATGACCGACGAGGAACTCCTGTCGTTTATGGAGGAAGTTCGTCAGGACGGCGTTATAGACGACCAGGAGAGCGAGATCATAAGGAACGCGATCGAGTTTAACGAGATGGTAGCAGAGGACATACTGACGCCGCGCGTCGATATCACGGCGCTTGAGGAAAATGCCAGCTATGAGGACGCGCGAAATATGTTTATCGAAAGCGGATATTCGCGCCTGCCGGTATACAGAAAGACGCTCGATAATATAGTCGGCATCCTGCATCAAAAAGATCTGTACGAGATGCGTGAGTGCGATCTGCCGAAAATCATGAAGCCGCCCGTTTATGCGTCGCCGACGATGAGTATAGGCGCGCTGTTAAAGCTGCTGCAGCAGAAAAAGTCGCATATCGCCGTTGTGACAGACGAATTCGGCGGGACGATGGGTATTGTGACCATGGAGGATATTTTGGAGGAGCTTGTCGGCGATATCTGGGATGAGCATGACGAGATAGTCGAGGATTTCCAGGAGATTGAGCCGGGCAAACTGAAGGTGAACGGCGCTACGTCAATCGGCGAGCTGGAGGACTATCTTGATATTGAGATCGAGACTGAAGCTGCAACGGTCAGCGGATGGGTGATAGAGCTGCTCGAAAAAGTCCCGGCAGAGGGAGACAGCATAGATTATGACGGATATAACATCGTCGTAACTAAAGTGGAGGAACGGCGCGTTATCGAGATCATTATGACAAAACTTGAGTCAGAGCCGGAAGATGAAGATTAAACGCATATCGTCCGAGCAAAATGGGAAAGCGGCGGTCGGCATATTATTGCGTTGATTTACGTTTTCGCCGCGAGGCATAAAAAATGTGATACAATCTGCCGCGGCAGATCAAATTATATAAAATTTTGAACGGAGTGATAATATGAAAAAAGTTATAGCTACTGAAAAAGCACCCGGCGCGATAGGGCCGTATTCACAGGCGATAGAGGTAAACGGATTTGTATTCGTATCAGGCCAGCTTCCGATCGATCCCGAGACGGGCGCGTTTCCGAAAGACTGCATATACGCCCAGACAAAACAGTCTATAACAAATCTGTCCGCGATCCTTAAGGAGGCCGGCTGCGGTCTTGAGGATGTCGTGAAGACGACTGTTTTCTTGAGCGATATTGAAAACTTTGCCGCGATGAACGAGGTGTACGCAGAGTTTTTCAAAACGGAATGCCCGGCGCGAAGCGCATTTGAAGCCGCAAACCTGCCTAAAGGCGCGCTTGTGGAAATAGAGGCTATAGCGGCGAAAAAATAAGTGTTACTAATCCCGCAAAAGCGCGTTACAGGATAAAAAAGCGCACAAATGCCTTAGTATTTGTGCGCAAAATAATCTCGAAATTTTCTGACAACGTCAAATGTCGGCCATCATACGATGGCCGGCATTTTTGAATCTACGAAAAATGCGTTTTTGGCAAATCCTTGTGTAATTTACATTTGTGCAAAACATGTAAAAAACCGGTCATCATATGATGACCGGTTTTATTTTTACCTGAGTGCGCAATATCAGGTCTTATGTGTAGCAGAGTGATTCGGTACGACGAATTCGCCGTCTTCGTTTCTTCTGACAACACCGTCGACAATGTTCGGCTTCGGAGTGTAGATATCGTTGATATTCCAGCAGCCCGGAGTCGGAACAGGCAGGTTGACCATCGGAACGTCGATGAGGTACGGCTCATTGGACTCAATAGCTTCTTTGAGAGCGGGAGCGAACTGATCGGCAGACTCAATTCTGACAGCCTTGATGCCGTAGCCCTTCGCGACCTCAGCCCAGTTGGGTGAGTAGGAAGCACCGTCCGGCGTCTGGAAAACAGTACCGAACTGAGTGCCGTAATTGCCGTTTTCAAGACCTGCGATAGTACCGAAAGCAGAGTTGTTCATAACGACCCAGATTACAGGGATGTTCTGCTCAACAGCCGTTGCGATGCAGGATGGGTTAGCAGCGCCGAAACCGCCGTCGCCCGTGAGGGTGATGCAGACTCTGTCGGGAGCTGCGAGCTTTACGCCGAGAACTGAGCAGGCGCCGAAGCCCATGGTAGCAAGACCGGAGGTATGATGGATCGTACCCGGCTCGAGGATTTCGTACTGCTGGGCAACACCGTTCTTGTTCCAGCCCACGTCGGTGGTGATCATGGCGTTTGCCGGGAGAACGTCCTTAACGTCTTTAAGTATACGTTGTGGAGTCATCGGGAAACGATCGTCAACGCTGAGATCATGGTAAGAGGCCTTGAACTCTGCTCTGACCTTCGCGATCTGCTCGCGGAGCTCAGGACGGTCGATGCCGTTCGGGCAGATCTTCTTCGCTTCGTCGAGGATCTGCTTGAGAGCGGCCTTAGCATCAGCGATAGCGCCGATCTCAACAGGATAGTTACGTCCGATCTCCATCGGGTCGATGTCGATCTGGATGAACTTCGTCTTTTCCATATTAAAGGTTACGCCGGGATACCAGCTGGAGCTGTCAGCCTCTGCAAAGCGAGTGCCGATACCGAGGATAACGTCGGCGTTAGCGGTTTTGCTGTGCGTGAACTCGAGACCCCAGAAGCCTGTCTGACCAAGCAGGAGCGGGAAGTTATCAGGCACGCAGCCTTGTCCCATAAGAGTACGGGAGATCGGGATATCGAGGAAATCAGAGAGAGCGGCAAGCTCATCGGATGCCTGAGAGAGCAGGATACCGCCGCCGGCATGGATAACAGGATCTTTAGCTTCGACAAGCATCTTCGCGATCTTCGCGGCGGTGTCGGGATCGAGCGCCGGGCGAACGGTCTCGTGGCTGTCGCGGTAGGTCCTTTCAAAGAGGTCGACGTCGACTTCGCGTGAGAACATATCCATGGGGACAGAGATGAGAACAGGACCGGGACGTCCGCTCTCGGCAAGACGGAAGGCCTTGTCAAGGATCTGCGGCATCATATCCGGGTTGTCAATACGCCATGCTCTTTTAACAAAGGGCTTGTAGATGTCGTACTGCGAACCATCGCAATGCATATTGACTTCCTGATGCGGATGACGGCCGTAGTAGTAGCTCGGCACGTCGCCTGCGATGACTACCATCGGGATGGAGTCGAAAGCCGCGTTCGCAACGCCGGTGGTCGCATTCGTGAGACCGGGCCCTAAGTGGCACATGACGACGGACGCCTTATGAGTTACGCGGGCGTAACCGTCGGCAGCCGTTGCGGCGATATGCTCGTGGCGGTTAGAGATATACTTTACCTTATCGCTCTTGCTAAGTGCGTCAAGCATAGCGATAACGGTATGACCGCAGAGACCGAAAACATATTTTACGTCTCTGCGCTCAAGGTAATCGACTACCTGTTCAGCGAGAATTTTTTTCATGTTGTTTCTCCTTTGGTTTATTATTATTAATTCTCAATCGGGTAATTAGGTAAATTCCTCTATACATTTTATCTTCTATGAGCCAAGAAGTCAAATATTTGTTTGTAATTTTATACGGAAAATACAAACAGCGGAATTCACGCGCAATATTATATAACAACACACGGTGTTTTTACAATACCTGATTTGATATATTGAATGAGAAGGCGCGAAAAAGCTCAATCAAGAAGCCCTGTCTCCTGCGGAATTTCACTTAAAAAAAGTGCCATCGCCAGCATATCGGCGCACCCGCCGGGGCTCAGGTTTCTCCGTATAAACTCACGGTCGAGCCGTAAAAGCTCATTTTCAAATGAACCGGGGTCACCGGACAGTATCCTGCGGCTCTCAGATTGCATGAATGCGAGCGCATCTTTTCCGCCGCGGTACAGCACATTCGTATCG
>CALXCR010000132.1 GCA_944386855.1 uncultured Oscillospiraceae bacterium
AATTATATTTCATGACGCTCCTCTACCGTTTACTTAAAAATTTTTGATCGAGTTTTTCCAAAGCTGCTTTTCCAACTTCGGTCGTCGTCGCACTTCCGCCGAGATCCGGCGTAAGCATCCCCCTCTCTGAAAGCAGCTCTTCAATAACGTCTATGATTAATTTTCCCCATTCCTCATAACCAAGATGATCCATCATCTGGCTTACAGACCAGAAAGTTGCAAGGGGGTTTGCGATATTCTTCCCCGCAATATCGGGAGCAGAGCCGTGTATCGGCTCGAACATCGACGGATATTTGCGTTCTGGATTGATGTTCGCGCCCGCAGCAAGCCCCATTCCCCCTGAAATGGCAGCGCCGAGATCCGTCAATATATCGCCAAAAAGATTCGATGTAACTACGACCTGAAATCTTTCCGGCTGCCTTACCATAAACATTGAGGCAGCGTCAACAAGAAGCGACTCTGTCTGCACATCGGGATATTCTTCTTTAATTTCATTAAAGATCTGATCCCAAAAAACCATTGAGTAATTAAGCGCATTGCCCTTGCTTATACTGGTGAGTTTTTTACCGTATTTTCTGGCAAGCTCAAAAGCGTATCTGATGACTCGCTCACAGCCGACGCGCGAAAATACCCCGTCCTGGATGACGACCTCATTAGGCTTGCCCTTGAACAGCCAGCTTCCGCTTCCGGCATATTCGCCTTCGCTGTTTTCGCGGACAAAAAGCATATCTATATCCCCGCGCTTTACGTCCTTTAACGGACACGGCGCGCCTTTAAGCAGCTTAACAGGGCGCAGATTTACATACTGGTCGAACGATTTTCTGATACGCAGTAGAAGATCCCAGAGCGATATGTGATCGGGTACATCAGGCCTGCCGACGGCGCCGAGGAATATAGCGTCAAAGCCGGAAAGCGTCTTTATACCGTCTTCAGGCATCATACGTCCTGTCTCAAGGTAATAATCGCATCCCCACGGGAATTCGGTTATCTCAAAACTGAATGTACCGTCAAGCTCGGCAATATGCCGCATCATTTTCAGGCCTTCGCCGACGACCTCCGGGCCTATACCATCGCCTGCAATAGCTGCTATTTTATATTTTTTCATCAAATCACTTCTTTTGTAATATTTTGTGAAAAACAAACCGCGCTGTATTTCAGTATACGGTTTTAGCGTTGCAATGTCAACCGCGTATTATAAAGAACGTCTATAATTTTCATTCTCCAATCAGCGAGGCCGCCAGGGCAAGTTCGCTGTCACGGTCATTTTCGATATTGCCGCAGAATATATTTTCGAGCAGTGCGTTTAATATCCCGCCTATCTGCGCGCTGTGTGCGCCGAGCTTTATAAGATCGTCGCCGTTCACTTTTAGATCTGAAACATTAAAACATTTTTCGCGGCGCAAAATATCTGTCAGGTCCTTTTCAAATAACGCATATGTGTTACTGTTCCTGCCTCCGAAAACCTGATACAAATGCTTTAGTTTACATACAAATTTAATGCCGTACGAGGATATAAGTTTTCTGATCTCATATTTCGACGTCGGTATACCCCTTCTGCAATTTAAAAAAAGGCTGAGTACCTCTTTTGTAACATCAGACGGGAGTCGAAGCTTTTTTATATCCGGGCGCATATCCTCCGGCTGAGTATGACACGAGGCGACCCTACACAAAACAGCGGCAAGCCTGAGAGAAAAATCATGCGGGATCGTGTTCAAAAAAGAATAATCTCGGCCTTCCGCAACGGGCGATACATGTTTAAGAATACCGGCATATTCATTCAGTATAGAGCCCGCCTGCCGCGATAGCAGTATCTCTTTAAATTCCGGCAATATCCTCTCGGGAGGAATTTCGTTTAAAAGGCCGCAGTACACAAACGCGGCGGCTTTCGTATCGCGTGACAGGATAAATCCAAACCGGCCGGCAAACCGAATGGCTCTGAGAATGCGCAGTGCATCCTCGTTAAAGCGGGCTTTCGGATTACCGACACACTTTATGACACCATGCATTAGGTCGCGCCGGCCGTCGAAAATGTCGACAAGCCCCTCCTCCGCGTTATATGCCATAGCGTTGATTGTAAAATCTCTTCTGGCAAGATCATATTCTATATTCTTTTCAAAGCGCACATTATCGGGATGACGGTGGTCTGAATAGATTCCCTCGGATCTAAACGTCGTGATCTCAAAAACCTCGCCGTTAAAGATCACTCCGACCGTTCCGTGCTTAATCCCATTGTCGATCTTATCAAATTCATCAAAAACCGTCGCCGTCTCCTCCGGCGTCGCTGATGTGCAGATGTCCCAGTCCTTCGGCTCAAGCCCAAGTATTGAATCTCTCACGCAGCCGCCCACGATATAGGCTTTATAGCCGCTCGCATTGAGCTTGTTTATGAGGTAAAGCGGTTTTTCGGGAATCGCGATCATAATAGCTCCTTAATATTGCAAAACTATGCCTTAGTACAGCCTGCGCCGCAGCCGTGGCAGAGCTCAAACTCCGTCCCATCATATACGACAAGGGCATTCGGGAGGTCGAGCTTCCTCGCCGCCTCTATGTCAAACAGTTTGCCCGGCGTCATATGGATAGGTACAACATGTTTCGCACCAATATATCTTGCACACTCGGCCGCCTCCTGCGATCCCATGTTATATACCCCGTCGATCGGCAGGAAAATATAATCAAGCTGCATTTTCGGCATTTCTTCCTTCATGTAATCGGTCATAGACGTATCTCCGGCAAAGTATATCTTAAAATCATCGGCCGCAACAAGATATCCAACGCACGAACTTAAATCATGATTTGGGTTGTTCCCCGCCGGAACGGCTTTTATAACAACATCCTTTATTATTTTTGTCTGATATTCGCCGTCTATAAGCATATTTGCCGGACGAAATATTTGCACATCATCTTTTTTTACGACCATGTCGACTTGATTGTGGTCTGCATGCTCATGTGATACAAGTATTACATCCGCGGGGATATCATAACCAGAACCTGCGTACGGGTCTATATATACTACCGTGCCCTTTCTGGAGACAAGCATCAAGCCGCCATGCGCCTGATAAAGAATTCTCGCCATTTAAAACACTCCTGTCAATATTTCAACTGTTTATCAATCCACTCCATAATTAGATCGACGACATATTTCGTCTGCGATTCCGACAGTTTCCCGCCGGGCATTATCCCGTGCCATTTATACAGGCATTTCCTGCAGCAGGTCGCCGTAGCATGCTGCGCTATAAATACAGGGTGTCCACGCATCGGCGTCTGCTTCCCGTCATTTGGGATAACAGCGGGAGCAAGTCTTTTTCCGATAAAATCATATGCATGAAGCCTTATGGTGTCCATTCCCTTTTTATTGATATATTCCAAATCTTTGTTGCTGAGCTTGAACCTGCTTCTAAAATTGGATTTTGAGAGCGATACAAGCATTTGATCGATCTGCTGACGCTGACTGCTGTTTTCTATCATGATGCCGCTCCAAAATGTCATCTGTTATGGTTGTCCGCATAAGCAGGAGAGAAAATAGATTTAAATTTTATGTAATATCCATACATTTAATATTATACCGCAAAGCTACAATAATTTCCAATAAAAAACTTCATCTGTTGCATTTCCAAAATAGCCATGCTATACTGAGCTTAGAAATAACATGGAGGAGATTTTATGGACTTTTCAAGCGATTCGCGCAGTTATGTGAGCGAGTTTTTTACAGCAAAAAGAGGCATTAATATCAGGTTGATAGTTGTCGCCGCCATATTTATTGTATCTGTTGTTTGTATGTTCGCTTTTTCAACAATACCAGATCCTGATCCGTCTGAAATGACTTTGGACACTAAAAGCGGAGACTACTGTCAGCTCGTTATTGCAGATTTAGAGCTTGCAGCCACGTCCGAGACAGAAGGCTATTATTATATACTCGATGCCAACGGTTATCTCGGGATAATCATGACAAAGCCTATTGATCTTTCCGGCGAGCTTCTTGACGTATATAATGATACTACCGATACGCTTACTGTTACCGTCACAGGTATCGCGGAAGACTTCCCTGATCAGCTTATTGGTTTTGCAATTGAAGATTTTGAGCTTGCCGATGAAGCGGAATTTTACGATTATTTCGGCTATTGTTTGCTCAATGTATCACGTGACTACACAAATACAGGGTTTGAAATTTCCCTTTTTATTGCAATCATTGCACTTGTTATACTGCTAATCATGGGCATTGTCGCACTTGCTAAAATTTCAAAGAAAAAGAGTGCAATCCGCCGCATGGAAGCCTCCGGTGAACTCGACCGTGTTGCAAGGGAGATGCGCTCTCCCGACAGTGTTACACTTGAAAACGGAAGTGCAAAACTGATAATGACCGAAAATTACTTTATTTCAAATGATGGAAACATCATTCGCCTGTCGGATATCCTCTGGTGTTATCGTCAAATCCGTAAAATAAACGGGATCTCGTACAATGCCGGACTGGTTCTGGCGTGCAAAAACAAAAAAACATACTTCATACTCGGCGCCGTACCGAGCAAAAGCAAGGAAGCAACGCTTCTTGAAGTCGTTAACGCCCTGCACGAACGCATACCTGACCTGCTTATCGGTTATACACGCGAAAATCGGCTTGAGTATAAGCAGCGGCTCAATAATGTTGGCTTTTAACCTGCGGTAAATAATTCGAAACTGCATTTTGATTTAAAAAATCCCTTTTATGATATTACATAAAAGGGATTTTTATTGCGTAAACAAATTATACTTGTTGAAATCGATGGTATCCGCTCAATTCACTGCTCGGACGTTTCCTTTAAGTCATAGAGAATTGCCACCATTTGAGAAGGGGTTTCTTTATAACCGCGCAAAATCCAGGCATTGACAATACCATAAAGGGCGTAGGCAGTCCAGTTTTGCTTATAATAAGTAAAAATATTTTTCTCTTGCTTTTTGGGAGTCAAAACCTGCAAATAGACTTCCAGAAGCACGTTTTGACGGTCGGCTTGATAGAGCAGGTCGTTAATATCGCGTATGGAGAGGCAAAATTCAAAGAAGAGGCGTGTACTCGTATATATGTCGGCTCGGAAATCCGTGATATGGTTTTCTTCAGCAAACCGATTCCATAAACATTGTATTTTGAATACTAAAACTTCATCTTTGCTCTTGAAATAACGGAAATAGGTAGACCGCCCGACATCCGCCTTTGCAGTCATTTCTTCGATGCTTATTTTCTCTATAGGCTTTTCTTTCATCAGTTCAAAAAGAGCCGTTCCCATACACTCTTTTAAATATTCCGTTGTTGCCGTTGTTCTGCGCATAAATGCCTCTCCTTTCCAACTCCCCCATATAAAGTGAAACCATTTTGGCAAATTGTATCTTAGAAACTCAAATTATCGTATCGTTCCACTTTATTTTATACTCTTGATTTTAACATTATTTATGGTATATTTGTGTCAGAGAAATTATAGTTTCTTTTATACTATAATCTTTTTGCCGAGCTGTCAAGCTACATCATCAAAATAGCGCGACAGGATAAGTAAAATGTAAAACTCGGCCTATACCAGTTTATAGGGTTCAACGAGGTGATATAAATGTTTGAAACGACAATTTTTATTTGCATAGGATATCTCTCCGGCAGTGTCCTGTATGCCCGCATATTTGCAAGAATATTTAAAAAGGAAATACTTGAGCAAAGCGTCGATCATAATCCGGGGACTGCAAATGCTTTCATATACGGCGGATTTTGGTGCGGTATTCTTACGTTGATCTTCGACGTATTGAAAGGATTTATTCCGGTTTTTCTGTTTATGCGTTACGGAACTACGGATGAGACCAACCCATTTTTTACTGCGCTCGTCATTGCGGCGCCGGTAATCGGCCATATCTTTCCGCTGCATTATTGGTTTCACGGCGGCAAAGGCATTGCGGTCACATTCGGTTCTCTCGCAGGGCTGTATCCAGCACTTGACGCTCTGTTTATTCTGGCGTTTTTCTTTATTATCTTTTCCGTTGTGCTGACAATCACTCCTCATTTTTACAGGACATTTTTTTCATATGCCGTTTCCTTTATGGCTGTTTTTCGGTCAATTGAAGATCCGTCTGTCGTTTTGGGTTTTCTTGTGATTACTGCAGCCGTTCTTGTGCGGCTGCTTACCAGCAAGGAAAAACGAAGTCGATTGGAGGTGAAATTGTTTGGAGGTTCTCATACTCTCCTGCGGGACAGGGGGCGGACATAACGCCGCGGGCGATGCTGTCGCGG
>CALXCR010000133.1 GCA_944386855.1 uncultured Oscillospiraceae bacterium
GCTCGAGGGAGGGCTTCCCGTCCCGGTCGTATACAACTGCGGAGGATACGAGAGTATCGAGACGCTGCGACGTCTTGAAGGGCTTATCGACATATATATGCCGGACATGAAATACTCGCTGTCTGACGTAGCGGACAAATACTCAAAGGCCGCCGATTACCCCGAGGTGGCGGCGCGCGCTATCAAGGAGATGTACCGTCAGACCGGCGACAGGGAATTTGGTGACGATAGGCTGCTCAAACGTGGCGTGATAATAAGACATCTGATTTTGCCCGAAAATCTTGAGAACACCTTCGGCGTCATCGACTGGGTAGAGCGGACTTTCCGCCCGGGGCAGGTGATTTTCTCGCTGATGAGCCAGTACACGCCGGTGAACGAGACGCCGTTTGACGAGCTTAACAGGCCGCTTTCCGAGGCGGAGCACCACGCGGCTCTGCGCTATCTCAGGGGGTGCGACATATCGGACGGGTTTTATCAGGAGCTCGGAGCCGCAAGCGAGAGCTTTATCCCGCCGTTTGATCTGACGGGTGTGTGATATCCGCACAGTGGTATAATGTACGCCTGTAAAGTACCGTATTTATAAGGTCTCCGCGATTATGCAGAGGACGGCTATAGGTATAGACACATTCCGGCGCTGTTTGGCAGTCTTAGGAACAAAACTTACATCAGAACGGCAGCGGTGTCACCTCAAAATATGAGGTGACGCCGTTATTTATTTCTTTAAATCGCCGAGATCCCCTCGGCGGGCATTTTTTCTACGCAAGCCCTGTTTTTTCCATAAGCTCCGCGTATCCTTCTCTAAAGGCGCGCTCCGTATCGACGCCCGAGGCGGCGATCGTATTGACTGTTCCGAAGCCGTTTACCCACTCGCGCTTGGCGTCAGGTATATAACTGAGCATCCCATAAGCCATCGACACTATCGCCGTATGCTTTACGGGCAGCGCCTCTTTTATCTGCGTTCCGATGAGCGAATAGATCTCCCCGTTCATCATGGCGTAGGCGACGCCGTTTAAAACGGCAAGGCGCATACGGTGCGGGACTACCGGGAATCTCCACGGCTGCGGCTGCGGCCGCTCGCCGCAGGCGGGCTCTATCTTCATATCGCGGTACGGCTTTCTGGCGGCAGTTCCGCGCCACGTCTCCGCCGCGGTGAATGAGAACTCGTCCGTATATTCGGTCATTTTTTCGGAGAGCTCCAAAACCTCCAGCCCCTGCGTACAGACTATGTATTGGAGCTGTTTTAAGACAGTCTCGATCGTGAAATACGACTCGACAACGGAGAAGTTGCCGTCATCGTCGACATCCACGCTCCTGAGCTTGCTGCGGACAAACGGGCTCTGGTCGCCGGCAGCGCCCATCACCCACAGCACCGGGAATTTATTTTTATTCGCTTTTTCGACGAATCGTGAAACTCCGCCGCCGAAGTCGCCCTGTATCTTTTTGAAATCCCCGTTATACAGATTCCAGCACGCCATGTTAGAGTGCGTCGCATGGTTTACATACATGCCGATTATCCCGCCATTGAGGTCCTCAAATTGGATGACGAGCAGCTCGTGATCGGCAGGGCCATGCCAGTCGTTTGCCTGTATAGGGCCTTTCGGCGTCGCGAGGTCGCGGTTGCAGTTTATGTAACTCTGGCCGGAATTCACGCCCATCCGGGCGGGGACGAGCGATTCTATCGCCTCTCTTACGGCGGATATGGTCTGCTCGTGTACAAACCTGCTGTATTCGTCCTGCGCATCGGTTGCGGGGCGCGGCGATACGTTGAAATCGTCACCCTCTTTAAATCCGGCCATCGGCGCTTCATGATTGTGGGTCACACCGAATATGCAGCCGTACGGCTCTATGCCGAATTCTTCCTCAAGGCGGCGGCTGAGCATCTCCTGCCCCGGAAATACCATGAGATCAGCGGAAATCAGGAGCACTTTCCTGCTGCCGTCGGAAACGGCGATGACGCGCACGAAAATATCGTCATATACACCATCAAAGCTCTCGCGAGGACCGTTTTGCTCGGCAAATTTCTTAAGTATATCATCATTCGGAGTAATGCATCTTTTTGCAGCTCCGGCAAGCATTTTTGACATATTAAAACCCTCCTTCTAATCTCGGTCCGGCGCGGCTTATTCGCCGTAGACCTCTTTTTTAAGCTGTGTGAACCCGTCTGTGTACGCGTCCTCGGTCATCTTGCCGCTCCACGCGTTCGTATTGGCAGCGCCGAAACCGTTTATCCACTCACCGTCGGTATCCGGGATATAGCCCATGCCTCCCCATGTGACGCACTGCACGGCCGTATACTTCGTCGGCATGAGCTTTTTGATAAGCTGGCCCAGGGCGGCATAGCTCTCACTGTTTAGGTTTACAAACGACACACCGCACAGGTTTGCAAGACGCAGACGGTAATTGATCTCACGCGGGGGATCAAACGGTACAGGCTTCGGCAGCTCGCCGCATGCAAGCGACACGCCGAAGCTTGAAAACTTCTGTCCTGGTTTCCCCTCTCCCTGCGGAGTGCCGCCGCCGCGGGCGTAAAGCTGTGTATAAGACACCCTCGCCGGGATATTGCGGTAGGTCTCCGCCGCTTTAAACTGAAATTCGTCCGTCCAATCCTCTATTTTTTCGAGCAGTTCGAGCACCTCAAGCCCCTGCGTCGAGCGCAGAGACTGCAGCTGTGCCAGATTGTCCTTATAGTTGAACACGACCTGTTCAAGCGAAAATTCGCCGTCATCATCGACGTTTATTATTCTCCACGAGCTGCGCGTTACGGGATTCTGATCGCCGGCGCATCCTTTTGCCCATACGGCGACGATCTTATTCTTATGCGCCTTTTCCACGAAACGGCTGATACCACCGCCGACGTCCGCCTGTATCATAGGAAAGCTCTGATCATAGAGATTCCATACCATGTAGTTTGAATGCGTCGGGTGGTTTATGTACACGGCAATAGGTTCTCCGTCGAGCGACTCGAATTTTATGACAAGGAGCTCGTGATCCGGGTTTTTATGGAAATTGTTCATCTGCATACCGCCCATCGGCGTAGGCAGGTCGCGGCATACGTTTATAAAGCTCTCGCCGCGGATTACGCCCATCCTCGCGGGAGTCAGCTTTTCTATAGCCTCACCGACCGCGGAGGCGTACTGGTCAATGACCCATTTTGAATACTCATCCGACGCATCGGTCGCCTCTCCCATCTCGCGGAAGCTGGGATCTGCCCCCTCTTTGATTGAAAAGCGCGGCGCTTCATGGTTATGCGTTGCGGAGAAGATGCAGGCAAGCGGGTCTATGCCAAATTCATCATGCAGCCGTTTTGCCGTTGCCTCGCAGTTGTGGAAGCTGCCGAGGTCCGCTCCGGCTATTACTGCCTTCTCCGTCCCGTCCGATACGACGATGACCCTTGCGTAGATGTCCTCATACACGCCTTTGTATGGATGAGCCTTCGGATTCGCCTTATTAAGCGCCTCCAGCACATCGGGGGCGGGGGTAATTTTGCGCATTGCGGCGCCTACAAGTAAATTTCCCATAGATGATCCTCCGTTCGATTTTATTTGCCGCACCGTACGGCATAAAAGTTGTTACACTTTTTTAAGAATATTGTATAAATTATATACTATTGCGGTATTGTTGTCCAGTTAAATTATCGAAAACCTCATGTGTTTTGATTTGCTGCGCGTTTAGCGCTGTTTTTCGCCGCTATATACAATAAGCACAAGAGAAAAAGCCGCCGAAACCCGGCGGCTTTGTCCCTCATTTGATTATTCTGAGATTTCCCGGACCGTCGTCTCCGCTATTCGGATCGATGTCCGGGGTCTCATTTTCGGTTCGACATAAAAAAAGCTCTTCGGCATCTTTTTGCGCATTGATAAGCGTTATTTTAGCCTGCTGAGCCCTTTTTTTATCGATCTGCTCTATTGCGTCAGTAACCGCATTGAACAGCAGATAATACATTTCTCTGTAATAGGGCATAACATATACTCCGATTCTAATTTTGTCGGTTTTGCCGACTTTTTGATTATATGGACTACGCCCCGCTTTGTCAAGTTTGCTGACTCGTCCATACACGCATCGGGCGCGGGCATATTGGATAAGCGTTCAGCTTATCGCCGTCTTGATATAGCGTTCCCGCGGGGTGTTCATTTATCCTTTTTAGTAAAAAATTTGATAAAAAGCGGAAGCCCATTTTACGCTTCCGCTTTTTATATTTATACTCACTGAATATCCATATGGCAGTAATTTCCGTCAATAGCGTATGTGTACGATATCTCCGGCTGCTGCCTGATATACTCAAGGAGCGTCGCGGCGCTCACGCCCTCGACATAGATATCCATGGCTTTCCCGTACAAATGACGGCTCGTCGGCACTCCGCCGACATCAATATTATGCTGGGTGCATCTCAGGCCGCTCGACACATACACAGGTCTGTCAAAATGCTCGCGTATCCTATCAGCTACCTCTACCACTTTCTGTTTCATTTCTGTCGGGTAACCGTCGCAGTATTTGCCGCACTTGCACGCAAATTCGGCGCGGATAAAATGTTTGATCGTTTTAAAATCGCACAGCGTCTCGTTCGTGACCGTCGATGCCGGCGCTAAAAGCGCAGCTCTCGTATCATATCCGGCCTGGCCGTCCGGAGCAAGCCCTGCTTTCATTTGAAACTGCACAGTGGCATTTACCGTGAGTTCTCCAGCGAGGCCGTCCACCTCAAGCCCGGCGGCAACCTGTGCGTTCAGCGCCGTCTGTATCGATTTTATGATCTCAACGCTTTTTATCTCCGTATCGTATCCGAATATCCCGTCAGCAACGAGGCCGTTATCCTCCTGAAACGCTCTTGTCGCCGCTTCTGTTTTAGGTCCGAGCATACCGTCGATATTAGCCTTAGTAGTATAGCCAAGATAATATAACTGCCACTGTTTTTGCCTGATCGTCATGGGTTTTCACGCCTTTCATATTATATAAGCACACTTATAAGCGCAGACGGAGCGTCCTGATCTCAACGCAGGCGATGAGCAGCCGTACTGCCTAATATCTAATATCCGTTTACTTTATTATAATATGACGCGGTTTCGCAAAATGACATAAAACCGACGGACGCTAATTTAAACATCCGCCGGTTTTTTCAAATCTTATTACAGCATATTGCTGTAGCCCATAAGGAATTCGTCCACCTGTTTTGCGCATTCGCGCCCCTCGGCTATGGCCCAGACAACAAGCGACTGCCCGCGTCTTGCGTCACCGGCGGTGAATACCTTTTCGACGCCGGTAGAATAATCTCCGTCCTTTGTTGCAACTGTTCCGCGCGGGGTCTTTTCAACGCCGAACGACCGTGCCACATAATCCTGACAGCCGATAAATCCGGCCGCTATGAGGAGAAGCTGACATTCAAGTTCCTGCTCGCTGCCCGCCACTTCTTTCATGACGGTTCTGCCGGTCTTTTTATTCTTTTTCGGCTCGAGCTTTACGGTAATGACGGATTTTATATTCCCGTCCTCGTCCTTGACTATCTCTTTGACCGTAGTTTGATATATCCTCGGGTCGTTTCCAAATACGGCGACGGCCTCCTCCTGTCCGTAGTCGACCTTACAGACATTCGGCCACTGCGGCCACGGGTTCGTCTCTGCTCTCTCATCGGGGAGCTTCGGCATCATTTCAAGCTGGATGACCGATTTGCAGCCCTGTCTGATGCACGTTCCGACGCAGTCGTTGCCCGTATCGCCGCCTCCAATGATGATTACATCTTTTCCCTTGGCTGTCTCGTCGCTTGTCACAGGCTCTCCAATAAGCCTTCTCGTCGCGTCGGAGAGAAAATCGACCGCAAAGTACACCCCGCCGCTGTCGCGTCCGGGGACAGGCAGGTCGCGTGGCGTTTTCGAGCCGCAGCACAGTATGACAGCATCGTATTCGTTTAAAATCTCATCGGCCGGGACATCTACTCCGACGTTCACGCCCGTCTTGAAATCGACGCCCTCTTCTTCCATGAGCTTTATTCTTCTGTCAATGACTCTTTTGTCAAGCTTCATGTTCGGGATGCCGTACATCAGCAGTCCGCCCGGCCTTTTGTCGCGTTCAAACACGGTTACGGCGTGCCCGCGCTGGTTGAGCTGGTCCGCTGCGGCAAGTCCCGCCGGTCCTGAACCTATGACGGCGATCCTCTTTCCGCTCCTCACGGCCGGGATGCGCGGCTGTATCCAGCCCCTTTCGTACCCTTCCTCGACGATTGCAAGCTCGTTGTCGTGTACGGTCACGGGCAGGTCGTTAAGCCCGCAGGTACACGCCGCCTCGCACAGCGCCGGACATACGCGCCCCGTAAATTCGGGGAAATTATTCGTCTTGCGAAGGCGCGCAAGCGCCTGTTTCCAGTTTCCTCTGTATATCTCGTCGTTCCACTCAGGTATCAGGTTATGCAGCGGGCATCCGCTGTACATGCCGCCGAACAGCTCGCCGGATTGGCAGAACGGGACGCCGCAGTTCATACATCTGGCGCTCTGTTTTTGCCGCTCACTGTTTTCCATGGGGATATGAAACTCGCAAAAGTCCCTTATACGCTCCCTGGGAGAGATAGACAGATTAACTTCACGCGAATATTCTATAAATCCTGTTGGTTTTCCCATCGTTTTCTCCTCCCTTAAGCGTTTTGATTGAGATAGAAGGCCTCAAGCTCCGCCTGTTCGCGCGTAATGCCCTTTTCGGTGAGCTTTTCAATAGCTCTCATTACTCTCTGATAATCGTTCGGTATTATCTTTTTGAAACGCGGCAGATATTCCCTGAACAATTCGATTATCTTCTTTCCGAGCGGCGAACCGGTTGCGTCGACGTGCGCGGAAATAAGCCCGTAAAGCTCATCCTGATCGCGTTTTTCGGTGACGCCGGACATCGTGACAAGCTCTTTATTGAGCTTGAGATAGAAGTCGTGCGCCTCGTCCAGGACATACGCTATACCGCCGCTCATGCCGGCGGCAAAGTTTTTGCCGGTCTGGCCGAGAACGACTACGCGCCCGCCCGTCATGTATTCGCAGCCGTGGTCTCCGCAGCCCTCAACGACGGCAACAGCGCCGGAGTTTCTTACGCAGAAGCGCTCGCCGGCTATGCCGTTTATATAGGCCGTTCCGCCCGTAGCACCGTAGAGCGCGACGTTACCGATTATGATATTATCCTCGGCCCTGAACGTGCTTCTAGGGTCGGGTCTCACTATGAGTTTTCCGCCGGAGAGCCCCTTGCCGAAATAGTCGTTACAGTCTCCGATGAGCTCCATAGTGAGCCCGCGCGGTATAAACGCGCCGAACGACTGCCCGCCGCCTCCGCGGCAATGTACAACATATGTGTCGTCATCGAGCGATTGGCCGAACCGCCGCGTGATCTCGGAGCCCAGTATCGTGCCGGCCGTCCTGTTTGTGCTCGATATATCCGTGTTTATCTGATGCGGGGTCTTTGTGTCGAAATGCGGCTCGAACGCCGGCAGGAAAACGCGCTCGTCGAGCGTCTTTTCAAGCTCGAAATCATACACGTCCTCCGGCTTGAAGTGGATCGGCTCGCACGGGGCTATGATCTCCGAGAGGTCAAGCGTCTCCGCCCTATCCGTTATCTGGTGCTCGCGCACTTTTATCTTATCCGTGCGTCCGACAAGCTCTTCTACCGTTCTCACGCCGAGCTTTGCCATTATCTCTCGCATTTCCTCCGCGATGAACATCATGAAGTTCATGACGTACTCCGGTTTGCCGGAAAAACGGCAGCGCAGATACGGGTTCTGTGTTGCGACACCTACGGGGCAGGTGTCGAGGTTGCACACGCGCATCATAAGGCAGCCCATCGTGACGAGCGGAGCTGTAGCAAAGCCGAATTCCTCGGCGCCCAGTATGCACGCTATGGCCACGTCGCGGCCTGTCATGAGTTTTCCGTCAGTCTCGAGACGCACGCGTGAGCGCAAGCCGTTCTGCACGAGCGTCTGGTGCGCCTCGGCAAGGCCGAGCTCCCACGGGAGTCCCGCATTATGTATCGAGCTCTGTGGAGCGGCGCCCGTCCCGCCGTCGTACCCTGATATGAGGACGACCTGCGCGCCGGCTTTTGCGACGCCCGACGCGATCGTTCCCACTCCCGCTTCGGACACAAGCTTTACCGATATACGCGCCCTTCTGTTTGCATTTTTAAGATCGAATATGAGCTGCGCAAGATCCTCTATCGAATATATATCGTGGTGCGGCGGCGGGGAAATCAGCGATACACCGGCCGTTGAATATCTAGTTTTTGCTATCCACGGGTACACCTTTTTGCCCGGCAGATGACCTCCCTCGCCTGGCTTTGCGCCCTGTGCCATCTTTATCTGTATCTCGTTTGCGCTGCACAGGTATTCGCTCGTGACGCCGAAACGCCCAGACGCGACCTGTTTTATCGCGCTGTTTTTTTCCGTACCGAAACGCGCCGGATCTTCGCCGCCTTCACCGGAGTTCGACTTTCCGCCGAGGCGGTTCATCGCTATCGCAAGGCAGGTATGCGCTTCTTCGGATATCGAGCCGTACGACATAGCGCCCGTTTTAAAGCGCTTGACTATTTCAGACGCCGGTTCTACCTCTTCTATCGGCACGCCGCCGTCGGGATCGTAGATGAACTCAAGAAGCCCTCTCAGCGTATGCGGCTTGCGCTCGTCGTCGACGATCGTCGAATATTCCTTGAACTTCTCGTACGAGCCGCTCTGCGCGGCCTCCCTCAGGCCGATTATGACCCTTGGGTTATACATATGGTCTTCCGTGTCCTTGCCGGCTCTGAGCTTATGCTCGCCCATGCTGTCGAGTGTTGTATCGACGCCGAGTCCCAGAAGGTCAAACGCATGGTCATGACGCCATTCGACGCCCTCTCCGATCTCCTTCAGGCCGATGCCCTCCACGCGGCTTATCGTGTTTGTGAAATACTTATCGACTACGCTCTTGCATATGCCGACTATCTCGAATATCTGCGCCGACTGGTACGATTGCAGTGTAGATATGCCCATTTTGGACGATATCTTCACGACTCCGTCCAAAATTGCGTTATTGTAGTCGTCTATCGCCGTATGGTAGTCCTTATCGAGCATATCGTTGTCGATGAGCTCCGATATGCACTCCTGAGCGAGATACGGGTTTACGGCGCGCGCGCCGTAGCCCAAAAGCGTCGCAAAATGGTGTACGTCCCGCGGCTCGGCGCTCTCGAGTATTATCGAGACGGCCGTACGCTTTTTCGTGCGTATAAGGTACTGCTCCATGGCCGATACGGCGAGAAGCGACGGTATTGCAACGTGGTTCTCGTCAACGCCGCGGTCCGACAGGATAAGCACGTTCGCCCCGCCCATATAAGCGCGGTCACATTCTACAAACAGCTTATCAAGCGCCTTTTCAAGTGAAGTATTTTTATAGTACAGGAGCGATATGGTCTCCACCTTGAAGCCCGGCTTTTTCATATGGCGGATCTTCATAAGGTCGACGCTCGTAAGTATCGGGTTTTGGATTTGCAGAACCGTACAGTTTTCCGGCTTTTCGACGAGCAGGTTTCCGTCCGATCCGACGTATACCGTTGTATCCGTTATGACTTTTTCGCGCAGAGCGTCTATCGGCGGGTTTGTTACCTGCGCAAACGACTGTTTGAAATAGTTGAAAAGCGGCTGATGCTTCTCCGAGAGGACGGCAAGCGGCACGTCGGTACCCATGGACGATGTGGGCTCATGCCCCTTTTCCGCCATCGGGAGTATGGCGTTCGTTATATCCTCGTATGTATAGCCGAACGCCTTATACAGTCTGTCTCGCTCTTCCGGCGAGTAGTTCGGCACTTTCTGATTCGGTATAGGCAGATCCTTGAGCTGTATAAGGCTTGCGTCGAGCCACTCGCCGTACGGCTGTCTGCTCGCGTAGTATTCCTTGCACTCCTCATCCGATATTACGCGCTTTGCCACCGTATCGACAAGCAGCATTTTACCCGGCTGGAGGCGCGATTTAAGTTCTATGTCCTCCGGCGGGATATCGAGCGCGCCGACCTCGGACGCGAGTATGAGCCGGCGGTCTTTCGTTATGTAATATCTCGCGGGTCGAAGCCCGTTTCTGTCTAGCACGGCGCCCATTATGTCGCCGTCGGAAAACGTTATTGCGGCAGGACCGTCCCACGGCTCCATCATCGTCGCGTAATAGCGGTACATATCGCGCTTTGCACGGCTGATGTTCGGGTCGTTTTTCCACGGTTCGGGAATCGTTATCATAACGGCGAGCGGAAGCGGTATTCCGCTCATGACCATAAACTCGAGTGTATTGTCGAGCATGGCGGAGTCGGAGCCGAACTGCCCTATGACAGGCAGGACCTTTTCCATGTCATCCTGAAGATACGGCGAACTCATCGTCTCCTCACGGGCGAGCATCCTGTCGACGTTGCCGCGTATCGTATTTATCTCGCCGTTATGGAGTATGAAGCGGTTCGGATGAGCCCTCTCCCAGCTCGGCGTTGTATTTGTCGAAAAGCGGGAGTGGACCATGGCGATCGCGCTCGAATACGACTCGTCTTGCAGATCGAGGTAAAAGCGCCGAAGCTGTCCAACTAGGAACATACCTTTGTATACTATCGTGCGCGACGAGAACGACGCGACGTAAGTCGTATCATTGCTCTGCTCGAAAACGCGGCGTACAACGAACAGCTTTCTGTCAAAATCTATGCCCTTTGCTATATCATCCGGGCGTTTTACAAAGCACTGGCATATATAAGGCATGGCCTCTCTTGCCCTGTCGCCGAGAATGGACGCGTCCGTCGGGACATCACGCCATCCGAGAAACTCGACGCCCTCCTTGTCGCACATTATCTCAAACATCTTCTGCGCCTGCTTGCGCGCGAGCATATTTTGCGGCAGGAAGAACATGCCGACGCCGTAATCGCGGCGTCCGCCCAGATCTATGCCCATCTCTTTTCCTATTTTGGAGAAGAATTCGTGCGATATCTGCACCATTATGCCGACGCCGTCGCCGGTCTCGCCGGTGGCGTCCTTTCCCGCGCGGTGCTCCAGCTTTTCGACTATGGAAAGCGCGTCGTCAACGATCGCGTGAGAGGCCTCTCCGTCTATGCTTATAACGGCTCCTATACCGCACGCGTCATGCTCAAATTGCGGTCTGTACAACATTTTTTGCTCTTCGCTCATCGCAGTGTTCCTTTCCAATTAATTTCCTGTTTATTCCCCGCTCGCGCCGTAGTTTGAAAGAACCCGCGCCGACGGATCGTCCACCTGGCAGCCCTCCCACTCGGGATTCGGCATCCAGAAGCCGGGTATCATCTCGGCCTGGCCGGGATAGAAGCTCTCAAAAAGCTCCCTGTACAGCAGCGACTCCTTCGTAAACGGCGTTGCGTATGTGTATTCGGCGCGCAGCTCCTCAAATTCCTCGTCGGTATACTGCGCGCCCGCGTATTTTTTCAGATCGTCGACCATTGAGTGGCCGACGGCGTCGCTGAACGCGGCTTTCTCCCTCATAAGTATATCTTCGGGAAGCAGATCGCCCTCAAACGCATGCCTGAGGAGATACTTGCCTTTTCCGTATGTGTTCATCTTGAGTGCCGGATCGAGCGACATCACATAGTGCACAAAGTCGAGATCTCCGAACGGGACTCTCGCCTCCATGGAGTTTACGGAGATGCAGCGGTCCGCTCTCAAAACATCGTAGGTGTGTAGCTCTCTCACCCGCTTTTCCGCCTCAAGCTGAAATTCCTCCGGCGACGGGGCGAAATCCGTATATTTATAGCCGAACAGCTCGTCGGA
>CALXCR010000134.1 GCA_944386855.1 uncultured Oscillospiraceae bacterium
AGGACATCACAGCGGCGTTTGCCTCCCGGGAGGAGGACCGTCTTCTGCTCGCGTCCGTCCTCGATAAGGAGGAGACGGCACGCATAAAGGGGATACCGTCGCAGACGCGGTTTATGGCGCCGGAGCAGCAGGCAATATCGCGGAAAATGCTCGACGGGATAAAGGCCCGGTATGTCGTTTTCGGCGGGTATAACGGCTCGGAACGGAATATAATCGCGTTTTTGCCCGATTACCTTGATGAAAACTGGCTTATGTCGCCGGACGGACCCGTCGCGGCGATACACGCGGCATATAAAGGCACGAAAGAGCTCGGACACCGCGATTTTCTCGGAAGCCTTATGGCTACCGGCATAGTGCGAGAAGCCGTCGGAGATATCATAACAGGTAAAAACGAATGCTGCTTTCTCGTCATGCGCGAGCTTGTGCCGTTTGTAATGCAGAATATGACTTCCGCAGGCCGCGCTGCGCTGTCGCTTGAGGAAATAGACCTATCTGCAATACCTGTGCCGGAGATAAAGTTTGAGGAGAAACATGCAACGGTAATGAGCATGCGGCTCGACGCCGTAGTTGCTGCGGCCTTCAACATATCGCGCGACCGCGCGGCGCAGTGTATAAACTCTGGAAGAGTAAGACTAAACCATATCGAGTGCTTAAAATGCGACCGCCCTGTAAAAGACGGCGATATAATAAGCGTAAAAGGCATGGGAAAGGCGCAGGTGCTTGACGCGCAGACAACGTCGCGCCGCGGGAGGATGGGCATAATTATAAAAAAATACGTTTAAATTTTTTGGGAAAACGCAAATTTTTCTATAAGCTTTACAGTCCCGCGGGCGCATATTTGCTGTGTTTGCGCAATTGCCGTACTGTCGGCATTTTGCGGCCGGTACACACCCGCCCGTAAAATGATATAGCACTATATTTGCTACGAGAGATAAACCCCGCGACGCTTTTTAACAAAATAAAACGGAGCGGAAATATTTCTGCTCCGTTTTATTTTACAAACTTGCGCTTTGCGCAAAAAAGTGCTACCTCCACGAGCTTATTAGGTATATGCCGTCGATATCGGTCTCGGAATACTCGACGGTGATAGAATCGCCCTCGCGTATGAGGATAAGACTCTCATCCTCGCTGAGATACCCCTTGTAGACATCGCCGTTTTCCGCCGTAATGTAAACGACGGACGACCCGTCAAGCGTCGCAAGACGAACAGTCTCAACGGTGACGGTGGCCGAAACGATATCGTCAGGTGCGACGTCAACAACGCCGCTTTCGCTCAAAAGCCGCTTGTATGCCGCAAACGCATCCTCCTGCGTCGACCCGGTGGCCACTATACCGTAATTTTCCACGTTTACAAGCGCGTACAGCTTCACAAGCCCTCCGTTGTCCTTTAAGACGAGGATATACGTCGCCTCGCCGGACACGTTTATAAGCGACGGGAAAGAGGCAACGTAGCCGGTTTCCTGAACCTGCCCCTCCGCGGCTGCCATTGCGGAATACTCCTCCGCGCCGACAACGGGGTAGTATTTGTACTGGCCGGTTCTTGCGTTCGACAGGACAAATCCGATGTTGCTCTCGTCGCTGTTCACGGAGGTGACACCGGTGAAGTACCATACGTCATCTTCCAAAACGACATATCCGTAGTCGTCCGTTGTCTGCTTGCAGTCCTTGTTACCGATGATGCTGTTGAAAAAACCGCCGGACAGCATGCCGTACCAGTTGAATTTCTTCGACGCGAGGTCGCCGGTGTATACTATATCGACCCAGGCCGGAGTCTCCTCAACGGGGTAGAGAACAGAGCTTCCGTCGCACGGGTTGAAAATAATAACCTCAGAGACGTCTTTCGCGCCGAAAAGGCCGACTTTTGAAGACAGACATGACACGATATAGTACGGATTGCCCTCCTCATCCAGCTCAAAATAAACTGAATCGAATATTTTCGTCGGATAATCGAAGCGCAGCGCCCTGTATAGATTTTCCCCAAAGTATGCGCTCGACACATATCTGATGGGGGTCTCAAGTTCCTCGTAGGTCGCGGTATTATTTACAGGGTCGACCATGATATAGCCCGGTATCCCGTTTGAACGATTGCTGAGCCACTTGAAAAAATCGGCATATTCGCGGTTTGCGACCTTCTGCGGAGTGTTATGATAGTTTATCTGGGTGTATGTCGGGCTTATTTCATACTGTGACACCACTTCGGACAGGGCGCCGAGCGCACGGTTGCCGATTATTGTGGCGGACTCCGTATCCATAAGCGCAATATTGGAGACGGAGTCGGATTCCGGCATGTCCTCTTCAAAAACGGCGTCCTCGACATTTATTATTGAGGCGTACCTTTTCGCATTAAACATAGTCGACGAGATCAGCCCGCCGATTATCAAAACGACGACTGGTATCGCCATCAGAATAACTCCGATTTTCGGGAAATCGACCGCGGCCTTTTTGGCAAATGAGTTTGCGGCCAACAAAAAAGAATAAAGGAAATTAAAAAATATTAGTATAAACGTTATATATACCCAAAAAGCGGGGGATTGGACGTTTATAGCGGGCAGGGCAAAATAAAATGAGATCAATACGATCACTATCGTCGCGATAAGAGATATCACGAGACTTTTTGTCTTTGTCATTTGAATGCCTCCTTTTGCCTACATTTTAAGTGATATCTGCTGAAAAAGCAATATACACATGGCTGTTCGCTGTAAAAAGACGGATGTTTTACACAGAATATATATTTGCAAATTAGTATTGACAAATTGCGCGGCATCATGTAAAATATCTTCTGCTGAGGACGATTGGCGCAGCTGGTAGCGCATCCGCTTGACGTGCGGGAGGTCACAAGTTCGAGTCTTGTATCGTCCACCACGTCGGAGCAAGCTTTTTCGCTTGCTCCGATTTTTTGCGTTACGGGAAAATTTCGGAAATTAAGGCGATTTTAAGGATCAATATTTCTGCAAATAATATTATATGCCTAAAACCAAGGCGAAAAGCCGGCTAAAGTGAGCCGCAGCCTGTTTTGGCTGCACATAAGTCAAAGATATCGATCATTTCAGGAGACAATTATGAATGAAAAAGAAAAAATGCTCGCGGGCGAGCTGTACGATGCAAATCACTGCAAGGATCTTATCGAGGAGAGATGTACGGCAAAAGACAGGTGCTTTGAGTACAATATGATAAAGCCGTCAAAGTATGAGGAAAAGGCCGCCGCTATAAAAAATATTCTCGGAAAGACAGGGGATTCGATCATCATAGAACAGCCCTTCATGTGCGATTACGGATACAATATAGAGGTTGGGGAAAATTTCTACGCCAATCACAATCTCGTGATATTGGACGGCAATAAGGTCCATTTCGGAGATAATGTGTTCATTGCACCGAACTGCGGTTTTTATACGGCGGGACACCCTCTGGATGCTGATACGAGAAACAGGGGACTTGAATACGCAAGGCCTATAACTGTCGGAAACAACGTGTGGATCGGCGGGAATGTCATCGTGCTTCCCGGCGTAACAATAGGCGATAACGTCGTGATCGGCGCTGGGAGCGTAGTGAACAAAGACATACCGTCGAACGTTCTGGCCGCCGGCAATCCATGCAAAGTCATAAAAAATCTCTGATGCACCTGCAAGGCCGCGGTTTGCCGCTTGCAAAAAGCCGCCGCGCGAGCCGAAGCCCAAAATTAAAGGCGCAACCATACGGTCGCGCCTTTAATTTTGGAGCGGGTAATGGGAGTCGAACCCACCTATTGAGCTTGGGAAGCTCACATTCTACCGATGAATTATACCCGCAGGTTGTATGGTGCGATACAAAGTTATCCGACGCCATCCGGCGTGAAAACTTATATCAGCCATATAAATCAAATTATACCATAGTATACCACAGCCTGCCTGATAAATCAAGAGAAAAACAACGGCGCTTTATGGAGACCGCAAAACTGTCAAAGCGGACGCCTTACGGAAAAAGCTTGTAATAAAAAGCGCTGCCGTCTCATAGGCTTGTTCCGAGGGAGGCGTTTAGCGATGAAAGATTTTATCATAAAGACCGCGGCTGTCATATCTGTGATCTCACTTCTCATATTCCCGGCAAATGCGGCCGGCGAATATTCGGAAGCCGATATGGAGATGGACATGGGAGAGGTCGACGAGGCGATTTTCCTTGAGGATGATACGGATTATACGGCGGCGATAGATGTAGCGGCCCCGTCCGCCATACTTATGGAAAAAGAGACCGGAACTGTTATATACGAGAAGAACGCCGATGAACGGCTGCTTCCCGCAAGCGTGACGAAAGTAATGACGATCCTGCTCATTATCGAGGCTGTCGAGATTGGCAGGATATCGCTTGACGACATGATAACAACGAGCGCCTACGCCGCGTCCATGGGAGGATCGCAGGTGTACCTCGAGGAGGGGGAGCAGATGGCCCTGCGGGAAATGCTCAAATGTATCGTTGTATCGTCGGCAAATGATGCTGCCGTCGCTGTTGCAGAACATATAGCGGGATCGGAGCAGGCGTTTGCGGAGCTGATGAATGAAAAGGCCGCGTCGCTAGGCATGGAAAACAGCCATTTTACAAACTGCACCGGCTTGCTGGACAGTGACGAGCACTATACATCCGCACGGGATATAGCTATAATGTCAGCGGAGGTCATAAAGTACGACTGGATAAAAGAGTATACGACGATCTGGATGGACAGTATAAGAGGCGGAGAGTTCGGCCTTTCAAATACTAATAAAATGATACGGTTTTATGAGGGCGCTACGGGTCTGAAAACGGGATATACGAGCAAAGCCGGCCACTGCCTCGCCGCGACGGCGGAGCGCGACGGTATGGAGCTGATAGCCGTCGTCCTAAATTGCGACTCGTCAAATAACAGGTTTGAAAGCGCAAAGATAATGCTTAATTACGGCTTTGCAAACTATACGCTTGTGGAAAAGCTTGCCGGTGACGAGCAGCTGAGCGTACCCGTAAAGCTGGGGGCCGAGGACACTGTAAATGCGGTGCTGAATGAAAGCGGCAAGCTGCTCGTGCGGAGAAATGCCGCGCCGTCTATAACGCGCACTGTTACGCTCGAACCGGAGGTTACAGCCCCTGTTGAGGAGGGGCAGAAGCTCGGGACGCTCACTATTTCCGACGGAACGAACACGATCGCCGAGCTCGACCTGGTCGCGGAGGCGGAGGTCGCTGCCCTGACATGGTGGGACGTATTTTCTCGGATGCTGTCGACTGTGTTTTTCGGAACGGAACAGCGATAATGTAAATACAACATAAGAATAATGTAAATTTGGAATAAGAACAATGTAAATAAAGTATTAAAAAGAGGTATAATTCTCTTGAAGTTTTCGCTCTGTTGTGGTAAGATTTGAAAAAAGATAAAAATAATATACGAAAGGAGTGGTTCTCATGGTTAAAGTAATCATGGGCCGCAAGGGGAGCGGAAAAACAAAAAAGATAATCGACCTTGTAAGAAAGGCGATTGACGAAGAGCACGGCAACGTGATCTGTATTGAAAAAGGCATGAATCTGAGGTTTGACATTCCTTATCAGGCAAGGCTGATACAGGCGTCCGATTACAGCTTTGGAGACACCGAGTTCTTAAAAGGCTTTATTTCCGGCCTGCGCGCAGGCAACTACGATATAACCCATATATTTATTGACGGAGTTTTAAAGCTGGTTTCCGATACATCGACGAGAAATATCGAGAGCTTCCTCGACTGGTGCGAAGCGTTCAGCGAGAGGGAAAAGGTTAAATTCACGATGACCATAAGCGAAGATATAGAACTTGCTACCCCGGGAATGAAAAAATATTTCTGATAAAATAAATGCCGCCCCGTGTTTTACACGGGGCGGTATTTTTGTCTAAAAAGGCTCTGCCTTTTTAGACAGAGGGGGTATGGCATGACGGGCAGGAATTGATTGTCTGCGCAAAAGTCGACCTGCCCGTCATGATATGTGTCATTTTCAATGCACATGTCCTCGAAAATGACGTAATTTGATTCTGTTCCGCCTTCTGCGGAGGGCGGATTCTGTGAAACCCACTATCCGGAGGGTTCTTTGCCGTTCATACCGCACGAACAGAGCGGATTTATACTTAAGATCTGCGTTTGTTTAGCTCGTGAAACGCCTGCTTGGCTTCGGAGACATCCTCCGCAGTTATGTCGGAGCTGTCGCTGTATCTGGCGGGCAGCCAGATAAGACGCAGCGCGTTTACGGAATCGGCACGCATAAACTTTTGGGATTCTGCGCATATTTCCTCGCTCGTGACAGAACCGTCGACGGGGATGTCGTGCTTCTCGCAGGCGCGGAGATACCTTCTGTAATAATTGCGCACTTTATCGCGGTTATCGCTTTTGTGAAACATCTGCCCGAAACGCCTTTTCGTCGTTTTCTCGGCCGAAATGCTCTCGCGGCGTATGCCCGAGGTTTGCGGCGCGGTGACAACGTCCGACCGGAGCATCTTTTTAAGGATGAGCACCGCCGCGACGGTGGCGGCCGCTATGCCCATCGCAACAAGCAGGAACGTGAGATCGACCGGCGTTATTTCCGTTGAATTTTCAAGCACCTCGCCAAAGCCGCTGAGGTCAATCGTGTCCTCCTCGAGCTCTCTGTCATAGCCTGGCGTAAACCGTATCCTTATAAGGCTCATAACCTGCCCGATACACCATATCGCGCCAACCAAAACAGTGAATACGCACCTGTATATTAGATACCCGGCGGCAAGGATTACTCTCTGCGCCGCGGGAGAGCTGAGTAAGACGACAGCAAGAATAACGATAACGCCGGACACGGCATTTATAACTTTGAACTTTGTCGACAGGGTGTCGCTTTCATAAATCCGCAGTATGCGCATCGTATATACGGACAATATCAGCCAGATCATTATATACGGCAGCGATACGCTTTCAAGATAATGGCGGCTCTCTGTCAGCATGGCAAAAAGCCCGAAGAAAAGATAGAAGATAAAAAAACCGCTGAAATTTTTATAAAGCGTCTCATGCGCGACGATCAAGTCATTCCGCCCGGTCCGGACAGCGAGATATATGATAAGCGGAGCTACAAGTATGTAGTCGCTGACCGTCGCCGCGTCTTTAAGACAGAAAAGTATAACGGCAAACGGCAGATATCGCACGATGACAGGCAGTTTTCCCATGAGACATGATAAAATTCCCGTTAAGCAGGCGGCGGCAAACACTGCACCGACGTTTAAGGTCAGCCCCGGTCCTATTGCCGACAGGAGAAACGCAAAAAAGGACATATACAGAGAGACATCAATGATTATTCTGAGTATGCAGATAGTCAGCATCACGACACCTCCTGATATGCGTCGATCAAAAAGATTTTTGATCCGATCCTTCCTTCGGCCTGCCTGACTAAAGACGCTCGCTCGCTGTCCATGCCTGTAGTTATCAAAATGTGCGCGCGCCCGGATTCGGCGCGGTTTATCGCATCCTCCATAAGGCGCGAAAACGGTTTGGAAGCAAACGCTGTCGCGGCGCCCAAACCCTCTAGTATGGACATAAGATGTCCGCGGCCGAGTCCGTCCCCGCCGGAAGCCCATGCGCCCGATATACCGGCGGCTATTGCGTTTGTCTGAAAATTATAC
>CALXCR010000135.1 GCA_944386855.1 uncultured Oscillospiraceae bacterium
AGATCGTCGATAAGGCGTTCGGCGTACTCCGTGATCTTGAGCATCCACTGGCTTTTCTCACGGCGCACGACCTCTGCTCCGCAGCGCTCGCAGACACCGTTTACAACTTCTTCATTCGCAAGGACACATTTGCACGACGTACACCAGTTGACGGGCATCTTGGTTTTATATGCGAGCCCCTTTTCAAACATCTTGAGGAATATCCACTGCGTCCATTTATAATATTCTGGATCGGTCGTATCGACGACTCTGTCCCAGTCAAAGCTGTAGCCGAGCATTTTAAGCTGGCTTGTAAAGCGTGCGATATTTCTCTCTGTCACTATTTTGGGATGGATTTTGTTTTTAATCGCGTAATTTTCCGTCGGAAGGCCAAAAGCATCAAAGCCGATCGGGAACAGTACGTTCATCCCATCCATTCTCTTTTTGCGGGATATAATATCCATGGCCGTATACGGGCGCGGATGGCCGACATGAAGCCCTTCTCCCGACGGATAAGGGAATTCTACAAGAGCGTAAAACTTTGGCTTCTCAGAGCCTGTAACGGCCGCGTACACCTTGTCCTCTTCCCATTTCTTCTGCCACTTTTTTTCTATTCTGCTAAATTCGTATTTCATGTCTACCCTTCTTCATTCTGTGATCAGAGAGCTTATATCAAGCTCCGGAGCGTCGCTCCAAAGCCGTTCAAGAGAATAGAACTCTCTCACTTCTTTGGTAAAAAGATGCACTACAAGGCATCCAAAATCGACGAGCACCCACCCGCCGTCTCTGTATCCTTCGCGGTGCAGCGAAGTTTCACCGTGTTCCTCAAGCTGTTTTTCAACCTCGTCCGACAGGGTCTTTATGTGTGTCGACGAGGTGGCCGTACAGATTATAAAATAATCCGCAAGCACTGTCAAATCCTTGGTTGCGAGGACCTTTATATTTTGCGCCTTTTTGTCATCCAGCGCCTTTACGGCGATTTTTGCCATCTCTTTAGAGGTTAACATTCTTTCACCCGCCAATCTTTCTTTTGTATTATTTATCGCGCAAAAGTAAGCATTTGCGCCTTATCGATAAAATGCCTGCATTTTTACGGATATTATACCACATCGGTACTGTTTGTGAACAGCGCAAACGGCAAATTTGCTTATATTGCGCCGGTTTGCGCGTTCAGCGATGCTCCTTCTCAAGATAGCGCAGAGCGTCTACCGATCTGCCGTGCGGCGTTATGCCGGAGGCTTTCATATCGTCAAGGCTCATACGGAGCCCCAGGATCATAGCCTCATCCAGATCCTCATACGCGAGCTTTCTGAGCTCATCGACGCCCTCAAAATGGCGTGTCTGTTCTATATAGTCGGCCATGTATATGACTTTCTCGAGGAGCGTCATATCCTCTCGCCCCGTAGTGTGCCAAAGGATGGCGTTATACACATCGTCGCCCATACCGAAAACGTCCCGCGCGATCGCGGCACCCGTTTTTGCATGAAGAAGTTTTGCTGACGCGCGCTCAAGCTCGTCCGTTTCTATCGAGTATTCTGCGCACAGCTCAAGCTGCTGCTCCAGATCGAGCTTTTTTGTGCAGTCATGGAGAATCGCGGCTTCCTTTGCTTTTTCGACATTAGCGCCCCATCGATTTGCGAGCTTTTCAGCTTCCTCCTCGCAGCCTTTAACGTGCGGAATCCTCTTCGGATCGAGCATCTCATATGATTTTTCTCTCAGCCATTCAAATGACGGTTTCGCATCATATAGCCTTTTTTTGATTATATACCCGTATACCGCGCCGTCAAGGTATTCTACACCCCTGCGCGTTTTTAAAAGGCCGCGCAGCTCCGATGATGAAATGTCGACTATATCGTTTTCAATCACTGTCACATCCGCGCCGTATTTTCTCCTGAGGTTTTCCGACAGTTCGGGTATTTCCTCTTTTTCGGCATTTTTTCTTGCGCATACGGCAAGCGAGGCCATTTTCAGTATGTCCGCCGCCCTGTACCAAGTCTCAAACGATCTTAGCATATCCGTGCCGATTATCAGGTACAGCTCCACCGACGGGTATTCTTTTTTCAGTTCGGCCAGCGTGTCGACCGTATAGCTTTTACCACCGCGGCGTATTTCCATATCGGACGGCACAAGCCTTTTGTCACACGCTGCGGCCAGACGCAGCATCTCCAGTCTATCCTGTGCCGCAGCTACGCCGTCGGGGACATCCTTATGCGGCGGAGTCGCTGTCGGTATCATCAGGACCTTATCGAGCCCTAAACTGCCGGCGGCGGAGAGCGCCGCGCTTATATGCCCGTTGTGGACCGGATTGTACGTTCCTCCGTAAACTCCGAGTTTCAATTTATTTCACCAGCTTGATCCTTTTTTCCTTGTCGAGTTCCTTATTTTCACGATAGAGCACAAATTTTGATCCTATGGCCTGCACCGGCTCGGCGCTGCACGCTTCAGCCAGCGCCTCACACGCCTCCCTTGCCGTAAGCAGTGAGTTTTCAAGCACCTTGCCCTTTACAAGCTCTTTCGCTTTGAGCGCTCCGTCTACCTGCGCTATAACGCTTTCGCTTATCCCCGCTTTTCCGACATGGATTATCGTATCGGCCGTCGACGCCATTCCCTTTAGCTGTGCGCGCTGTTTGCTCGTCAGCATCATTTATCCCCCCTCGCGAGATACTTTTTCAGTTCCTCTTCAAAATTCAAAAGCGCTTTTCCCCTGTGGGAAATCGAGTTCTTTTCATCGGCCGTCAGTTCGCCCATTGTTCGGCCGTATTCCTCTACATAGAATATAGGGTCGTATCCAAAGCCGTTATCTCCGCGCGGAGCGTCGGCTATAACGCCGCGGCACTCGCCTTCGGCGCGCACAACGTCCCCGTTCGGGAAAACGCATGATATTGCGGAGACAAACCGCGCCGAACGGTCTTCATGGTCTTTGAGCTTATCCAAAACAAGCAGGCATTTTTCGTGATCCGTCAGGCTGCCGCCGCCGTAGCGCGCCGAATATACACCCGGCTCTCCGCCGAGAGCGTCTACCTCGAGTCCCGAGTCGTCGGATATCGCAATCTCGCCGGAGGCGCGGCATGCGGCATCGGCCTTCAAAAACGCGTTTTCCGCAAATGTAGTACCCGTCTCCTCCACGTCGAGGTCGAGTCCCGCCTCCGACTGGGATATTATCTCAAACCCGTCGTCCCCAAGGATCTCTCTAAATTCCCTGAGCTTATTTTTATTATTGCTCGCCAGTATTATCCTCACTTTAAAAGCGCCTCCACAAATTCTCTCTTGTCGAACTCGAGCAGGTCCTCCGCTTTTTCGCCGACTCCGACGTATTTTACCGGCACTTTGAGCTGGTCGGCTATCGCGAACACGATACCGCCCTTTGCCGTGCCGTCGAGCTTTGTAAGCACTATTCCGGTAACCCCGGCAGCTTCTTTAAACTGTTTTGCCTGTATGAGTCCATTCTGCCCCGTCGTCGCATCGATGACGAGGAGTATCTCAAGATCGCCGTCCGGCAGTTCCCTGTCTATTACTCTTCTGATTTTTTGAAGCTCGTTCATCAGGTTCGATTTATTATGAAGCCGTCCCGCGGTATCGCATATAACGATATCCGCTCCGCGTGCTTTAGCGGCGGTTATCCCGTCGAATATGACGGCGGCGGGGTCTGACCCCTCCTCATGCCGGACTATATCGCTCGAGGCCCTCTCGGCCCAAACAGTCAGCTGCTCCGCAGCTGCGGCCCTGAAGGTATCTCCGGCGCACATAAGCACTTTTTTGCCCTCGCTCTTGAATTTCATCGCGAGCTTTCCTATGGTAGTAGTCTTGCCGACTCCGTTTACGCCTATAACAAGTATTGCCGAGGGCTTTGTATCAAGTTTCAGCCCGTCGTCCCCAACGGAGAGGACATCTACCATTATCACCTCGAGTGCTCTGCGGACGTCTTCGCTTTTAGTATATCCCTCCTGACGCACCGTCCGGCGCAAACGGTCGACTATCTCAAGCGACGTCTCTACGCCGACATCAGCCATTATGAGCGTCTCCTCAAGCTCTTCATAAAACTCCTCGTTTGCTTTTGTAAACGACGCTATCATTGCGTTTAGCTGGACCGTCATATTTTTTTTGGTTTTTTCAAGTCCTTGTCTTATTTTATCGAAAAATCCCATTTTTCCTCTCCCGTACAGTATTACTGATCCTCCAGAATAGTCCTTCCGGCTTCCTCAAGATCTATCATAAGCACTTTCGACACGCCTTTTTCCTGCATTGTCACGCCGTAGAGGACATCCGCTTCCTCCATCGTGCTGCGCTTATGGGTGATTATTATGAACTGTGTTTTATTCGTGAGCGTGCGCAGATATCCCGCAAACTTCGCCGCGTTTACGTCGTCAAGCGCGGCCTCAATTTCATCCATCACGACAAACGGTGTCGGCTTGACCTTTAAGATCGCAAAATACAGTGCGCTCGCGACGAATGCCTTTTCCCCGCCGGACAGCAGCGATATGTTTTTAAGGCTTTTGCCGGGAGGCTGTACCTTTATCTCTATTCCGCAGTTTAAGATATCGTTTTCATCCTCCATCTCCAAAGACGCGCGTCCGCCGCCGAAAAGCTCTGCAAACGTCTCCTTAAATCTCTTGTTTATCTGCTCGAACTCTCTCGAGAAGATGTTTTTCATCTCCTCGGTTATATCAGATATTATCTCGTTTAGCTCCGATTTGGATTTTTCTATATCGTCGCGCTGTTCCGTTAAATAGGTATAGCGTGTATTGACGCGCTCAAACTCATCTATCGCGCCTATGTTCGGCGTGCCGAGCTTTGATATATCGCGCTTTATTTCGGCTATCTTTTTATTTGCCTCCGAGGTATCATCAAGCGGCCGGCTTATCTCCATGGCCGCAGAACGACTGAGCTCGTAATTGTCCCACAGCTTGTCTATTATCTGTTTCGTCTCGAGTTCCGCCGATATGCGCCGCTGCTCTGTCCTCGCGGTGTCGCGCTCTAAATCGATAAGTCGTCTGTTCGAGTCCTGAAGGTCTCTGTCGGCCCTCATCTTCTCCATTTCAAGCTCCGCCCGCTGTCTGTTTATCTCCGCGGCGGCGTCTCTATACGCGCTTATTTTTTCACGGTTTTCGGCTATCTGCTTTTCGCCGGCGGCAATATTATTATGTATCTGCTCGTTTTGAGCCGTCACGCTGTCAAGATAAGACTTCTGCCTGTCTTTTCCGGCGGACAGATCCCGTCTCAGTGCATCGAGCTCGTCGATCGAGCCCTGAACCGCTGATTTTTCCGCGTCAAGCGATGCCGTTTTTGCCCTGAGTTCCGATATTTTGTCGACGAACTCCTGCTTTTGTGCAGACAGCTCTTCACTCCCGGCAGATAACGCCGACATTTCTTCTCTCAGCTTTTCAAGCTCTCCGCTGAGAGCCGCGATTGCCTTCTGCGCGTTTTCTATGATATCCGTGTTGTTCTTTATACGCGACTCCAGCGACACCGACTCGCCCGACAGCGCGAGCTTATAGTCACCCGCCGCTTTTACAAGCGTTTCGCACCGCGCTTTTTCGCCCTCGCATTTGAGGACGTTGTCCTCCGCGTTTCTGAGCTCTTCCGATGCTACGGACAGCTCGTACTCGGCGGCCGTGAGATCTCTCTGAGCCTCCGAAAGCTGCGCTTCGGCCTTCTCGGCGGCCGCGCCGAGCTCTCTTTCGCGCTCTTTAAGGCGTTTTATCTCGTTTGCTCTCGAGAGCATGCCGGCGTTTCTCGACACGGCGCCGCCGGTCATCGACCCGCCGGCGTTGAGCATCTGCCCGTCGAGCGTGACTATGCGGAATCTGTACCCGTTTTTACGCGCTATCTCGACCGCGCGGTCGAGATCGGACGCTATTACCGTCCTTCCGAGAAGGCTCATATATATTCCGTCAAATCTCTTGTCGTATTCCACGAGATCGGCCGCTAGTCCCTCGACGCCGTTGTCTCCGCTTATCGCGGAGATATTTAGGCGCTGTCCCTTTACCGACGACACGGGCAGGAACGTGGCTCTGCCTATATCCCTGCGCTTTAACGCATTTATTCCGGCTTTGCCGTCTTCCTCGCTCTCCACGACGATATTCTGCATCGCGCCGCCGAGCGCCGTCTCTATGGCCACCGTATATTTATCCGCCGTTTTAATGAGCTGCGCCACCGTGCCGTAGACATTTTTCAATACGCCGCGCGATGACTCCTGCATTATGAATTTTACGGCTTTTGAGTACCCCTGGTACTCTTTTTCCATTTCACTCAGCATCGATATGCGCGATGACAGCGCGTTTTTCTCCATGACGAGTTTATCGGCGCGCTCTTTCGCCGTCTGCGCCTTTTTCCGGCGCGTCTCCGCTCTGATATTATACCCGTTTACTATATTTTTAGATGACGAAACGGCCTCTACCGCCTTTTGAAGCGCTTCTGAGGCGTCTTTATACCGGCTTTCCGTCTCCGCAAGTCTTTCCGTTGCGTTATTAAGATCGGCAATCAGTGCTCCGCTTCTGTCTTCCGCCTCCTGAAGTGCTGCCGAGGCAGACGATATTTTAGCCTTTTCACCGGCGATAGCCGCCATATGCTCGCTCTCTTTTGCGAGCAGCGCGCCGCGTTCGCTTTCCACCTTGGCCGAGCTGCCGTCAAGCTTTTGAAGCTCATAGCCAAACGAGCTTATATCCTCTTCGTTCTTTGCTTTCTCGGCGTCGATCTCGGAAAGGCGTTTCTCCCGCTCGCTGATCTGTGCGCTCAGACCGCCGTCGCGGTCCTCGCTCTGCTCTATCTCCTTTTGGATGCGGTCCATACTCTCGATGTTGTTTTGCAAGTTCGTTTTAAGAACTGCGACATTGCTCTCAAGCTCAGAAACTGCGGCCTCCATCTCCGATATGAGCTGCCTGTTATGCTCGGCATCAAGGTCGCGGGCTTTTTTATCCTCCGACAGCCGCTCGCTTTTTTTATACAGCTCCTCGATAGAAGCGTGCATCGCGTTGGTCTTTTCTTTGGCCGCCGCGCTTTCCGTTTCAAGCTGCTTTGTGCGTTCTGTTAAGCTTTCAAGGTCGTGCATCCAGACGGATATCTCAAGTCCGCGGAGCTCGTCGCGCAGGATGAGATATTTTTTCGCTACCTCCGCCTGTTTTCTAAGCGGGTTCACCTGAAGCTCCAGTTCGGATATTTTATCGTTTACCCTGACGAGATTTTCGTCTGCGCGCTCCAGCTTGCGCTCCGCCTCTTCTTTTCTGTAGCGAAACCGCGATATGCCGGCGGCCTCTTCGAATATCTCGCGCCTGTCGGTGCTTCTGACCGACAGGACTTCGTCTATTCTGCCCTGTCCTATTATGCTGTATCCGTCGCGCCCTAAGCCGGTGTCCATAAAAAGCTCGTGCACATCGCGCAGGCGCACCGGTTTTTTGTTTATATAATACTCGCTTTCGCCGGAGCGGTAATATCTTCTTGTGACCATGAGCTCGGCGCTGTCGACGTCAAATATATGTTCGCTGTTGTCGAATATCATCGACACCTCCGCAAAACCGGTCGGCCCGCGCTTTTCGGTGCCGCCGAAGATGACGTCTTCCATTTTCCCGCCGCGCAGAGTCTTTGACGACTGCTCGCCCATTGCCCACCGTATGGCGTCCGATATGTTTGATTTGCCGCTCCCGTTCGGCCCTACGACCGCGGAGATCGGTTTTTCAAATATCAATCTCGTTTTTTCAGGAAATGATTTGAAGCCGTGAAGCTCCAGCGCTTTAAGATACAAACGAACGCCTCCTCAATAAAAAGCATACTTATTAAGTATATCGTTTTTATCCGTTTTTGGCAATATTTATTAATTTTATTTCTCCGTCAGAGGCAGGACTTTCAACAAATTTGACCTGTTTTATATTATATTGCTCATGTAATCTGCGCCTGTTTTTTCCGTGCTGTCCGACTGCCTGCGACATCCGTCCCCGCGGGACTTCAAATTCCACATATGCGGCATCCCGCGCGTCGTCTCCGATAAGTTTTTTCTCCGCGTTGAAACACATTTCCGCGTATACGAGTTCTCCAAGCGCGGGATGGTACGCCCCACCCACGGCCTCGCCCGCGGAAAGGTCGTCCGTCGGGTTTAAGCCGAGGCGTATGACGGGGATATTCTCGCGCTTAAACACTTCAAGTATCTCTGCACACCACGACACGGCCTCATCTACTGTATGCTCGCAGTACTCGCCGCTTTTGGCCATTTCAAAAAGCCTCGTGTCCTTTATGATGACTGTAGGGTAAATTCTCACACCGTCGGGGGCAAGCGCGGCGAGGGAGCACGCAGTATAAAGCGATTTTTCAAGCGTATCGCCCGGCAGCCCCGTCATCATTTGCAGTATCAGTTCAAATCCGGCTGCTTTCAGCATTTTTGCGGCTTTCTCGGCGTCCTCCGCCGTGTGGCCTCTGTTCGACATTTTTAAAACCGTCTCGTCCATCGACTGGACTCCGAGTTCCACGGTCTTTACGCCGCAGCGCCTTAATCTTTCTATCACGCCCCCGTCGATTGCGTCCGGCCTCGTCGAGACACGCAGCGACGATATAGCGCCCGAATGGAGAAACGGCAATGCCGCGCCAAGCAGAGCCTCCTGCTCCGCCGCGGGTATTGCCGTGAAACTGCCGCCGTAAAATGCGACCTGCGTGTCGCCGTTCGGCGCTTTTAAAAGGCCGGAACGTATCTCCCCGGAAACGGATTCCGGCGTTGCGGGCTTTGTCTGCCCGGATATTTTGCGCTGATTACAGAACACGCAGTCGTGGGGGCAGCCAAGATGCGGTATGAAAACGGGGATTATGTTTCTTTTTACTGGCAATTGTACCCCTCCAAAGCGGCTTTAGCCGCATTTTGCTCCGCCTCTTTTTTACTTCTGCCTTCTCCCTCGCCGATATCCGTTCCGTTTACGGCAACGATAACTTT
>CALXCR010000136.1 GCA_944386855.1 uncultured Oscillospiraceae bacterium
GATGATATTGTCCCGAATACAGATTCCGTAGCCATCAATCCTGCCAGCGTCAACAACAAGCTTACCCCTCCGTATAAGACAATGAAAACATTGACAAACCCGACCGGGACTTAGGTTTCTCCTTATAAACTCACGGTCGAGCCGTAAAAGCTCATTTTCAAACGAACCGGGGTCACCGGACAGTATCCTGCGGCTCTCAGAGCGCATAAAACCGAGCGCTTCCTCGCCTCCGCGGTACAGCACGTTCGTATCGGCGACATCGGCCATAAGCGTTAAAAGCGCTTTATACGCGCCGCCGTCTCGTATGACGCGGCACGCCTTTAAGGCGTTCGGAAATCCGTTTTCGGCCTCACCGCGCGCGCCTGTCGCGCCGAAACGTGCATAAATATCCGATCCGTGCGTGTCTGTACTGCGGGGACGAGTATCGGATCTTGCAAGAGATCCTGCACACGACAGGATATCGCCGCCGCGGTGCAGGCAAGCGCCCGCCGCGCCCAAAAGCAGCAAAAACGAGTATATTGCGCCTTTGTGCGTGTTTATGCCGCCGGTAACTGAGAGCATTTCGCGCTCGGCCTCAAGTCCCAGAGCGTTGAGCGCCCAGAAGCAATTATTATCGGCGACGCCGAGCCTTACGGCCTTTTCAAAAAACGGATTTAAACACGCGGCGCTCCGCTCAAACATTGATATATCCATGTCTTTGTGCGCGCCGTTGTTGTTTTCGTCGACAAGCCCCGGCTTCGGTGTGAGATGTACCTCATCGTAAAGTGCCTTGCATGCCATGCCGGCAAGACGCGGTGCGATAAAATCGGTAAGATGCGAAAATGTGACCTCGCGTATTCTGTCAAGTCCGTGCGCGCGGCTTCGCGAGCATACGGTAACAGGCCCGCCGCAGACGATGCAGCGGCGCTCTGCCCCGCGCGACAGTTTTTCACCGTCGGGGGAGAGCACATCAATGTCGAAAAGCCGCCCTATTATGGGAGAGCTTTCGATTTCTACCGTTCTGTTCTTTATATCGGCGGCGTCGCCGCGGTATACGAAGAACGCCTCGCACCCTGTTGCGCCTCCGAGCGTCTCGTAAGCGACAGGCGCGCCGAGCGAAGACCTTATCTCGCTCACGCCGTGCAAAAAGGCATAACGAATTGCCGGTGTATCCTTGATATCGCCGGCAATGTTCATTGTAAGGCACACAAGCGGCGCTTTGTGCTCGTTAAGCAGTCTGTTTTGAATTGCCTGCCGCCGCTCCCGCGCGTCAAGCATCATGGGCAAAGTTACCGGATAAATATTCATAGACATTTTCGGGGACAAGTTCCTTTATCTCCGCAAATTTTCCTTCCTTCAGCAGCGCGCGGACGCGGCTCGCACTGATGTTATCCTTGCGCGGGATCTCAATGACCTCTATGCCGTATTTAGGCAGGATCTCATGCATCCGCTCGTTATACCGCCGGGTGACGGCGTCGTACGGCTCCGTGCCGACGTAACGCGCAGTGATGCCCAGCGCCGGCGCAATCCGTGTTGCAAACAGTATCAGGTCGAGATCGGCGCGCACAAGCTCGACGTCGATAGTATCCTTTAAAAAATACGCCGGGAATGTGGAGCGCGATATAAGATACTCGTCGCTGTGGCACACTATGGCGTTTTTAATATGCGCAGTGCCGCCCTTTACAAGCTCATACCGTACGTCGGGCGGGAAATTGTCGCCGCCGCCGTCTTCGCTGAGGACGAATATATATAAGTTATCGCAGTTAGCCGCCGCCGTCTCCATCAGATACTGATGTCCCTTTGTCATCGGGTTGCAGTTGCACACGATACAGGCCGACTTTCCGCCGCGTTTGCCGATCGAGTCGAGAAAGCGCTTTAATCCATCGCGCCTGTTTTCCATCATAAGCACAGAGTCGGTCTCAGCCATAACAGAAAAGCCCATAGAAGTAAACATACGCTTATTCTCGGGCTTGGTATACAGGAAAAGATGGGATTTTCCGCGGCGTGCCGCCTCATTTTGAAGCTCTGAGACAACTTTCGCGCAAAGCCCCGCGCCCTCGACCGTGTCGTCGACGGCGATTTGCTTCATAACGCTGCCTGACAGCGACCCGCAGGCAACGGGCACATAATCCTCGTCGAGGATCATCACGGTGTAGTCGCAGTCACCCTCGTCCTTTAATCCGCGCTTATGAAGAAATTCTCTATATTCCGCAAGGCGTGAGCCGGTAAAGCTCACGCCTGCGATTACATTGTAATTATCCATTAAGCGTTGTAGTCGTACTCGTCGATCTCGCGGACGACGTCGATAACGGTGTTGTCGCGGTACATAACGAGGCCGATAACCTTATCCTTAAACTGGATCGGCTCAGGAGTGCCGACGATGCGGTATGCTCTCTCCTGAAGCTGCTTGATGTCGAATACGGGAAGCCCCGCCGCGACAAGACGCTCGCGGATCTCAGGTCTTGCCGGGTTTACGGCGATGCCCTGCTCCGTTACGACGACGTCGACAACGCTGCCCGGAGTTGTAACTGTCGTTACCTTTTCAACGATTGTCGGGATTCTGCCCCGGCAGAGAGGACCGACGATTATCGTGAGACTTGCGCCGGCAGCGGCGTCCGGATGGCCGCCTATAGCGCCCATTACAATACCGTCAGAGCCGGTGACGACGTTTACATTGAAGTCTGTATCGACCTCAAGAGCGGAGAGAATGACAAAGTCGAGCTGATGCGTAGCAGCGCCCTTGTTCGCGTAGCTTGCATAGTCCTCACCGGAGATCTGCTGATGATAGAAGTTGTTCTTCAGAGATTCGGCTGCGATAAGGTCGAACGACTGAACGTCGAGCACCTTGCCGATAAGACCTTCCTCAAGCATAGAGGTGATCTGGCCGGTGATGCCGCCGAGAGCGTAGCTGCACTTGATGTTCTGCTCGATCATCTTCTCGCGGATGTAGCGGCAGGCCGCGAGAGACGCGCCGCCGGAGCCCATCTGCATTGAGAATCCGTCATAGAAATAGCCGGAAGCCTGAACGACTTCAGCCGTCATCTGAGCGATAAGCAGCTCTTTCGGGTCTTTTGAATATCTTGTAGCACCGCTCATGATGCCCTTCGGGTCGCCGATGCTGTCGACCTTAACGACGTAATCAACGTTGTTTTCCGGAATTGCACACGGGGTGTTCGGGTAATCAACGAGGCAGTCCGTCAGGATAACGACCTTGTCGGCGTACTGAGCGTCGACCATCGCGTAGCCGAGAGAACCGCAGTTCGTCGTATGGCCTTCGACACGGCTGAAGCCGTTTGCGTTGCCGTAAGCGTCGCAAGACGGAGCGCCGAGGAAAGCTACGTCGATATGGAGCTCGCCGGCCGCGATAGCGGCAGCGCGTCCGCCGTGTGAGCGGAACACAACAGGCGTGTCCATAAGGCCGTGCGAAACTTCTTCAGCGAGTTTGCCGCGGAGGCCGCTCGTCTCGATGCGCTTTACGACGCCGTTTTTGATATGCTCGATAAGGGGTGAGTGGATGGCCTGCAGGGAGCTTGCGGCGACAACAATGTCTTTAATGCCGAGCTTTGCGATAGCGTCCATGACCATGTTGACGATATAGTCGCCGTTTCTGAAATGGTGATGGAACGAAACGGTCATGCCGTCTTTAAGGCCGGAGGCCTTTATAGCCTCTTCAATGCTGGCAACGACCTTGCCGTTGGTGTTCATGCGGTTCTGGAAGGTTTCGTGATTCTTCGCTCTCGATCCGGCAAATTCGCCGTGGAAATTGATCTCGTCGATGCCGTGGATTGCGGAAAGATTTAATTCGCTCATGGTTAGACCTCCTCAACTGTGAAATTGGACGCAAGCTCAGCAAGCGCGAGCATACGCCTTGCGCGGATCTCGACAGGTTTGTCGATCATCTTGCCGTTGAGAGCGACAACGCCGCTTCCTCTTGCCTTGGCTTCTTCAATAGCCTCGACAGTGGCGCGCGCTTTTGCGAGATCCTTTTCACTCGGCATGAACGCCTTGTGCAGGGGCTCGATCTGGCGCGGGTTGATAACGCTCTTGCCGTCAAAGCCGAGCTTTTTGATGATATCAACTTCGGCGAGGAAGCCTTCCTCGTTGTTGACGTCGGAGTAAACAGTGTCGAGAGCGGCGATACCGGCGGTTCTTGCGGCCTGAAGGATCATGCTGCGCGCAAAGAACAGCTCGCTTCCGTCGCTTCTGGTCGTTTTAAGGTCGGTGACATAGTCCTCGGCGCCGAGTGCGATGCCGATAAGACGGTCGCTAGCGTGGGCGATCTCATATGCGTTGAGAACGCCGGCCGCAGATTCGATAGCCGCCATCATGCCTGTAGAACCGACGGGGATGCCTATCTCTTTTTCGATGCGCTCGATCTCGCGCTCGCAGTCGATAACATCCTGAGCTGTCTCAGTCTTAGGGAGACGGACAACGTGTACGCCGGCGCGGATGATAGCCTCGAGATCCTTGATGCCAAGGCCGCTGGAGAGGTCGTTTATGCGGACGACGAGCTCTTTAGAGCCGTACTTGAGATCCATAAGCGCGTTGTATACGAGGAAACGCGCCGTATCCTTTTCACCGATGGAGACGGAGTCTTCAAGGTCGAACATTATAGAGTCAGAGCCGTAGATATAAGCGTCCCTGATCATGCCGGGGTTGTTGCCGGGGACGAACATCATGCTTCTTCTGAGCCTGTCTTTTACAAATCTCTTTTCACTCATGCCTTTGTCCTCCATACATATTCGTCGCTTTCGGCGGCGCGGTAAGCGGCGGCCTGAACTCTGGCTTTTATGGTACAGTCAAGCGCGCCCTTGTCAACGGCGTTAACGTATGCGTTTTCGACCTTCAGGTCGGCAAGCGTCTCACGGATGACCTTTACGATCTGTTTGCCGAACTGGTTCATAACGTTGCTCGTAAGCGAAACTTCGATACCGCCTTCGGTGCGGGGCTCCAGAACGATTTGGATGTCACTGGATTCCATTGTACCGGCAATACCGGTGGTCTTTAATTCCATTCTTGCTCCTCCTGCCTTTCGTATTAAACGATTTGCTGTTGATTATGATTTTTAATATCGCCAAGGAAGCGCTGATATTCTCAGCGCTTCCTAAAAACGAATACTTACGGAAATTACTGCGCAAGCTTCTTCTCAAGGCGTTCACGGATAGCCTTGATGAAACCTTCGCTGTTGACAGCCGTTGCCGTGTAGCCCGGCTCTACCATGCCTGCGAGGTCCTTTGTCATGATGCCGTCGTTAAGGGTATCAAATACGGACTCTTCAAGCTTGTTAGCATAATCGACAAGCTCGGGGATCTCATCGAGCTCGCCTCTCTTGCGGAGACCGCCGGACCATGCGAATATCGTCGCAACGGAGTTCGTGGAGGTCTCTTCGCCCTTGAGATGCTTGTAGTAGTGCTTTGTAACCGTGCCGTGAGCAGCTTCGTACTCGGTCGTTCCGTCGGGAGCAACGAGAACAGAGGTCATCATAGCGAGAGAACCGAAAGCGGTGGAGACCATGTCACTCATGACGTCGCCGTCGTAGTTCTTGCAGGCCCAGATGTAGCCGCCTTCGCTGCGGATAACGCGCGCTACAGCGTCGTCGATAAGGGTGTAGAAGTATGTAATGCCAAGCTCTTCGAACTTTGCCTTGTAGTTCTCATATTCCTCTTCAAAGACCTTCTTGAATTCGCCGTCGTAAACCTTGGCGATGGTGTCCTTCGTGGAGAACCAGAGATCCTGCTTCGTGTCGATAGCATACTGGAAGCAAGCCTTTGCAAAGTCACGGATGCTGCTCTCGAGGTTGTGAGCGCCCTGCCATACGGCCGGTCCATTGACAGTCTGAACCTCAACGCTCTTCTCGGCGCCGGATTCGCCCTTGAAAGTAAGGGTAGCAGTGCCCGGCTCGGTGGTGTACATATCTACTGATTTGTAAACGTCGCCGTATGCGTGACGAGCGATCGTGATGGGCTTTTTCCAGCTCTTAACGGCCGGCTTGATGGAATCGATGACTATAGGAGCGCGGAAAACAGTGCCGCCTACGATGGAACGGATCGTGCCGTTCGGGCTCTTCCACCTCTCAGTGAGTTCCGGATACTCTTCCATTCTCTGCTGGTTCGGAGTGATGGTAGCGCACTTGACAGCGACGCCGAGTCTCTTCGTTGCGAGAGCGGAATCGACCGTAACCTGGTCCTTAGTCGCGTTACGATTGAGGAGACCGAGGTCATAATACTCTGTCTTCAGATCTACGAAAGGAAGAATGAGTTCATCCTTGATCATTTGCCAGAGGATTCTGGTCATTTCGTCGCCGTCCATCTCGACGAGAGGGGTCTTCATAGGGATTTTAGCCATTTTGTTGTCCTCCTGTTAAAATTTAAGTGGGTTTATGTTTGTTTTTCATCCGGCGTCCCGCAATCAGGACGCCGGATAAGATATAAGATTACTTATTTATTGAGCGATGCGTAGTAGTTCATCAGGCAGCCTTCAAGAATGATGGTCTTCTCGTCGTCGGTGAGGCCTTCAACGTGGAGCATGAGGTCCTCAACGTTGCCGTTCTTGCAGATGACCTTTGCCGGGATGTTTTCAACGCCGTTCTTGATAGCTTCGCGGATGTTCGGTACGAATACGCAGTCGCCGTCTTCGTAGTTGAACTCGACGTCCTTATCGATCGTGAACGGGAGGATACCCCAGTTGATGCAGTTGGAGCGATAACGCTTCGTAGCGAACTCATAGCAGATGTTCGCAAAGCCGCCGAGAACCTTCTGGCAGGAAGCGGCCTGCTCACGGGCAGAACCGTCACCCGGCTTGTTGGCGAATACGCAGGAGCCGTACTGGGTGTTGTCCATGAGCTCGTCAGCGTTGCCGACTTTGGAGAGAACGTCTACAAGATGCTGCGGCTTTTTGCCCTCTCTGCGCTCCGCCTCGATAGCGGCGATAGCGTTTGCGCGTCCCGGATACTCAGGTACACGGCGGGAGAGAGCGAACTGCGAGAGCTTGATCGGGTTGGAACGGAGAGAAGAGGTCTCGCCGGACGGAATAAGCTCGTCAGTCGTGGTGACCGGGTCATGGATGACGGCTGCAAGCTCGACAAGCAGGTTGTCGGAAAGCTCATACATCTTCGGCCAGTCGGTGATGTTAGGACCAAGGATAAGCTCGGCGTTCTCATCGGCCTTGCCGAATCCGTAGTAGATCCTCTTGTTGTAAACAGCCTTGTCGAAGTGATACGGCTTGCGCTCGTAATCGTAGTCGATATCGGTTGCGGCCGTGATCTTACCGCCGTTAGCGGCAGTGGCAGCGATGGAGAGAGCATCCATCAGGCATACGCTCGCGAACTGGCCGTCGCCCGGCTTTGAACCGTCGCGGTTCGGGAAGTTACGCGTTGCATGACGGAGGGACAGACCGTTGTTTGCCGGTGTGTCGCCGGCGCCGAAGCAAGGACCGCAGAAGCTCGGCTTGATGATAGCGCCGGCCTCGAGGAGCTTTGTCGTTGCGCCAATCTTCGTAAGCTCGAGGTTTACGGGGATAGACGTCGGATATACGGACAGTGAGAAGTAGTCGTTGCCCGTGCTCTTGCCGTCGAGTATTGCGGCAGCTTCCTGGATGCTGTCGAACATACCGCCCGCGCAGCCGCCCATGAAGCCCTGCGTTGCGTATACGCCGTCATTCTTAAGATGTGCCATGTAGTCAACCTTGAGGTTCGGGTATCTCTTCTCAGCATCCTCCTGGAGCTTCTGGAGAAGCTCTTCCTTATGCTCGTTGAAGTAGTGGATCGTGTATGCGTTCGACGGATGGAACGGAAGCGCGATCATGGACTCCATCTTGTCAAGGTCGATGTGGATCATGCGATCATAATAAGCGACCTTGCCGGGCTTGAGCTCTTTGTAGTCCTCGGGACGCTCATGAACTTCAAACCAGCCCTTTGTGATGTCGTCTGTCTGCCAGATAGAGGACAGGCAGGTCGTCTCGGTCGTCATAACGTCGATACCGTTACGGAAATCGATCGGCAGATTGGCAACGCCGGGGCCTACGAACTCGAGAACGCGGTTGTTTACATAGCCGGACTCAAACGTCGCGCCGACGAGAGCGATAGCTACGTCATGCGGGCCGATGCCCTTCTTCGGCTTGCCGGTGAGGTAAACCATAACGATTTCGGGCATGTTGTTGTCCCATGTGTTGTTGAGAAGCTGCTTTGCAAGCTCCGGTCCGCCTTCACCGACCGCCATGGTGCCGAGAGCGCCGTAACGGGTGTGGCTGTCAGAACCGAGGATCATCTTGCCGCAAGCCGCCATCTCTTCACGTGCGTAAGAGTGGATAACGCTTACATTCGGCGGAACAAAGATACCGCCGTATTTCTTTGCGGCAGAAAGACCGAAAACGTGGTCGTCTTCGTTGATCGTGCCGCCGACAGCACAGAGGCTGTTGTGGCAGTTCGTCATCGCGTAGGGGATGGGGAATTTCTTCATCCCGGAAGCGCGCGCCTGCTGGATGATGCCGACATATGTAATGTCATGCGAGATGAGCGCATCAAACTTCAATTGAAGTTTCTGCGGGTCGCCGGATACGTTATGAGCCTGAAGGATACCGTAAGCAATAGTGTTTTTCTTTGCTTCTTCAACCGGTACGTCAGAAGTCTCACAAGGAACGCCGTCAACCAGGTACATACCTTTGTTAATAAGTTCGATCATGTGTCCTTCCTCCTGAAAAAGGTGATTTTATTTAAATGCCTTGCACATTTTAAATACGGATTATTGCGGCCGAAGCCGGATGAGAGTTACTCGATGCCGAGGACTTCTTTGATGGCGGCAAACGTCTCAGCGTCCGGATCGGGGATATTGTTCCAGATGCCGATCTGTCTCGAGCCCTGGTATACGCTCATGCCGAGACCATTTATAATCTTGCAGCCCTGAGCCTCCGCGTCAAGCAGGAACTGGGTCTTTGCCGGGTTGTAGATGGCGTCGAAGCAGACCTGATTTGCGGAGAGATATTCTTTCTCGATCGGTGTCTCGCCTATGTGGTCGCCCATGCCGAGGCCGGTGAGGTTTAAAACGACGTCGGCCGTCTTTAAAAGCTCAATTATCTTGTCTTTGTCGGCAGAGCGGACAGCTTCGCAGACGCCCGGGAAGAAGCCGTTGATCTCGTTTGCAACCGATTCGCAGGCCTCGCTGCGGGAGCTGAGGATTATCTTTTTAGCGCCGTGGTTAGCCAGCTCAAAGCACACGGAACGGGCAGTACCGCCGGCGCCGAAGCTGAAGAACACTTTACCCTCGGTCGTGACGCCGCCCTCTTCCGTAATGGAGCGGTAAGCGCCGATACCGTCGGTGTTGTAGCCTTTCCACTTGCCGTCGACGACCTGAACGGTGTTGCAGGAACCCATTTTCTTTGCAATATCGTCGATATCGTCGAGATACGGGAGGATCTTTTCTTTATAAGGCTTCGTTACGGCAAAACCGCCGATGTTCATTTTGCGGAAGCCCTTGAGAACATCGTCAAAGTCCTCGAGCGTGGGGCACTCTATCGGGAGATAGAAACTGTCAAGTCCGAGAGCTTGATAGACTCTGTTCTGCATCTTTGCTGCAAAAGACTGTCTAAGCGGATAGCCGAGCAGCGCAATCATTTTGGTGTCAAGAGAAAATTCCATAGTTTAAGAATCCTTTCTTTAAATATATTTGCATCAAATCAGACAATGTGCGCTATTATCTGAATAATACACAACGGGTGACAAAGTGTCAAATATGAAAAATAGATTGAAACTATAAAACAGTTCTATCAAAGAAGCGAAAGGCACAAAAAACCCTCAGCAAGTTTGTGTAGTTTGTACGAAAAAGGGCGAAAATGCACGATCTAGAGTCAAAAAACCGCGTCTGAAAAAACAAATTTTTCAGGCGCGTGGAAAAAAGCGCCTCCGTTTCATAGAAGGCGCGGATTATTTATCAATTCGGCTTTAAAATAAAGTCCGGGCTGGCAATAAAATCCTTAAAGCAGCTTACGGCGGGGATCATAGGCCTTTCCTTGTTCCAGAGGAGGCAGATTTGCCTGCGTATATCGAAATCGCGTATCGGAAGAGCCACTACCTTGTAATTAGACAGTGACGGGATTTTCGGCATGATAGCGACACCCAGCTGAGCGCCGACAAAAGATGCCATAGCATTGCAGTCGTCGACCTCAATAACGGTTTTCGGTTCAAGCTCCGCATCGTGGAAGCAGCTGTCGATCTGCATACGCAAAGCGGAGTTATAATTTATGGATATGTAGTGCTCGCCGCGGATATCGTCAAGCGTTACGGAGCTGCGGCGGGCGAGCGGATGCTTGTCCGAAACGACAAGGAAGAGCTCCTGCTCGAAAACAGGCAGAGAGCCGAAAGAATCGCTGTCGCTGCTGGCTGTCAGGATAAGGTCGAGCGACCCGTCCGCAAGCTGCTTTTGCAGTGTTGTAGTAGTCCCCTGATGGAAGTTGAACGATATGTTGCGGTTGCCCTGATGCTCGTAAAACTTTTCAATGAGCGACGGCATGATATCAAAGCTGACGCTGTATATATAGCCGAAGTTGATATTCCCGACGGTGGGGTCGGCTATCTGGAGAAGAGTGGCCTCGCCTTTTGAAAGTTCCGCCAGGGCGTTTTTGGCGTACGGCAGAAATGCCGCACCGTATTTTGTAAGATAGGTTTTTTTGCCGTGCTTGCCGAAAAGAGGCACACCAAGCTCCTTACCCAGCTCCGCGAGCGAATAGCTGAGACTGGGCTGCGATATATATAGCTGGTTTGCTGCTTTTGTGTAGTGCAAAACCTCTGCCATAACGCAAAAATATCTTAGCTGCTGTAAAGTCACGGTAAACCTCCCGATGTGTGTCGTGAATATAAAATCTACAGGCGAAAAAGAAGCTTCGCCGTTACTAAAAGTATATCACATACTACGCCTTAAAAGCAACATTTTATGCTTAAAAATTATGGGTTTTTTCTATAAACATGAAAGACTACTTTACAAATTTCCAGTTTTATAATATTATAGCAGTTGACATTTGATCGTAACAAAATAAATGTGATATGATAATCTTGTTTACAAAGAAAGGTGGAAAACAAAATGCAACTTCCGAAAAAAATATTCATCTGTGAAGTCGGTCTCCGCGACGGTCTTCAGAATGAGAAGCATGAGGACGGCACGGCTCTCGTTTTAACCGTTGAGCAGAAGGTCGAGCTTTTGAAGAGCATGATCGACGCCGGCTTTAAAACTATTGAGGTCGGTTCGTTTATGCACCCGAAATACGTCCCGCAGATGGCGAACACCGACGACGTGTTCAAGGCCATGCAGGAAGTCGATGTACCTGCCGACGTAGAGCTTCGCGCCCTTATCCCGAACAAGAGAGGCGTCGACCGCGCCATCGCATGCGGCTGCAAGAAGGTAAAGCTCAACGTCTCCGCATCAGAGGGACACAATAAGGCAAACCTCAACCGCACGGTCGAGGAATCGCTCGCCGGATTTAAAGAGACTGCCGAATACGCCAGAGACAACGGCCTTGATATATCCGGTTCCATCTCCTGCGCATACGGCTCCCCGTGGGAGGGCGTAGTGCCTATGTCCGACGTTAAAAAGTGCATCGAGGCATATATGGACGCAGGCATAACCGAGATATCCCTGTCCGACGCCGCCGGCATGGCGATGCCGACACAGGTGTATGACATCTGTACTGAAGTACGCAAGGAGTACCCCGGCAACTCGTGGTGGCTGCATTTCCACAACACGAGAGGACTTGCAATAGCCAACATCATCGCCGGTATGGAGGCCGGTATGACGAATTTTGACGCTGCTTTTGCCGGAGTCGGCGGCTGCAACTTCATCCCGAACGCCACCGGCAACGTCTCCACTGAGGATGTCCTGCACGCTATGGACGGTATGGGTGTTGACACGGGTATCGATCTTGAAAAGGCCATCGCGATCGGCCGCCGCGTACAGGAGATGATCGGCCATACGGCTGACAGCTACGTTCTCAAAGCCGGCAGGAACTGCGACGCCCTTGAGATCATGGCTGCAAAGAAAAAAGCGTAAAAGTGCTTGGCGCAAAACGGATATGACCGCTTCGCGGTCTGAATATATTTTATGAAAGGGGAAATATCAATGGCAAGGAAGTATTCACTCGCATATCTGACGCTGCCTGGGATTGATCCGGTAAGTCAGATAAAAATCGCAAAGGAAACAGGTTACGACAGCGTAAGCCTTCGTACCATTCCCATGCACCTTCCCGGTGAGCCGGAATTTTTGCTCCACAAGGACAAGGGACTGTTTGAGGCGACGAAAAATGCGCTGAAAGAGTATGATATGCCGCTTATGGATATCGAGCTTGCGCGTATACGCCCTGATCTCGACATCAACGAGTACGAGCCGGCTTTTGAAAAGGCGGCAGAGCTCGGCGGAACAGACGTTCTAGGCAGCGTCTGGACGAGAGACAGAGCGTATTATGTAGAGCAGGTCGGCAAGGTAGCCGAAATGGCGAAAAAATACGGCCTCAAATACAACATCGAATTCCTCCCTTGGGCGGGTGTCAGAAACCTCCAAGAGGCGATCACGCTTGTAGACCTCGTAAAGGCCGATAACCTCTACATAATGGTCGACACACTCCACGCGGGCAGAGCCGGCGTTACCGGCGAAGAGCTCGCCCGTACCGATAAAAAGTATTTCAACTTCATCCACCTCTGCGACGGCCCCGCAGGTCCTGATGGCGATCCCGTACTTGCGGACATAAACGACGAGCTTATGCTCTACACCGCTAGAGAAGCCCGTTTCTATCCGGGCGAGGGCGTAATGGATATCGCTTCCATGGTAGCGGCTCTTCCGAATCTCCCGCTCTCTATCGAGCTTCCGAACTTTAAGAGAATCGAGGAGCTTGGCCAGGCGGGTCATGCAAAGCGCTGCATAGATGACGCGAAAGCATACTTTGCGGCTCATAACGTGGAATAAGATTGTCGTTACATATCGGCGGGTATTACGCGCGGTATGAGCAGGGGATCTACGATACAAACAGGACGGCGGACATATGTCGCGCCGTCCTGTTTTATAAGCGGCGCAGATATAGGACAGATTCGGATTGAGGGCTTTATCAACTCTTGGGGCATAAAATTATGGTTAAAGAATTTATAGATCAACTCAGGATTTTTACAATAAATCATGCGGAAATTGAAAGCGTCATTATTGTCGGCTTCTATGCCAGAGGAACAAATAAAGAGACATCGGATTTGGATCTTTGCATTATTACCAATGCAAAAAATAAAATGGTTGAAACTCCTGATTTCGTTAAGGAGTTCGGAATCGTTAAGAATATGCAGATTGAGTATTACGGCGCTTGCATCTCGATACGGGTTTGGTATGAAAACGGATTGGAAGTGGAATTCGGACTCGTCGGACCATCGTGGATCAAAATGCCTTTAGACGGCGGGACGCGCAAAGTGCTGAATGACGGATATAAAGTTGTAGTGGATAAAAGAGGCCATTTTAAAAATTTGCCGCTCTGATATCTTCTGGTCTGTCGGGCGGAAAAACCAGAGATGTAAAACCGCGGGCTTTGACACAGCGGGCGCAGGTTGGTATAATATATTTTGTCGGATAGCCGGCAAATCAGCTTATCGGAGGGATCACATATGTGCGAGCAGGATAAAAAAACAGAAGAAGTAAAAGCCGAAGAGCAGGATAAAAAAGAGTATGTCCCCGATTATACGATCGAGTATACTGAGGAAGAACTCGCAGATTACTGGGGCGACACCTGCAGCGGCGAATGATAAAATGAGAATAAGTAAAACGGCGGCCGGTCACTGACCGGCCGCCGTTTTGTTCTTAGTTGAGAGCTCACGGGTTATTTTGTGCTCCTGATATTACGACGGCTGCTTTGCTGCGAGGGCAGACGGTCAATAGTCGGAACTGTCCTGCAAAAACGTCTCCGCTATTTTCTGAGCGGTGTCGTCGATGCTGCCCGTATTATTTACCGATACATCGGCAAAGTGCATGTACGCTGGGGTGCGGGCTTTCAGCATATCGTCGAGTTTCCCCGCCTGGGAGAGAGGCCGTCCCTCCGTAGGCAAAAGCGAGAGGTCGCGGTGAAGCCAGTAGATAAGGCTGTTCTGACGCAGCGGTATGAAATTTTCCTCTTTTAAAACGCAGCCGCCGCCTGTTGCGATGACGCAGCCCGTGTTTTTGCTGAGCTCGGAGATGACGCCTATCTCCATTTTACGGAATTCGTCTTCACCGCCCTCAGCGAATATCTGAGGGATTGTCTTATGGTATTTGCGCACTATCTCCTCGTCGGTGTCGATAAATTTACGTCCGAGAAGCTTTGCAAGTGTCTTACCGACGGTCGTTTTGCCGCTGCCCGGCATACCGATAAGCACTATGTTTTTTATATCAGCCGTAGCCGTCTGTAATATTTTTTCTATATTCTCGTCTGCATCCTTCCCGCCGGACATTTGGCGGACGGAGTGTTCGACGAGCATCGGCAGGCCGCCGGAGCAGGGGATACCGAGGCTGTCCGCCTGAAGTATCAGCGCTGTTTTGAGCGGGTTGTATATAACGTCGAGCACGCCGGTGACCATCGGAAAAAACGTCAGGTCGACGGGCGCTTCGTTGCATTTGGGATACATACCGACGGGGGTGGTGTTGATTATTATATCGGCGTCGTAATGGCGGTCTAAATTGGTGTAATTATCCTCGCCGGAGCGCGATATTATAACGACGGCGGAAGCGCCGCCCTTTTCGGCGGCCGCCTTTGCCGTGCGCCCTGTCGCGCCGCCGCCGAGGATCAGAACCTTTTTGCCGGAAAACGATATGCCGCAGTGGTCAGCAAGGTACAAAAAACCGTATACGTCGGCGTCATATCCGTAGATCTTGCCCGTTTCCTTTATTAACCTGCTTATTTCCTGCATTTCCTGCATGGTGTCCACCTCGCAATTTCAGCTTTTTTCGGGATATCCGCCGAGGAACGTGAGACGCCCCTCGTTTTCAAGCTGTATAAGTATTCCCTGAACTGTTTTGTCGTCTATCGGCGCTTCAACGTCGAAATAAAATATAAATTCAAAGTCCTTTCCCGGTATCGGGCGGCTCTCTATCTTTGAAATGTTTATGCCGCGGTGCGCAAACTTCGATATCAGGCCGTAAAGCGCGCCGGGGCTGTGCGGCAGAGTCGCAATAAACGTAATCTTGTTAGCGCCGGGGTATATGCCGAGCGTTTTGGATATGCATATAAACCGAGTGAAGTTGTGGTCTGAGTCCTGGAGCTTTTCCGCAAGGACGTTAAGCCCGTAAAGCTGCGAGCATATCGGGGCGGCGATCGCCGCGATGTCGCGCCGGCCGGATTCGGCGACATACTTTGCTGCCGTTGCGGTGTTTTCAAATACTGTGACCTTTATCTGCGGGTTTTTGCGTAAAAACCCGCTGCACTGGGCGAGCGCCTGCTCATGCGATACAACCTCGCGTATATCCCCGTGCGCGACGCCGTCCGGCGCGAGCAGACAGTGATCGATCTTCAGCCGGACGCCCTGCACGATGTAAAAATTATACCTGTTCATGAGGTTGTAGACCGATATGACAGAGCCGGCGGAACTGTTTTCTATCGGCAGAAGGCCGTATTGGCACTCACCGCTGTCGACGGCCCGGAATACATCCTCAAAGCTCTGGAAAAACGTGATATCAGGTGACGGGAACAGCTTCAGGCACGCCTGCTGCGAATACGCGCCCTCCGTGCCCTGACAGGCGACCGACGCGTTTTCCGGCAGCGCGCCGCAGCGCTCGGCGGACTCGATCAGCTTAAACAGCTTAGAGCCCTCGTGCGGGAGCGCCGACTCCTGATAGCTGCGGCTGAGTTCAAACATCGTGGAAAACAGCACTCTTGCGTAGCTTGCAAGCTCGTCTCCGCATGCGGCGGATACGCGGCTCAGAATATCGTCCTCACGCGAACCGGAGTATACGGCGGCGTTGTTCTGCCTCTTCCATTCGGCGACGGCGGCGACAGTTTTCATCCTGCGGCAGAAAAGCTCCGCTATTTCATCGTCTATATCGTCGATTTTTTTTCTAAGTTCATCAAGTCCCATTTCAGGCAGTTCCTTTCACAGCATTAGATCCATAAGCGTTACAGCGGCGGCAGCCTCTATGCACGGCACGGCGCGCGGCACTATACACGGGTCGTGACGCCCTTTTATTATGAGTGTCGTGTTCTCCATAGTCTCAAGGTCGACCGTCCTCTGCTCGCGCGATATCGACGCCGTCGGCTTTATCGCGACATCCATAACTATGGGCATGCCAGACGTTATGCCGCCTAAGATGCCGCCGTGATTGTTCGTCTCGGTCGTTACGTTTATGCCGTCTGTCACAAGCGGGTCGTTATGCTCGGAGCCGCGCAAACGGGCTGCCTCAAAGCCGAGTCCGAACGACACTCCGCGCACGGCCGGGACGCCGAATACGGCCGCCGCGAGCCTGTTTTCAACTCCGCCGAACATCGGATCTCCGAGTCCTGCCGGCACGCCGACGGCAAAACAGCGTATAATGCCGCCTACGGAGTCGAGCTCCATTCGCGCGGCCTCTATGGCGTCCTGCATAAGAAGACCCTTCTCATCGTCGTTTACGGGAAAATTTTTCCCGGCGACCGCGTTAAGCTGTTCTCTCGTTACGCGTACGGGATCGAGCGAGACGTCGCGTATGCCGGCAATCTCAAGGATCTGAGCGCCGATATGGACTCCACGATCGGACAAAAACTGCTTACAGAGCGCGCCGGCAAAGCACAGAGGGGCTGTAAGCCGGCCGGAGAACTGCCCGCCTCCGCGGACATCGTATGCGCCTCCGAATTTTTGTATCGCCGTAAAATCGGCGTGCGACGGGCGCGGAGTGCGCATAAGGCCGCTGTAATCCTTTGACCGCTGATTTGTATTTGCGATCTCGGCGCATATCGGAGCGCCGCAGGTGACGCCGTCTACGATCCCGGATACGATATTCGGAATATCGTCCTCTTTCCGAGTGGTGGAAAACCTGTTCCGTCCCGGCGCGCGCCGCTGCATAAACGCCGCGATCTGCTCCATATCGGGGCAAAATCCGGCGGGAAACCCGTCTATCACGACGCCTATCGCGTCGGCGTGGGATTGACCGAATATTGTTATTTTGAGTTTATTTCCCAGACTGTTTGACATCTGCCTTGCCTCCTAACCGCCTGAAATCCGTGAAGAAATCAGGATATGATTTATTTACCGCTTCGCTGTCGGAGACGGTGACGCCTTCAACGGAATTCACGCCGCCGACAACGGCGCTCATAACTATGCGGTGATCGTTGTACCCGTTAAGTTTTCCGCCGGATGTTGTTTCCTGTCCCATTATGCGCAGGCTGTCTGACGTCTCCCAGACGATGCAGCCTAAAGCCTCGAGATTATGCGCCAGTGCAGACAAGCGGTCGCTCTCTTTAAGGCGCAGCCGGCCCGCGTTGATTATGTTTGTGTAACCGCAGGCGTTTGCCGCGACAAACGCGACCGGCGGGATGATATCGGGGATATTGCCGGCGTCGACCGTTATACCGGCAAGCGGCGCTTTCTGAACTGTAACGATATCGCCGTCGATTGCGACGTCGGCACCGAATTTGCGCAGTATGTCGACTACAGCGGAGTCGCCCTGTGCGTCGTCAAGCGACAGTCCCGAAACCGATATTCTGCCGGACAGCGCGCCGACGCACAGCCACACGGCGGCATTTGACCAGTCTCCGGGGACTTTTACAACTCCCGGAGAGCGGTAGACACCGGCAGGGACGGAGTATACGCTGCCGTTTTGCACCACATCTATGCCAAACTGCTTCATGACGCCGATAGTCATTTCGACATATCTGATAGACTGAAGCTCTGTCATTATACGGATCTCACCGCCGCCGGAGGCCGGAAGCGCGAGAAGAAGTCCCGTTATATACTGAGAGCTGATATTGCCGGGCAGCTCGTAAACGCCGCCTGTGAGTTTTCCCGATACGGTGATGGGGAGATGCTCGTCAGATAAGGTGCATCCGTGCTCGCGGAGTCTTGATATAAGCGGCTCGAGCGGGCGGTAGGGAAGCCTGCCTCTACCGATAAACCTGCTTTTTATACCGAGCGCCGCCGCCACGGGCAGCAGAAATCGGAGCGTGGAGCCGGATTCCCCGCAGTCTAATACGGCATGTTTCGGACGGCCTGAAATCGGGGTCACATGAAGCCCGCCGTCTTTGTATACAATATCCGCGCCGAGCGCCTTAAGACAGCGCGCCGTCGCGTCTATATCGTCGTTTGTGCCGCAAAGCGCGATAAACGAGGGTCTATCCGCCATAGCCGCGCATATCAAAAGCCTGTGCGCGTACGATTTAGATGGTATAGCCTCTATACTGCCGGAGAGAGAGGAAGGATGTATTACTATATCCATATCAAATATCATCCCTTTCTCCGTCTATATACTCTTTGGTTTCGCGCGATCTTTTTAGAAGCTCGTGAAGCTCATCCCAAGCCTGCCGTTTTATAGCGGACGACAGCGTAAGCAGCCTTTCTGCGAGCGTATCGATCTCGGTACACAGCTCGTCGCCGTTTTCGATAAAAAGCTCCGTCCACATGGTCTCGTTTAGTTTAGCCACGCGCGTCATATCCTGAAAGCTCCCGGCGGAATAGCCCCTGAAACTCTCGGCCAGCGGGCTTGTGACGTATGCGCATGAAACGACGTGCGCGAGCTGCGACGTGTACGCGATCATCTGATCGTGGCGGTACGGTGTTGAAAGCTGTATCCTGCCGAAACCTATTTTATATGCAAGCTCCGTTATCGTGTCCGTGACCGCCTGCGGTATCGTATCGTCCGGCGTCAGCACGAGAGAGGCGTTCTTGAACATATCGGCAAAGGAATTTTCAAAGCCGCTGCGTTCTATGCCGGCCATGGGATGTCCGCCGACAAAGTAAAACCCATTTTCTCCGGCGATGGGCTCGGCCACGGCGCACACCTGCCGCTTTACGCCGCAGCAGTCCGTGACAATAGAACCTTTTTTAAACAGGGCCTGATTTTCCGTTATATATTCGATAGCGACGCCGGGGTAGAGTGCTATTATTGTCATATCACAAAGGCAGAGCTCATCTTTTGAAAGCTTCTTGTCTATCGCGCCGCAGCGCACTGCGCTTTCGACGACGGAGGGCGACAGGTCGTAGCCAAAAACGGTGTGTTCGGTATATTTTTTTATCGCCTTTGCGGCGCTCCCGCCGATAAGTCCAAGTCCGACGATACCAATAGTCATACATCTACCTCTTTTCCGCAAAACTTTTACAACGGCATAAATAAAGGACCTGCAATGAGTTCCACTGCAGATCCCTGTGCCGTCATCTTGTTGGGCGAGCTGTCAGATCGAAAGCTCCTGTTCTTTTGCAGTCAAACTCAAATAAGCCTTATCCCAAAAGCAGATAAAGCTAAAGTAAAAGTATTCAGCTGCAAAAGAGTGGTTAGTCATAATAATATCTCCCAAATCACGGTCATAAAAACCATTTTCACGCACATTATATACCGCGGAAACTCCCGCGTCAATAACGGAATTTAACAAATATTACGGCGCTCGGGACGGCGCTTTATCGTAAAATGATGAAAACACGGCGTATCAGGCGAAGACAACGCCGTATTTTACCTTTATCCTGTCTATTTTCTCAATCATAGGGCGCGCGAGGACAAACAGAAACAGCGCCGTCGCAAACGCATGCAGCATATCCATCGGAAGCCCCGATATATACGCCGCGGCGAGCATCTCGCGCGTTATGACGTCCTGCACCATAAAAAGCGAGGCGGGGTTCATTATGCCGCCGTATATTACGACAGCGGCAAAAACACCGAACACGCATAATGCGGCACGGCTTTTGACGGTGCGGCGGTAGAAAATAAGCCCCGCGGCCGCACCGACAACTCCGGCGGCGAGCATTTGCCACGGAGTCCAGCTGCCCTGGGAAAAGAGTATATTCGAGACGAGCATCGTCACGGCGCCGATAAACGCGCCGGCCTCTGCCCCGAGTGCGGCGCCCGATATTATGACGATGGCGAGCACCGGCTTAAACTGCGGAAGCATCGAAAACGCCGCGCGTCCGGCTATGGCTATCGCACAGAGCGACGCTATCAGGACAAGCTCCCGCGCGCGCGGACGGCGCGTTTCAAACGATGCGGCAAACGGTATGGCGATCTCCGCCATGACGAGCAGACTTATGAGCAGATACCGCCGCGCGCCGAAAAACCGCAGTCCGAAATACACGGTGAGCGGTACTATAAACAACAGCGCGAGGAGCGGTATGACTCTGTGTTTTCCCGCGGCGTGCGGAGTGCTTTCCGACGGATTTGACGCGGCGTGTGCCGCATTGCCTGATTTAAGACCGCCTGCGTGCCGGTTTTGCGCGTAGCCTGCGTTTGCACCGCTGTCGGCCAAGCCTGACGGCGGCACGCAATCCGTCCCCGGCGTATTAAAATCGACGGTGTAGCAAACGGGAGTTTCGCTTTGTGTGTCCGTGCCGCGCGGACCGCCGTCCGGAAGGGGGATTCCCCCGCATATAGCTACGATATCGTCCTCGGTGACAGCTCTCGGACATACACCGCGCGCCATTTTTGCCGCAGCCGTTGTGTAAAAGCTGTTTTGCGAGAAAAATTCTTCGGGTGTGCCGTATGAGACTATCGCCCCGTCGAAAAGCATTGCGACTTCGTCGGCACAACAGGCGCAGAACTCCATATCGTGGCTTGCGATGACAATGGTTTTGCCGGCATCG
>CALXCR010000137.1 GCA_944386855.1 uncultured Oscillospiraceae bacterium
CAGGCCGTTTTAATTCTGATACCGATTGTCTCTAAAATCGTCATTTTGCACTTTTTAAAATATAATCTTGCAAAATTTTTGTTTCAAAACGATCATTGACACGATCTTAACCGAGTGATATAGTGCCGCACATAAGGACAAAGGCGTCTTGGAAGAAGACGTCTCTGTCCTTTTTCTATTTCTATTCTCTGTTAAGAGGGGTGTGTTTATTTTGGAATTTTCATTGATTGACACGTTGTGGGTATTCCTCGCGGCGATCCTCGTGTTCTTCATGAACCTTGGCTTTGCCAGCGTCGAATCAGGATTTGCGCGGTCAAAGAACACGGTCAACATACTGTCGAAAAACTTTATCGTTTTCGCGGTATCCTCCCTGGGCTATATGCTTCTGGGATGGGGGCTCATGTTCGGCGGCGATAATCCGTTCGTTGGAACCGAGCATCTGTTCATACTCGGTAATCAGGATCTGTCGTTCTACGACGAAACGCTCACCAGCAGCGTACCGTTCTGGGGCAAGTTTTTCTTCCAGCTTGTTTTCTGCGGCACCGCGGCGACCATCGTCTCCGGCGCTGTTGCCGAGCGTGTAAAGTACGTCACATTCATCATTTTCTCATTTATTCTGACGCTTGTCATTTACCCGATAGTAGGTCACTGGGTATGGGGCGGCGGCTGGCTCGCTGACATGGGCTTTATGGACTTCGCCGGCGACTCTGTCGTTCACTCTCTCGGCGGCTGGGCGGCACTTGCAGGTGCATGGCTTCTCGGTCCACGTATCGGCAAGTACGCTAAGGACGGTACTCCGCAGGCTATCCCGGGTCACAATATGTCGCTGGCAGTCATCGGCCTTTTCGTCCTCTGGCTCGGCTGGTTTGGCTTCAACCCCGGCTCTACGATGAGCTTCCAGAACCCATCCGACGTTTTCCATATACTTATGACGACGAATACCGGTGCTATAACGGCCGTGCTCACGTCCACAATAACGTCGTGGATAGTCTTGAAGAAGCCTGATCTCGGCATGACGATCAACGGCTGTCTAGCAGGTCTTGTCGGCGTAACCGGCAGCTGTGCGTACATCTCGATCGAATCCTCGATCATCATCGGCGCTATCGCAGGCGTGCTCGTAGTATTTGCCGTCTCGTTCTTTGATAAGATGAAGATAGACGACCCGGTCGGCGCGACCTCCGTCCATCTCGGCTGCGGCGTATTCGGTACGATCTGCGTAGGTCTCTTCGCGGAAGAGGGCGTAACCTCCCTCTCGGCGACGAACGGCCTGTTCTTCGGCGGCGGCTTTGACCTTCTCGGCAAGCAGCTCATAGGCATCGTTGCTATCGGCGCTTTCTCGTTCGTATCTTCCGCGCTTGTATGGCTCATACTCAAGAAGACGATGGGCATCCGCGTATCGCGTGAAGAGGAGATTCAGGGTCTTGACATCGGCGAGCACGGCAACATCGCATATCCCGACTTCGCTCTTGTCGCAGAAGCCATTGTTGACGACGACGAGCCTGTCACAGTCAGCGCCGCTCCGGCAGCTGCTCCCGCTGTCAGTGTTGAAAAGGCAGTGCCTGTCGAGCATCACGAGACCAAGGGCGCAAAGCTTACAAAGGTCACGATACTTACGAACCAGAACAGATTCTCACAGTTACAGGAATCGCTTGATAAGCTCGGTGTCACCGGCATAACGGTAACGAACGTGTTTGGCTACGGCGCGCAGAAGGGGCACGACCTCTACTTCAGAGGAAGCCCGGTCGTCTCACGCCTGCTGCCCAAGGTCCAGATCGATATCGTTATCTCCAAGATACCGGTTGACATCATGGTCAAGACTGTTCAGGATACGCTTTATACCGGCAACTACGGCGACGGCAAGATCTTCATCTATGATGTAGAAGACGTCGTCAAGATCCGCACCGGCGAGCATGGCTATGATGCTCTCCAGGATGAATTCCTCGGTGAGGATTAAGAGGCCTTCTTCCTCCAATTAAAAGGCTTGCTTATCGGCCGGTATTTAGATAAAAGCCCCGGCAAAACGCGATATGCGTTTTGCCGGGGCGCTTTTTCCGTATAAAGCTGTGCTGCCATCCGCTCAACAGGTCAGATCTTATATATCTCGTTCTATAAAACGGACCGCGGAGTCGTCCCAGTATTTTTTGTAAACTCTGCCGCTGTTCCCGTCAAGGTTTAGCTGGTACATTCTAAATGTGACTAAAAAATTTTTCGGCTGCCATCGTTCCTCGTATGAATACTTTTAATCCATGCCCAGCCGCTTCATCACCTCGCCGCTTTTCGGGTTTTTTATATCGTGCGTAGCCGTAATATACGAAACTCCGTCTTTTTTTAAGCGTTCAACAACGGCTTTGCCCGCCTCTGTAGCGATTCCCTTATGCCGGAATCTCCCGGCGAGCCCATATCCGAGATCGCGGCTGTCGTCTGGGCCGATGTTTATATATCCGATAGGATAGTCATCATTTTTAAGGCATATTGCGTAGCTGTACGCGCACTTTTTGCCGTATTGGCCCTTAAAGCGGCTTTCATAGAAAACCATCGCCTCCGCCACTGTTTTCAGCGGAAACCACGGCAAAAACGTGTTCATCTCTTCGTCGCCGAAAAGCTCAAATATGGCATCCATATCATTTTCGGTGAAGCTCCTCAGAATAAGTCTCTCAGTTTCAAGAACCGGCGTATTCATATTTCACCTCCCGGGCTTTTCCGCTGTCGTTTAGCTAAATTCCGCCCAAGTTTTGTTTTTATAAGTCTATATTAATCCGGTAACGGCCGTCGATCAAAATGTAATCAAGTCCGTGCTTTCTGCACATCTCAAGATAATGCGCGTTGTCCGCAAGTACCGATGCCATCGTGCAGTACGAGTCATCAAGCCTGAGCTCTATCGTGTCCGCGTATTTTTTTATATCGTCAAAATGCTGCTCAATATAGCTTCTGCTCATAACAAGGCAGTAAAAGCGAATTTCGCGCAGATACTCTTCGTCAAAGTCATCTCTCCATCTAAAAGGGATGTAACATCCCTCGATGACAAGGTTCTGTCCGTTTTCGACTGCCGTCTTTATGATCTCGCGGACGATCGGCCACAGAAACGCCGTAAGTTCATCGTCGTCCTCCGGCGTGAGCGCCGTATTTCCGCTGCGAATAAGTCCCATTTTCAAAAGATCAAGCGAGAGATACGGATACCCGTACCTCTCCAAAAGCTTCTGCGCTAAAAGCGTCTTTCCCGTATGAGAAGCGCCCGTTATAAGTACGACCATTACAGACCCCCCAAACAGTCTCTCGCCGGACGGGTTTTAGCCCCGTCTCGTCTTAAGCCCCTCTGTTTTTCCTCGTCCGCATTTTGACGGTGTATTATTCCTCGTCGATGCGCTCGATCTTGAATATCACCGGCCGTGTTCCGTCGGAACAACAGGCGATCATCGTGTTTTCCTCTTTCATCCATCCTCGCATGATCGAGCCGCCCTGAAGGCCCGTATAGATATACCGCGCTATCGCGTCCCACGCCTCCGAGCAGTGCGGTCTTTTCGGCCCGCCGGCAACAGTATCCGGGTCTGCGTCCGTTTTTGTCAGCGTACCGAGTCCCATGTAAAAGAAATGATCTTTGCCGTCGGCCCTCTCGAAAACAAACTCGTCGCCCACATTGTAGCATGAGCATGCGCCGGCATTTGGATTTGCACAGTACTCGTTCTGTAATTCCGGGTACAATTTTTTGTCGATAACCGTAACTTTCACCTTGTGTTTCATCGTATTTCCTCCATAATCATCGCAACCATAAGGCGCATTTGCCTGTCTCCTACATTGCCGTACGCTTTAGATTATATCATGCGCGCCGCTTTGGCACAATACGGCCATTCGGCCTTGCACCAGGATATTCCAGACGCCGCGGCGTCTTTTCCTATAAGCCGTATATCGCCTGCGTATAAAATCCTATAGGCTGTCCCGATACTCTCTTCGTCGGTGCGCAGAAAATAGCTGCGCCAATAACACATGTCCGGCCGGTAATTCCGGCAATGTCTCCCCTCTATAACGGCCAAGACGCCCAAACACATCGTGTCCGGGCGTCTTGATGCCGGTTTCGGTATCACACATCCGAGGCGAGGTCAAAATTCCTCGTTTTAAATCCGTGCAAGACTTTAAAGTAAATATTATGATTTTGCCGCGCGTTATGCCGTTTGCGCTGTGCACAGGGTCTCGTCTCTTTCAACTATGCACCGCACCTCGCGGCTGCGATATCTCGGAAATTATTCCCAAGAGCACGCGCCCGGGTGGATCATGCCGGAGAAGTCGAGCTCCTCCGCACCTTTAAGGCCTTCCTTATAGGCGTAGACATTCTTTACATAGCAGAGGTTGAGGATCGGTATCTCCTCGTCCCAGAGAGCTACTGCCTCGTCGGAATTTTCCGGCACATACTCTGTAAACGCAAGATCGATGGCATCTCTAAGCTCGGACGGACTCGGATATCCCGTTCTGTCGATCTGAGTCGTAAGCGTGGACAGAGTGTAAAGCGCGCTGCTGCCGCCGAAGCCGATATAAGTATCCCACGCGGTCATATCGGCATACGTCGCCTGGAATGTCGCCGCCTCGAGCGATGAAACTTCAACATCAACACCAAGCTGCTTCATCGCCTGCTGAATAACGGTTGCGGTGTTTCGCTTTGTTGTGTTCTCGTCCGTCAGTATCGTAAAACTCGGATCAATGCCCTCGGCTTTTAACTCGTCTATAAGCTCCTGCGCCTTGTCCACGTCAAGCGGGTAAATCGTTGTCCCCTCGTACTCGTCTCTCCACTCCATACTTATCGGGTGCGCGATGGACGCCGCCGGCGTACCGAGATTTTCACATGCGGAAATTGCCAGTGCCTGTGTATCAACGGCATACGCCACTGCCTGGCGGAGACGTTTATCCTGCATGACGGAGTTTTCCGTACAGTTGAAGTAGATATTCAGGCACTTGCTGATATCCACTGCCCCGGCAACGTATCCGTCCATATCTTCAAAACGGTTAAGATCGGAAGCCTGCGGGTCATAAATCAGGTCGACGCCGCCGATCTCAAGCTCGATGGCGCGCTGCGCCGACTCGGCTATGACCTTATATCTGATAGTATCCATGTTCTGTACAAAGTACTTGTACGGGTTGTCATCCCAGTAGTTTTCGTTCTTTACGAGCGTTACCTCGCTGCCGACGACCCAGTCTTCAAGCTTGTACGGGCCCGTGCCTATGGGGTTGTTCGTATAGCCCTCGGAGTCTGCCGCGTGCGCCTCTGAGTCGACTATCATAACGCCGGTCAGAAGGGAGGTAAATGCCGTGCAGGTCTCCTGCTTGAAATGGAAGGTGAGCTCGTAATTCCCGGTGACTTCAACAGGGTTTTCGTCGTCGGAGTATTTCCAAGCCGACGCCTGAGCACTGTTCATATGCTGCTGGCATGAGTAATATACGTCGTTTGCGTCTATATGGTTGTTTTCGCTGTCGTATACGTTCTCTTTGAGCTTTACGGTATATGTAAGATTGTCTATCTGCTCCCAGCTCTCGGCTATGATAGGCTCAAACTCTTTTTCAAGCGTCAAAAACGCAAGAGTCTGGTAAATGGATTTACATATTTTGCTGTAATCCGGCCCGCCGAACTGATACGGGTTGAACGTGCCCGGATCCGCGGCAATTGCTATATTGATATCGGTACGTGCTTCACCGTTTGATGCCGAGCCGCTGTAACCGGATGAGCCGGACGTGCCCGTCTCACCGCCGCAGCCCGCAAAAAGTGAAAGAGTCAGTACTACAGCGAGCAATAACGTCAGTATTTTCTTCATTGCATGATTCTCCTTCTAAACAAAATAAAATTGTTGGCATATCGGAGGTCAAAGCACAACAGCTTCCCTCTACTGCGCCTTATTCCCCGATATGCCCTGCAAGCGCTTTACATTTTAATAATACTTTTTAACAGAAAATATACAATATTGCGTTGTTTATGGTACAATAGCCATAACAGAATAATCCAGCCAAACCACGAAAAGGAGTACGCATAATGAACCTGAAGCAGATAGAATATTTCCTTCATTTGGCGCGTTTTGAACACGTCTCGCAGACGGCCGATTTCTTAAATGTGTCACAGCCGACGCTCTCAAAAAGTCTCTCGGCAATAGAACAGGAGCTCGGCGTCGAGCTTTTTGACAGGATAGGAAACGGCATAAAGCTGAATGAGAACGGAGCCCGTTTCCGCGACTACGCAGAGAAAGCTCTGGAGTATTTAAACTCCGGCATAATATCGGTAAAGCAGACTAAATATGAGATATCCGGCAGCATATCGATCTCGTGCTGGTCGTACGCGTCGATACTGCTGCCATGTATAAACGAGTATACGGCATTAAACCCGTACGTCAACATCAATATCATGCAGTACACGCACGATTCGTCCAACCCGTCAGACCCGTCGTTTGACTTTATGCTGACCTCCGCAAACGCGGCGGTCGACGCCATAAAAGAGTCTAACGAGCAGTTTTGGGTGTCGCAGACGCTGTTCCGCGAAAAGATGTTTCTTGTGATAGCTCCGCGCCACCCACTCTATGAGGAGGCATGCAGTCAGGGAGACGATATCGATGTCGATATGTTTAAGGAGTCGCGCTTTGTCGGCATGAAACGAAACGACACCATATTCACCGGCATGATGACGCACCCGTCGCAGAAGTTCGGTTTTGTTCCGAAAACGTATTTCCAGACCGACGACTTCGTCGTGCGGTGTCACGCGCTGGAGGCCGGCATCGGCGTTGCGCTCCTGCCGGAGGCGTGCATCGAGGACGCCAAAAAACTCTGCCCGGGGCTTTGCGCATTCGAGATAAAAGGCGCGCAGAAAGAGCGCGACATCATATTCATGCGCAAGAAGAAAAATCTGTTAAGCGAGAGCGCTATAGACTTCTGGGATTTTGTCCTCGAATACTACGGGCTGCCGAAAGACGAGAGAAAATAAAAAAGAAGCCGCCGTATGCTTAAACGCATACGGCGGCAAAACCATGTCAAAAATGCGTCATGCCGCCGTGAGTCGAGTACCCACGACGGCGCTTTTTCGTATATTTTACAAATTTAACAAAAGATTTAAAATTTATATTGACATTTGTTTACAGTTGTGATATCATCAGTTTACAAAATATACGTTGACGGAATACAGCGAAAGGAGGTATCGTTATGCGCCGCAATTTTTTAAGGCAGCGCGGTTTTGCCCGTATGCGCTTTTGGTGCGGCCGGCAGGTTTGGCGGTCACGCCTTAAAATCGTAATCGAAAGCGCATGAGCTTTCCCGCTTGATGGGTCGGCTCATGCGCGTTTATTTTTCAAGATTAGTGTAAAAATCCGAAACGCTCTGTTACGAAAGGGAGTGAGCCGGTGAAAAAATTTATTACGATAATAATTATCGCATCGCTGGCGCTTTGCTGCTCTTCCGCATCAGGCTATGAAAGCGCGGAGACAGACGACGAGGGCGTCTGGTCTCTCGAAACATTCGACTCGGGCGAGGAATACCTGTTAAACAGCGTGTCCGGCGAAAAGATCGCAAAGGCGTTCGGCTACAACGAAGCGGGCGAGCTTGTGGAAATTCCGCTCGACGAGTATTTGGATATTAAAAATTCGATTGCGGCTTCTGCTTTGCCGGAATCCGGCGGCTCTGCGGACTATCTCACGATGCCGATGTCCGCAAGCTCGTGGTATTATGATTACCGCGAGACAAGTTCGTATGTCGGGGTAGGCACTCCAATGAAACTTACGGCCGATATAAAAGGCCCTGCGGCAATACTCGGATGGGATTCGGTGAGTTTAGAGCACGACTTCGGCGGCGAAACGTGGCTTAGCGCGGCGATGAAAGAGCGGATACAACGCGGAGCGTCGTTTCCATGGAATATATATGTGGATTTGGGGACGTCATGCGACTACAGATTTGAGATTCCTGCCGGATATATCGGCTACATACGCTTTACGCCGTATATGAACTATACGGTCGGCGATCTGTACTATGTCTATGTCGCGTCGCTCGTGTACGACGAGATACATCTCGGAGAGGTGTGGGGCGCGTCGCCGAAGAAGCTGGCCAATGGGAAATGCGACGGCCTGTTCGAGCTCATTTATAAATAATAAGGAGGATAAGCTATGGGAAAACGCGTTACGGGGGCGATATTCTGCCTCTGCTCCGTTATTTTATTTGCGGTCAGATATATCGTACGAATGATGTATTTTATACAACGCAATAACGCGTGGGAAGGCATGTTCTTTTCTGAAGCCGTACGTGAAGTTGGCCAGCCGCTTACGATGGTGTGCATAATATGCTTTGCGATAGGGATATTTTACCTCGTTCGCGCAGAGATAGACGATCGAAGAGCGAAAAAGGGTGATTAGGTAAAAATTTATATACCGACTAAAAAGTACCGCCGTATGTTTTTAGCATACGGCGGCACTTTTCCTTTTAGGTTTATTTTCCCGCGCTGTCTGGGATATACCCGTCTCGCGGCGCGCTGTACACGGCGCTTATTCGTCCTCGTACAGCGTCTCGGCCTTTACCGCGATTTCCCCGAGCAGAAGCTCGACGCATTCGATCTCGCTCCACTTCTCGGTGTCCAGCACTATATCGGGATTTTCCGGGATCTCGTACGGCGAATCTATGCCCGTGAAATTCTTTATCTCGCCGGCGTATGCCTTTTTGTAGAGATTTTTCGGGTCGCGTGAGGCGCACGTCTCAACGCTCGCCTTTACATACACCTCTGAAAACGCGCCGCCGATTATCTCCCTCGCCTGACGGCGGCTCTCCTCAAACGGCGATATGAGCGTGACTATCGTCACAGCCCCCATATCGGCAAACAGTTTTGCGGCCTCCGCCGTGCGGCGTATGTTCTCCCTCCTGTCGTCCTCGGAAAAGCCAAGGTCGGAGTTTAATCCTTTTCTGAGCTTGTCGCCGTCGAGGATATACGCCGGAACACCGGCTTTTATGAGCATTTTTTCGGCTTCCTGCGCTATCGTCGTCTTACCGGAGCCCGAAAGCCCCGTCATCCATACGACCATGCCGCGCCCAAGGAGCTTACGGCGCTCCTCTTTCGTTATGCCGCCGGCCGACCACCTTATGTTTCGCGTATCGTAGTCGTACGACTCCATGGCCTCGGTTATGATACCGCCGCCGGCTATCTCGTAATTGTCCACTATAACGAAACGGCTCGTCGCGTCGTTCTCGCCGGCGAGGTCGAACGCTATCGGCTTATCGAGCGTTATTATACACTCGGCGACCTCGTTTTTCTCTACATGCTGCCTTGTGAGATACGACAGATCCGACGCGTTCACGACTTTTTCCACCGTCTCGATGCGCATCTCGACCTTCGCCGTGCCCGATTTTAAATGATATGTTTTGCCGCGCGTGAGCGGGTCTTTTCCTAGCCAGAACACATTAGCGCGCAGGCGGACTCCCACCTGCGGCAGCTTTTCGCCCGCCTTGCAGACTATCTCTCCGCGCTCCGTAAATATCTGCCGCTCCATCGTAAAGCCCGCCGCCTGACCGGCAGAAAATCTCTCCGGCGTCGGCGCGTTGAAAACCTCGAGCGTTTTGACCGTCGTCTTTTTGCCGGACGGCAGAAGCACCACTTCGTCGCCCGCGGACACAAAACCCGACTCGACAGTCCCGGCGATTATCCGGCGGCTGTCACCGCCGCCCGTGAACTTGTAAACGCCCTGCACCGGCATCCTGAGCGGCAGATTTTCTGCCGACGGCTTTGCGTGGAACGCGTCGAGCTGCTCAAGCACCGTCCTGCCCTGATACCACGGCATGTTTTCGGAGCGGCGCGCTATATTGTCGCCGCAGCTTCCGCTTACGGGGATGAATATCTCCGGTTTTATATCTATTTTGCCGAGAAAATCGGCGTATTCGCGCTTTATATCCTCAAAAACCGTCTCGGAATATCCGACGAGGTCCATTTTGTTTACAAGTACGGCCACCTGGCGTATGCCGAGCATCGCGAGGAAATATCCGTGACGGCGCGTGTTTTCCTCGACTCCGCGCGCCGCGTCGATAACAAGCAGGGCCGCCTCGGCGCGCGACGCGCCCGTTACCATGTTTTTGAGAAACTCTATATGCCCCGGCGCGTCAATCAGTATATACTGCCTCTTTTCGGTGCCGAAAAAGCACCGAGCCGTGTCTATCGTGATGCCCTGCGCCTGCTCTTTTTTAAGCGCGTCGAGCAGAAACGCGTACTCAAACGGCTTTGAGTTGCGGCGGCAGTTTTCGCGCACCATCTCGAGCTTTCCGTCCGGCAGGGCGTCGGCGTCCGCTAAAAGCCTTCCTATTACCGTGCTTTTACCGTGGTCGACATGACCGACGGTCACTATGTTCATACTCTCCTGCATTGTATCTTTCCTCAGTATATATCCTGTACTACCTCTTCGGGCGGCGTATCCAGGCATTCCGGATTCGCCATTATTTTCTTCATGTATTTCATTGCGGTCGCGTAGTAAAATCCGTCGCATATCCTCTCGTCGGTTACGACTGTGTAGTCAACGTACTGGCGTCTTACGACCTTCCCATCGTCAACCACTTCATTTACCCTTCTCTTTATGCCGAACGCCACGAATATCGGCACGTTGCCGAAATCGTACAGATGGTGATATATCGGCGGTATGCCGAGCGACGCCATCGACGTTATGAACATCGACCCATGGAACGGGCTTATGTGCATAAGCCAATTCGGCAAAAGGCCGAAATAGTCGAGAAACTGCAAAAACGCGACCGTAAACCGAAGCAGCAGCCCCGGTATGTATGTAAGTATCCTTGCCGTATTGTCAAACGAGCTGTCGAGAGTCGGCTTTTTCGCCTCCGCGAATTTCGTGTTTACCTCTTTGTACACATCCTGCGCCGTGTCGGTCTGCTTGAAAAACATCTTTATGACCGTGTCGGGAGAGCCTGTGGCCATCTCCTTTTTTATCGCCATATTGACCTGTATATCGGGGCGCGAAAATATTTTCTGCCCGCTTGTGAACCTGTTAAGCCCCGGGTATTGCGACACCGTGCGCACATACGCCGCAATAAGCACATGCGTTATGCCAAATCCCGCAAGCCCCTCTCTCCGCTTTTTGCGGATATACGCGTCCATCTTAGTCGCCTCTATCGAGTCGGAAATGAAGTTCTGCGACGTATTGCGCGTCTTCATTATGTACGGGATCACCAAAAAATACGGCGACAGGCTGCGTATTTTTCGTCCGTCCGGCCGGTCTCCCCATGTGGGATAATATGTCCCGTCGTCAGGACGGCGGTGAAGCGAACATACAAGCGCCATCATGCCTGAGAAGAACAGCACTTCCGGCAATACGACGGTCAAATCCCGGTTTGCCAGCTTCATCTCGCAGACCAAAGCGGCAAGCGGTATCGCAAACAGCGCGACGAGCCATCTCCTGGAAAAGCCGCGTCCCGATATTGTCCAGCCGAACACCAGCGCGATCATAAGGTACATAGACACATAGCCGACGGGATAGCTGCGCTCATTTATCATCATTCTCATGGCAAGAACGACGAGAAACAGTCCGGCCGGCAGCGCGATCTTGTACATGTGCATCCTGCCGCCCAGGATCAGGTCGAGCGCGTACCAAAGCGCCGCTGCCGCGGGCAGGACAATTCCGAGCCACGCTCCGCCGTACCGCGCGCTGCCGTACATGATCCCCCATACGCACGAGGACACGACAAGCGCGACCGAAAGCCACATGAACGGATTTTTTAAGGTCGTGTAATAAGTTTTTCTGGTCTTCATTTTGAAAACCCCTCCAGTTTTCTCTTTATTTGCGCGAAATTTCTCCGAATTTTACCGTTTCCATATCGCGGGCGCGGGGATGATACGCGCATAGAGGCGCGCTTTATTACATATACCCGTCGCGGCGCAGCGTCTCGAGGCCTCCTCCGTCCTCCGCATCCTGCGCGCGGCCGCTGCGCTCGGCTATATTGGAGAGCGCCCCCGTTTTCAGCTCCTCTATTATCTCCGCCGGCGTGCGCGAGTTCGATTTTATCGGTTTCGTACACGGCGCGCAGCCGAGGCTTCTATACCGCGTCCCGTCGCCCTGGTTGTAGTATAGGGATACGGTCGGTATCTTCTCCCTCTCAATATACTCCCAAACGTTCAGTTCTGTCCAGTCAAGAAGCGGGTGGATTCTGACATGCGTTTTGGGTGCAAAGTCCGTCTTGAACTGATTCCAGAACTCCGGCGGCTGATCGTCGAGATCCCAGTCGTTGTTTTTGTCGCGCGGAGAGAAATACCGCTCCTTTGACCGGCTTCCCTCCTCGTCGGCGCGCGCGCCGACGATAACGCCCGTGTACATAGCGGTGTTTTTGTCGATCTCGTACTCGCCCGTCTCAAGGTTCATCCTGTATCTCGGCCATGTGCCGTTTAACGTATTAGTCAGCGCCTCTGTCTTCAGCTTGCGGCAGCACTCCACGCGCGACACCGCCCCGTCTGGGTATGTCTGCTTATTGTCGAGCGCCTCTTTGTTCTCGCCGTATATCATGTACAGCCCGTACTCTTTTGCAAGCCTGTCGCGGTACTCTATCATCTCAGGTATTTTATAGTGCGTGTCGATATGTACGAGCGGGAACGGGATGTGCCCGTAAAACGCCTTTCTCGCCAGCCACAGCAGTACCGTAGAGTCTTTGCCTATCGACCACAGCATACACAGGTTTTCAAACGCGGCGTACGCTTCGCGCAGTATATGCACGCTCTTGCTCTCAAGTTCATCCAAATGATCCATACCCTATTCCTCCATCGCATATCCGTAATGTTCAAAGTAAAAGCCGAGCCGGGCGTTTATTTTCCGCCTCAGCCTGTCCGACAGCGTAAATCTGTTTTTCTTATAGTCCTTCTGACTCTCTATGTGCTTTTCCATCTCGATCCGCGCCGCATCGAAATCTGGAAGGCCGAGCTCGCCGTATATGCGTTCAAGCTCCTTTTCCGGATCGGCGGCAAACGTCTCGTAGCAGACGTCGACAAAATCGTCTTTGCCGAGTGTCTTTTGCGTCTCGAAAAGCTCCCTGTACATGCGCTCGAACTCGTCCACAATCGTGTCCTCGATGAGCTCTTCAAACCTCTCGGGCCGCTCCTGAAGCGCGAGCAGATCCATCTGTTTGATAAACATATTTATCGTCGACATCACGACAGTATACGGCTCTCTGTATATGTTCACGAATTTCGCGTTCGGGTATCTCTGTTTTATCTCCCTTACGCGGCAGGTGTTGTCGGGGCTTTTTAAAAGCAGCGGCTTACCTTTATTTATATAGGTGAGCTTCCGCAGTATATAGTCGTAGGAGCTGTACCACTCGCGTTTTTCGGACGGCGTAAGATCGTCTAAAAACGCGGTGCCGAGGTATTTTTTAAAATTCTGCGGAAACGATATCATCTGTATTATGACAAGCGGAGAGATGGTCGCAAGCGCGAACGCCTCCTCCATCGGCAGGTCGAGCTTATACTCCATATTGTCCATCGGCCTCGCCTTTTTAAGCGCCCTTTTCTGTATGGCGGCGAGCAGCGGACGAAGCAGAGTGCAGTTTGAAAACGTCGCCGTACTGACCGGGTCGAACCAGCCGAAATTTTTGTCCTTGGACATAAGATTTTGCAGATATGTCGTGCCGGAGCGCCAGTGCCCTATAATATAAACAGGGCCTTTTTTGATGCGCGAGCGCTTTATCGGCAGTGCAAAAATTGCGGCTTCAAGCAGTGCGAACGGGAACAGCAGAAGCGATGTGCCCGTTATATACAGCGCCTGCGGTATCGCCCGCGGCGATATCCGAAACCTGTTTTCCCACAGCAACCGCAGCCAGTTGTCAAACCGCACCCCAAGCAGATAGTGGGATGTGTTGAATATATCTCTTCCCATATGTTTTATCACCTATACACACCGATTTACGAAAACACGTCTTATGATACACTATTTTCGTTAACTGTAAATTAACTTTTTGTGTTTTTTGCAGCATTTTACGTCTTTTTTATATTTTTTATTCTTTTTTTCGCGCATACCTCAGTTATTTTTCCCACATTCGTGCCGTCTTTGCTCACCGCGCCACATCAAATCCATCCGGGCATCACGATCGTTTTATAGAAAGATTTGCTATCTGAAAACCGCGAATATTAGCTTTCTGTTCGGTAATGATATTAGCGAAAGACGCAAAAGCGTTTTACCTGATTTCAAGGAGATGAATTTAAAATGGCAAGAAACAATTCCAACAAGCTTGTAAATCCTAACGCCCGTGAGGCAATGGATAAGTTTAAGATGGAGGCCGCTTCTGAAGTCGGCGTAAACCTCAAGCAGGGTTATAACGGCGACCTCACAAGCAAGCAGGCCGGTTCTGTCGGTGGCCAGATGGTCAAAAAGATGATCGAAGCTTACGAGAACAGCCTTTAAGCAGCCTGTTTTTTGAAAAATCGGTCTAATTTCTTTTAGTTTACCCCGTCCGTTTCATATATTCGAAACGGATTGAAAAAAACAGACGCACTTATATAAAGCGCGTCTTGTAAAAAAGTCTTTCGTATGACAAAGGCTGCCGGATGCGCTTCAAAGCGCGTCCGGCAGTCTGCTTTTAATATATGTCTATTGTTTCACGCCAATGCGTAGTCCGCTTTTTAAAGGCGCTCCCCGCATCCGCAGTGAACAATATCCGCTTGTAAAATATGCGCTGTATGATATACTTTCCCCTGTAGCAAAAATGTGAAAGCAAGGCCGTATAAAAGTATGAAAAACCATCTTTTGGGGAACTATTACCCCTATTGCGACAGCGAACACACCTTTTACTCGAGCCGCCGGAGTGTGGAGGGTGAAATATATGTCCAAGACGGCAATCTGGTGTTTGAACGGAAGATAATGCTGCTTATAAGCTCCAAATCGCACAATCTGTCAATTCCGCTGTCTGAGATCGCGCTTGTCGAACGCTGCCGGCTCAACGGCTTTCTGCCGTTCGGAGTCTGTATATATATGAAAGACGGTACTGAATATATGCTCGGCCATGTAAACAACAAAAAGCTGGAACGCTTTATAGTGCAGGCAATGGCGAGAGAAATAGAGGATTACTCCGCCACAGACCAAAGGCGTGTAAAAGCCGCAAGAGCCGTATGGGCATCGCTTGCCGCTGCAGCCATGCTCGCGGCTGTATGTGCTGTAATATGGCTGAACAATCTAAACACGCTCGACCGCGAGACCGACAAGATCGGCTCGTATATCGAAATCGGGCGCGATATCGACCAGAACGTATACTGCTTCGGAAAGCTCGGACAGGTTGAGCGTGCAGTTAAGGATTATTATGTTGACTACTTCGCCGCGCGTGATACATATATGCAAAACAGCGCAAGCGTCCTGTACGACTACGCTATGGAGGTACTTGAACAAAACGGCTCTGCCGTGGTGCACGGCCTTATGGACGAGCTCACCTACCGCGAGGAGCTCGGCGTCAGCGCTATGGAGGATATGATTGCACTTCAATACAGAGACACCGCAGCAAACTACATAGCGCCGTATAATCTTCCGTCTTTTTTTGATGAGCTGTATTTTGACAGGGCTCTTATAGACGCTCAGGAGGCCGCCACAATGTGGAGCGGCGAGCTGGAGCTTTACGGTGTGCGCATGGAGAAGATATACGCAATGCTGGAACTTTTGTTTGCGAACGAGGGCGCGTGGTATCTCGAAAACGGAGAGCTATATCTCGACGACGCTGTATATGACAGGTACACCGCGCTGTACGGCGAGTATTACGCTACATTTGAAGAAACTGACAGTATATAGGGTCTTGTTTTGATCAAATTTTTGTAGTATATTAGTACTGTTGACCTTTTATTAAAGGACACCGGCTTTTGCCGTCAGCACACCATTCAGAAAAGAGGAAAACCATGCAAAAAAAAGACACGATATGGAATCCCGTGTTCATCAGCGTCTTTATCGCCAACATCTGCCAGCAGATGGGGCAGCAGATGATGAACACGCTCATTCCTAAATTCGCCGACTCTCTCGGCGCGCCGGCGGCGCTCGTCGGCTTTGTTTCAAGCTCATTTGCGATAACGGCGCTTGTTATCCGTCCGTTTTCGGGCCCCGCTTTTGACAGCTTTTCAAAGCGCAGGCTGCTTTTAGCAGCTCAGCTCTGCGTATTTTCCGCGTTTATAGGATACGGTTTTGCCGATAACATCGAAATGGTCATAGCGTGCAGACTGCTGCACGGTATCGGCGCCGGCTGCTGCACGCCGCTGTTCCTCGCCATGGCGAGCAACTCGCTTCCGGACCACCTTCTCGGAAGCGGTATCGGCATCTTTTCGCTCGGCCAGGCAGTCGCGCAGGCTATCGGTCCCACGGTCGGTCTTTCGATGAGCAACGCCATCGGCTACAACAACTCGTTCTTTGTCGGCGCTGTCATCATGGCTATCGCCGCGACCCTCTCGTTTATGATAAAGGAAGAGCCCGACCCGAACAGGCCGAAATACAAGATCGCGCTCAACAGGATCGTGGCAAAGGGCGCTATAAAGCCGTCTATCATCATGTTCTTCCTCGGTATGTCATACGCGTGTATCTCATCGTTCCTCGCTATATACGGCGGCGAACGCGGAGTAGAGCAGATTGGCCTGTTTTTCACGGCTTACGCCGGAACGATGCTTATCACAAGACCTGTCTGCGGCAAGCTCGTTGATAAATACGGTTTTGACAAGGTCCTTATCCCGGGTATACTCTGCTTTGCGGCGTCGTTCATACTTATCGGATTTTCGCGCTCGCTTGCTGGATTTATCTTTGCCGGCATCGTCGGCGCGTGCGGCTACGGCGTCTGCCAGCCGACGATACAGTCACTCTGTATGCGCTGCACACCGAAGAGCCAGCGCGGCGCTGCGGGCAACACCAACTACATAGGCATGGACTGCGGCATGCTCTGCGGGCCGCTTGTCGCCGGCTTTGTCGTCGACACCCTCACGGAGCTTACGGGCAACGCCGTGCAGGCATATTCTTCCATGTATTTTATTATGACGATACCGATGCTCGTCGCTTTAGTCTACTTTATCCTCGTAAAGGGAAGCATAAAGAAGGATATAGAGGAGCTTGACGCAGCGGCGGCCAAGGCGGCGGCTGAGACGGCTTCCGGCGCGTCAAAATAACTAAAACCGGCGTATTTACAGCGTATTTTGGTATTTTTATGTAAAATATCGAACATAGGCGGAGGTGAAAATTTTACCTCCGCCTTACTATGTAAAATTATATTCAAAAATATGTTGTATGCGACGTATATGTGTAGTATAATAATAAACAGTGTTGCGCCCTGCCACAACAGGCAGGGCATTTTATAATTTTTATATCAAGAGAGAGGAAGACCATGCAAAAAAAAGACACAATATGGAATCCCGTGTTCATCAGTGTTTTCATCGCCAACTTCTGTCAGCAGATGGGACAGCAGATGATGAACACGCTCGTTCCTAAGTACGCAAACTCACTTGGCGTTGCCGCCAGCACCGTTGGGCTCGTTACAAGCGTTTTCGCCATAACGGCGCTCGCCGTCCGTCCGATATCAAGCCCCGCACTTGACAGCTTCTCTAAGCGCAAGCTTCTCATGGCGGCGCAGCTCTGCGTGTTCGCCGCGTTCATCGGATACAGCTTCTCGACAAGCATCAGTATGATTGTTGCGGCGCGCATTATCCACGGTATAGGCGCCGGCGTCACCGCTCCGCTCTGCCTCGCGCTTGCCAGCAACTCGCTGCCTGACAGCAAGCTCGGAAGCGGTATCGGCATATTCTCGCTCGGCCAGGCAGTCGCGCAGGCCGTCGGCCCGAATATAGGCCTTTCGCTCAGCGAGCACATAGGCTACAGCAAGACATTCCTTATCGGCGCCGCTGTTCTCGGATGCGCCTGCATCTTATCTTTCTTTATTAAAGAGCCGCCGATGGAGCGTCCGAAATACAAGATATCGCTCGACCGAGTCATAGCCCGCGGCGCTGTAAAGCCTGCGATACTCATGTTTTTCCTCGGCATGGCGTTTTCGTGCATCGGTTCGTTTATCGCCATCTACGGCGGCGAGCGTGGTGTAGATAACATAGGCCTCTACTTCACGGCTTACGCCGGAACGATGCTTATTACAAGACCCATCTGCGGAAGGCTTGTCGATAAATACGGCTTTGACAAGGTACTTATACCCGGTATATTCTGCTTCGCCGGTGCATTTTTCCTTATCAGCATCGCTGACTCGCTTGCGGGCTTCATCCTCGCCGGAGTCGTCGGCGCGTTCGGCTACGGTGTCTGCCAGCCGACTGTGCAGTCGCTCTGCATGCGCTGCGTACCTAAGGAACAGCGCGGCGCCGCCGGTAGTACAAACTACATAGGCATGGATCTCGGCGCGCTGCTCGGTCCTATAATCTCAGGTAACGTCGTTGACGCGCTGCTCGAGGTAACGGGAAGCTCAGTCACGGCCTATTCAAATATGTTCCGTATCATGACTATACCGATGTTTATCGCGCTTGTGTACCTGCTTCTTGTAAGAGGCAGCATCAAAAAAGATATTGCACAGCTTGACGCGGCAAACGCCGCCAAGGCTCAGCAGTAAAATTCTTTCGCCCAAACGCAAACGTTTGGGCGAATTTTTCTTTCAGTCCCGCCACGCGCACTCGCGTTGCTCGCACGCTTGCGCGACTATTTGTATTTTTCGGCCGGTACACGCACGGCCGAAAAATAGATTTGAAATCGTTTGCCTTTCGTGCGGCAAATTCTGCGAAGCTCTCTTTTTCAGAGAAGAGGCCAGCAATGCAGACGTTTGCACATAATAAAAGCTCCCCCGGGCATATTGCCGGGGGGAGCTTTTTGCGTATAACCCCGCATTTGCAGGAAGGAGAAGACATTTATTTTTTAAAAAATCTCACTTTTATATTGTTCTTCATTTCCACAAGTTTCTCTGAAATCTTTTCGCGCACAGACCGCTTCATATAGCTGATCTTCGCGTCCACTGTCCTGTTGAACGCGTACACCTTTTCCCTGTTCAATCGGAACAGTATGTAAACGCCCAGCGCCGAGAGCAGCGCGCCCGTGACACAGGCAATAAATATCACGAGGTAGTTCGGCCCTGCCGACGCCTCCTCTATAAACTCCGTAAAAAGCTGATCCTGCGGGATAAAGTACCGCCCGCCGTTGAATACGATGCGCACAAACTCCGCCATCCCGCCGTAAACGGCTTCAAACTCGTCTTCATAGCCGTCCGAACACGCCTTAAGTATCTCCGTCTTTTCCTCATCTGTCAAAAGTGATTCGGCCGACCTGTTTCCGGCTACCGCGCCGCTTTGCGCGTCCTGCGTATAGATGGCGGCGACCACTTTTCCGCCGTAGCCCGTCTTTGACCGGCCGAGCGCCGCGGCAGAGCGCGACTCGACAAGCGCCGCCGCCTGCTCGTCGGGCGTCGTACCCGCTGACTCGTCGTATCCGCGCACTATAAGCTCCACGCCGGAATACTCGAAAACCTTGCGCACGATATACGACAGCGTTGTGCGCTCCTCTCCGTCAAGCTCCGGATAAAACGGCTGCTCCGCGACGGCTGCGACGGAATAATCGGGCTCGCGGTTCGGGTACATGGCGTATTCTGCCGCATAGGAATACCGCGGATATTCGGCGTCCTCACCGTCAAACAGGCGCAGTATCATCTCTTTCGCCGCGTCTCTTATGTGGTTGTCGACCGATTCGCCGCCGCGTTCGGCCGCCGCCTCTATCTCGCCGAGATCCTGCTCTGTCAGCCGCTCTGAAACGGCGCTGCCGCACACGATCTCCGCGTCGTTGCTCCCCGGCATATATACAAAAACTATCACATTTTCCGGCAGATCGTCCATATCCGCGATCCCGAGCGCGTTAAGCCCCCCGGCGTTCCGTTTTGAAAGCTCCGTATCTATGTACTCCCCGGCCGAGACCGTCTCATCCGCCGACGGCACGCACAGCCGCGTGTAAAACCCCGTGAGGTACTCTATCTCGTAAAACGGATCGAGCATCGCACTCTCTATCCCGCTGCGTATCTCCGCAAGCGGCTCAACATCGGCAACCTCCGCATACACCTCGTCAAATTTGTCGCGCGGGATAAGCTGCGCCGTCACGACAGATGATGTGAGCGTCCCGCCTTGGCTCGCGGGCTTCGCTCCTTCTGCCGCTACGTCGAGAATGAACAGCGCCGATAAAACGGCAAGCACAGCCGCGATAGTTTTCTTCATCATATCGTTCATCTCAGCCCTCCTCACGCGCGGCGCAGCACGCCGCCTGTTGTATATACATAATTATATTTATCTTGTCCGCCGGATATTTCTCCGCGTATTCGCAGCGGACATAGATGTGTTTGTCATTTTATTATATTATATGTTGTTATGTATTTCAATAGTTGTCACCTTATTGTATATATTTGATTCTATTTTGTAACTATTTTGTAATGCTCTGCTGAGTCCATATGCGGCGGAGTACCGCGGCACATAAAAAAAGAACGGCGGACAATGGCTGTCCGCCGCCCTTTTATGGGGGTGTTTATGTTTTTCTCTCAAAGCGTTCTCCGCATTTGGGACACGTTATCTGGATCTTCCCCTTGCCCTTGGGTACGCGCAGTATATTTTTGCAGCCCGGGCATTTAAAGAAACGGTGTGTTTTTCTGCTTTTAAACCGCCTGTACCACGACGTTACAGACTGGCGCACCGGCCACCAGTAACGCAGGAAAATGTCGTTTTCACGACGCCGCTTAGGTATATTGCGCGACAACATACGGAACAGCGCGTAAAACAGAAAAATACATGACACTATATATAAAAGTCCGAGCCGCGGTATTGATGATAGCACGCCCAAGACGACCGCAACGATACATAGCGCGAAATAAAACTGATCTACGCCGTACCTGCCGATCATAAATCTTGCAAGCCAATTTCGTATCATACCGATTTACCGCCTCCGAAAAGATGAGTGATTTAACACCTGTTATTTTATCACTTAACCGCGCGGTAAAACCGGCAATACATAAAATGTTTACATTCTGATCAGTCCGTGTAAATGCCGCCGCCGATAAACTCGCGTATCAGCGAATTGTCCGCGACCAGCGAGTCGTCCACATCGTCAAACAGGCGCAGAAGCTCCAGCACACGGTTCACCTCCGCGACGTTTTCAAGCTCCTCCGGAAGCTTTTCAAAAAGAGGCACGGCGTACTTTTTAAGTACGGGCATCTCGTAGCCGAGCGACGAATTTATCTGTATATCGGCGCCCGGGACGTACGGATATATGTGTTTTTTCTCGCCGTCGAGCACGTTTGACCACATCTGCAGTGTAAAGTCGGCATCCGCTCCGCGGAATTTGCTGTCGCGGACGACGCGGCGCACAAGCCGCGTCCATGTGTTTAAAAACACCTCTCCGCCGCCGCAGTTTATGTTCGACATCGCGCATATATACAGTTTGAACGCCTCCGGATGGCGCGTCGTTATCTGCTCGTTGAAGGCGTGTATGCCCTCGAATATGATTATCTCGTTCTCTTTCAGGCGCACGGGCGTAAAGCGGCTGGCGCTGCGCTTCTGCCTCGCGAACATGAAATACGGGACATGTATCTCCTCGCCGCGCTCGAGCTTTGTGAAATGCTCGTTCAAAAGCTCCATATCGAGCAGCTCCGGAGACTCGAAATCTATGTCTCCCGTCGCCGTCCTCGGCGCCGTCTTGTAGTTCATCGTCTTAAAATAGTCGTCCATCGACACGGTGTATGTGTTTATACCGCGCCTTCTGAGCTCTTCCTCGACCTTTTTCGCAGTCGTCGTCTTGCCGGAGCCGGACGGTCCTGACAGCAGCACTATCGGGCAGACGGCGCTGTGCTCCGATATCAGGTCGGCGGCCGTCACGATCCTGTCGTGGTACTTTTTGTCCTCTTCCTCCACAAACTGCGCCGGTGACAGGCGTATTTTTTCGTTTATCTCTTTAAGTGAAAGGTTCATAACGCTACCTCCTTAATGAAATTTCACGGGCGCAAAGCGTCCGTATTTATCCAAATTGACATTCGTTATAGAATTTCGCGATTTCCCCCTTTCTTGCTATGCACTTTTCGATGTTTTCTATATACTCCAGCGGATATTTCGCGTTGAACACGCGCTCTATCCTGCCTGTTTTCGGGTCTACAAGCTTTGTCGAACCGCCGCCTCCGAGCGCGATTATCGAGCGAAGCTCCTCCATAATGCAGATATTGTACAGGTTTTCATATCCTTTTTTTCTCCAGCCGATGTTTTCAAACCCTCCGGCCGTAAATTTCTGCCGGTACAGGTAATACGGCGAAAATTCGCTTTTCGTAAGCCTGTCCCGGGCATATGAAAGCATATCCCCCACCTCTTCCGCGCCGGGGATCGCCGTCTTTTCAAGAGTTATCCTGCTGCCCTTTTTAAGCGCAAGCGTATGGACGGTCACATTTTCGGGGCGGAGCTCCAGCACCGCGTCGAGCGTGTACTCAAAGCCGGACACCGTATCTTCTGGAAGGCCCGCGATGAGATCCATGTTTATTATACCCATTTTCGCGTCCCTCGCCGTGCTTACCGCCGTCACAATATCCGCCGCCGTGTGCTTTCGCCCTATCGCGCGCAGGACATCGTCGCGCATCGTCTGCGGGTTTATGCTGACGCGGCCGACGCCGTTTTCATGCAGCGCCGCCATTTTTTCCGCCGTTATAGTGTCCGGCCGCCCCGCCTCTACAGTGTAATCGCGTACAGCGGAGAGGTCAAACGCTCCGGCGAGCTTTTTTAAAAGCGCGTCGAGCTGCGTTTCGGTGAGCGTCGTCGGCGTCCCGCCGCCGATATATACGGACACTACATTGAAATTTAAATCGTTTACAATGCGCGATACGGCGTCGATCTCGCAGTACAGCGCGTCCAAAAACGGGTCTATGAGCGCAAACGAGCGTTCGACGCCTATGCTCACGAAGCTGCAGTACGCGCACCGCGTCGGGCAGAACGGTATGCCAATATACAGCGCGATATCGCGCTCGCGAAGCGTCCTCTCGGCATCTATCCCGGCTTTTGCCGCGTCGACGCACAGTTTTGCGCGCGCCGGCGACGCGTCGTACTCCCGCATCATATAGCGTACCGTCTCTTTATCCGTCATGCCGCCCTTTATAAGGCGGGCGGCGATCTTTCCGGGCCTTATACCGGTGAGTGACCCCCACTGCGACCGTGTCCCCGTAAGCTTTACCGCTGCGCGGTAAAACGCCGATTTAAGTATGCGCTGAAGCGCCCTGTCCTCACCGAGCTTATCGCAAAGCTCCTCCGCCCCGGCCGAGGCAAAGCTTCTTGCGGTTTTTCCGCCGCGGCATATCGTCGCCGTGGCGCGCGCGCCCCTGCCGCTTCGCGTAATCTTCAAAACGGCGCTGTTTTCCTCCATATCAGC
>CALXCR010000138.1 GCA_944386855.1 uncultured Oscillospiraceae bacterium
CGGAGATTCGGCAGTTGCGTCCGGCCGATTCGACCTTTTTCCTGAAAACAGGCTTGCGCTGACATATATGCCTGACGACCATGAGATCGTAAACGGGCAGGTCGCCGTCACCTCCGGCGTCGGCGGCATTGCCCCGTCGGGCATCATGATCGGAACAGTAGTTGATATGGCGTTCAGCTCGTCGGGGCTTTCCGATTACGCCGTTATAGAGCCTGCGGCGGATTTCGACAATCTGACAACAATTTTCGTGATAACATCTTATTGATATGGTGAGGTTAGACACCGCCAAAGCGGCGTCGCCCGCCTGATTGGAGGAGCTATGACAAAAAAATCAAAAAGGCCTCCGTTTAAAATACTGGCATACGCCGTTTTTCTGTTCCTGCTGTATGTTTTGCAGGCGTCCGTCTTTTCAAAGCTTCCGATCTCCGGAGCAAGACCGGTGATACTTCCTCTCGCCGTCGTCGGTACGGCGATATTCGAGGGAAGCGTCAAAGGCGGTGTTACAGGTCTTTTTGCCGGTATGCTGTGCGACATTTCGTTTAACCAGCCGCCCGTACAGTTTACGCTTATTTTAACGCTTGTCGGCGTCGTAATCGGCGTCGCCTGCGACACTCTGTTCGCGCGCGGATTTCCGACCTATATCATAGCGGGTGCGGTGACAATCGTCGTATGTGCCCTTACGCAGGCATTCGGCCCTGTTTTCCTGTACGACTTTGAATTTTCCGTCCTGCGCCATATCATGATATTCCAGTGCTTCTACTCCATGCTGTTTCTGCTGCCTGTGTACATCGTAGTGCGCAGCATAAGCCGCATACCCGGCGCATCGTAGACAAGACCGCACCGCATAGCGCAAAGCTTTGCGCTGCGCGGCCGCAAATCCGACACTCCCGCACCGCCCGGTCTCGCGGCAGAGCGCTTTACCATACATGGTACTCTGAGAAAGGACAAGCAATGAAAAAATATATCCGCCCGTTCCGGCTGTTCGTACTGGCACTGATGCTCGTATCCGTTCTGGGCATATATGTTACAAACCTATACAAGATACAGATCGTAAACGCCGTCTCCCCGCCCAGCGGGGATACGCGCACCGTCACCTACACCGTGCGCGGGGCGCGCGGCGATATACTCGACCGCAACGGCACTCTCCTGGTATCGAGCTCCGCCGTGTATGACCTGAAATTCGATTATACGATGCTCCAGAGCTCCGACACGATGTGCGATGACATACTGCGCCTTATCCAGACGGCCGAGGAAAACGGCGTCGAGCACAACGACACCTTCCCCGTAACGGAGATGCCGACATTCGCCTATACCGTCATGTCCGAATCGCAGGAGTACCGCCTCAGCGAGTATTTGAACCGGCATGACCTCGACGAGGACATATCGGCGACAGACCTTGTCGTATGGATGAAATCGCACTACGGGATCGACTATACGACATCGCTTTACGACACGCGGCGCATACTCGGCGTTTTGTACGAGCTTGACATACGCACAATAATAAATACGACCGATTACGTCTTTGCAAACGACGTAGACATAGATTTTATATCGCTTCTGCTCGAGTCGGACTTCCCCGGCATCGTGATAGACACAAGCTTTGAGCGCACATATCACACATCGTACGCCGCACATATTTTAGGCCGCATAGGTCAGATGAACGAAGAGGAGTACGAGATATACAAGGAATACGACTATCCGATGGACGCGCTCATCGGCAAGGACGGCGTCGAGGCCGCGTTCGAGGAGTATCTGCACGGCGTCGACGGGCAGCAGCGCGTCACATATGACACGAGCACCGAAGCCATCGTCGACATTGTTGAGACGGAGGCTGCTTCTCAGGGACAGAACGTGTATCTTACGATCGATATCGGGCTTCAAGCCGCGGCCGAAAACGCGCTGAGCGAGATTATCGAGTCTATCGGCGCTGACCGTGAATACGGAGACAAGCCGACAGGCGGAGCTATCGTCGTACGCGACGTGCAGAGCGGCGAGGTGCTCGCCTCCGCCTCCGCGCCGACATTTGACATATCAACGCTGAGCGAAAATTACTCGGTTCTCGCAAACGACGAATCCGCCCCGCTTTTCAACAGGGCGACACAGGGCACATATAACCCCGGCTCGACGTGGAAAATGGTCGTCTCACTCGCCGGATTTCAGACCGGCAAACTGAACCTCGGCACATATATAACCGATGAGGGTATTTTCACAAAATACGCGCCAAGCTACTCACCGCGCTGCTGGATATATCCCGCCGGCACGCACGGCAGGATAAACGTCATCGGCGCGCTTGCGCAGTCGTGCAACTACTTCTTTTACTGGCTCGGCGACACGCTCGGCATCGACGCAATGGCTGACGCCGCGGCGCAGTTCGGCTTTGGGCAGAAAACCGGCATTGAGATAACAGAGTCGGCCGGCGTCCTGGCAACACCGGAGTACAAAGAGGAAAATGTCGGAGAGATGTGGTACGCCGCCGATAACCTGCTCACCGCTATAGGGCAGGGCTACAGCTACTGCACACCGATACAGCTTGCAAATTACGTCTCCTGCATCGCAAACGGCGGTACACTGTATAAGACGACGCTGCTCGACCGTGTTATGAGCTCCGATTACCGCAGCGTGACGTATACAAATTCTTCGGAGATACTCAATACAATCGACAATTCCGGCGGATTTATAGACATTCTGCAAAGCGGCATGGAAGCCGTTGTAGAAGAGGGTACGGCGCGCTCGTACTTCGTCGATTACCCGGTGTCAGTCGCGGCAAAGACAGGTACCGTCCAGTCGAGCACAACGACGTATAACAACGCCGTTTTTGTATGTTATGCACCGGCAGATGAGCCGGAGATCGCGATATCCGTCGTCATCGAAAAGGGCGGCTCGGGTTCTGCCGTCGTCCCCGCGGCAAAATACGTTTTGGATTACTATTTCGCGGATTATTATACGTCCCAGACCCGGCTTGAAAACGAGCTTGTGAAGTAAAAGCAGCGGCGGCATATAAAATCGATATTCAAAGGCGGCGCCGTGACAGCATATTGCCGATACCGCCACACCGCGGGAGCTTGAGGCCATATAAGCGTCTTTTCCCGCGCCTGCGTAGTGCATCATGGGCTTTCGGCACGTCAAAACACGCTGAAAGCGCCGGATCTATGCGGAAAAACACGCCGGCGGCCACTTGAAAACGCCTGTTGTTTTGGATATAATTATTAATCAGCCGTAATTGTGTAAAACGGAGGTTTAGATGGGTACAGCCATTGTAATAACATCGGGAAAAGGCGGAACAGGAAAGACGACAACGGCGGCCGCAGTCGCCTCATGCCTTGCCGCGCTCGGCAAAAAAACGCTCTGCCTTGACGCGGACGCAGGGCTCAAAAACCTTGATATTGCACTGTGTATGCCGGATGCGGCGTATATGGATTTTTATGATGTTATACAGGGAAGAGCAGCGCTTGACCGCGCCGCGGCTTCGCACCCATCGATAAAAAATCTGTATTTTCTGACCGCGCCGGTCTCTGTGCCGCCTGAGGATATAAATATAGACGATATGAAAAAGCTCATATCCGACATAAAGGAAAAATTCGATTACTGTGTAATCGACTCCCCCGCCGGTATAGGCGCGGGGTTCAGGCTCGCCGCAGCCGGCGCGGACATGGCAATCGTCGTCGCAAACTGCGACCTGTCGAGCCTGCGCGACGGACAGCGCACTGTCATAGAGCTTCACGCGCTCGGCATAAAAAATGTGCGGCTGCTTGTCAACCGCGTACGGCCGCGCGTTTTAAGGCTTCTGCGCTCTACAATCGACGACGTGATAGACGCGGTCGGCGCGCAGCTTATCGGGCTTATATCGGAGGACGACGGCGTATCGCTTTCCGCGGGCGCGAAAGTGCCTCTTATCATGTACGACACAAAAAAGGCCGGTATGCAGTACCTCAGAGTCACGAGACGGCTGCTCGGCGACAGGATACCCATCGGCAGGGTATAAATTAAACGGTAAAGGTGATATTTATGAACATCGCATTGATGGCACATGACAGAAAGAAAGAACTTATGGTGCAGTTCTGCATCGCGTACTGCGGAATTTTAGCAAACCATTCCATCTGCGCTACGAGTACCACCGGCAGGCTTGTCGCTGACGCGACAGGACTTCCCGTTACGCGCTATCTGACGTGCAGTCAGGGCGGCAATCAGCAGATAGGCGCGCGTATCGCGTATAACGAGCTCGACCTCGTTATATTTTTCTCCGACGCCGGCAACAGAGAGGCCGTAAACGAGGTTGCGGAGATATGTATGCTGTGCGACCAGCACAATATCCCGTTCGCGTCAAATGTCGCGACGGCGGAGTGCCTGGTCCGCGGGCTGAAGGACGGGTATCTCGACTGGCGCGACATCGTTAATCCGAAAAAATAAGGGGAATGGGATACAATATGGAAAAAATCAAGCCAAGAACACTTTCGGGATTTATGGAGCTTCTGCCCGCAAGGCAGGCGCAGTTTGAGCGCATGGCCGATATCCTGCGGCGCACATATTCGCTCTACGGATTTACGCCGCTCGACACGCCGGTGATAGAGGCATCCGAGATTTTGCTTGCCAAAGGCGGCGGCGAGACGGAAAAGCAGATATACCGCTTTACAAAGGGCGATACCGATCTCTCACTTCGTTTTGACCTCACGGTGCCGCTCGCCAAATACGTCGCGATGAACTACGGACAGCTGTCCTTCCCGTTCCGGCGGTATCAGATAGGCAAGGTGTACCGCGGAGAGCGCGCCCAGCGCGGCAGATTCCGCGAATTTTATCAGGCAGACATCGACATAATCGGCGACGGCAAGCTCGACATAATAAACGAGGCGGAGATACCGAGCATAATTTACAAGACGTTTACGTCACTCGGACTTGACAGATTTGTGATCCGCATAAACAACCGCAAGGTGTTAAACGGATTTTTCGCCGTTTTAGGCATCGACGACAAGGCGAAAGACGTCATGCGGACGATAGACAAGCTTGAGAAAATAGGCAGAAACTCGGTTTTCGCTATACTTACAGACGATTTCGCCGTTTCCTCCGACGCAGCTGAAAAGCTTCTCGACACGCTTGAAAGCGACAAGCCCCTCACCGCCCTCGCATCGTACAAGGGACAAAACGAGACGTTCGACCTCGGTGTAGAAGAGCTTGAGACCGTCGTTAAATATATGTCCGATTTCGGCGTGCCGGATAGGTATTTTAAGATCGATCTCACGATAGCGCGCGGGCTCGACTACTACACCGGCACCGTCTACGAGACGATGATGCTCGACCACCCGGAGATCGGCTCGATATGCTCCGGCGGCAGATACGACAATCTGGCGGAGTATTACACCGACCGGAAGCTCCCCGGCGTCGGCATATCCATAGGGCTGACAAGGCTGTTCTTTGTGCTTGAAGATCAGGGGTACTTAAACGATGATATCATCACCGCTCCTGCTGACGCGCTGATCCTGCCGATGACGGACGACCTGTCGCACGCGATAGCGCTCGCGACAAAGCTCCGCTCGGCCGGTGTCCGCACGCAGATACACTGCGAGCAGAAGAAGTTTAAAGCGAAGATATCGTATGCCGATAAGCTGAAGATACCGTATGTCGTTTTCCTCGGCGAGGACGAG
>CALXCR010000139.1 GCA_944386855.1 uncultured Oscillospiraceae bacterium
ATTGCTGCGCCGCGCCGAAGCCAAAATATAAAAAGAAATGATGCATTTTCAAACCGCACGGGTTATTTCAACGTATAAAATCAGCTTAAACAGCGGATAAATGAAGCGACCGCGTGGGCGGGTAAAAGCAAAATAATGATAAATTATAAATTTTACCTCTGCAAAACGTCGGCCGCCGGACGCGAAGCGCGCGGCTGAACGCGTCTGTGCACTGTGCCGCGCATCACATCGGTGCGCAGGATTATGCAATTTTTGAAATCAAATATTGCGAAATTTGAAAATTTCCGCCGGACGCCGCGCAGGGCATTCGTTATGTTGACGAAAAAGAGCGGCGATCAAAATTTACGGAACTTTTCGGGCCGGACGCGCGTCAAATAATAAAACAGGCAAAGGGGCGGCTGACGTTGAAGCGGGATGATATGAAAAAAACGGCTATATGTGCTGCGGCTGCGGCGGTCATAATAGCTGCGGCGGTTTTTATTGCGATAACTGCGGCGGAGAGGGCCGCCGTGACTGCCGGCGGACAGATGTCAGGGAATATGCGGTTTTCGCCGGTGCAGGGGAGATATCTTAAAACCGACGGTGGCGACATGATAGTCTGCGGCGACGCGCCGTACGTCATGATAAACGAGACGGGAGACAGCGGCGTGTTTGACGGCCTTAAAAGCGGAGATCTGATTGAAGTGACGTACGAGTACGCGCTTGAGACTTACCCCGCGAAGATGCCCGTACTCAGCCTGACGCTCATAGAGCGCGGAGGAATAGACGATATCCCGGAAAATGTGCTTGAGAGCTTAAGCTCACTAGGCTGGCATCAGGCAAAGTGAACGAAAAAGAGCATAAATAAACTAAAACAGGAGTACCAATTTAGCACTCCTGTTTTAGACTGCGGGGAAAAACATGATAGGCGTCGTTATATCTGGCGTCATTTTTGTATGAAATGACGCTCGCAGGGATGGCAGGCGCTATAAGACAAGGCGTGCCGTGACGCTTCCGCCGGATTCATCCGTCTCAAAACCGGCCGAACGGAACAGGCCGAGCGCCTCATCGGCCGAGCCTATAATTTTTACCATGTGACGGTTACCTCCGTAAAAAATACGGCGGGAGAGCGCATATGCGCTCTCCCGCTTTGACAGCCTATGGGATTACATGCCGAGCTTCTCTTTGAGCTCCGAAAACGCGGACTCGAACGCGTTGTTCACCATAGCGCCGCTCCAGGCCATGGTCGCCGCAGCGCCGTAGCCGTTTCTCCATTCGTTGTCGCGGTCGGCTATGTATCCCGCGTCGCCGTAGCTCACTGTGACGACGGCGGTCGCCTCCGTCGGCATCATCTCCTTGATGATCTTGCCGAGCGTGCAGTACGCCTCGCCGCCGAACGACGCGAACGAAACGCCGTTTAACTTAAACAGGCGGAAATGCAGCTTTATATCGTGTCCGAGCGGCACGGGCTCCGGCTTGTCACCTACCTGTATCTGGTTTGCGATCGGAGGGAGCTCTTTTTTGTGTACGGGCGACATATCGCCGTATATGCCAAGCTGGCGGTACGGCACTCTGCCCGGTATGCTGCGCCATGTGTCGCCGCCTTTAAAGTCGCACTCGTCGGTGTAGTTGTCTATCTGCTTTGAAAGCTCGAGTATCTCGAGTCCCTGCGTCGCGGCGAGCGACTTCATCTGCTCCAAATTGTCTTTCCAATTGAAAACGTGCTGGTAGTAATACAGCTTTCCGTCATCGTCGACGTCGAGGATGCGCCATACGGAGCGTGTTATCGGGTTCTGGTCGCCGGCCGCGCCCTGCGCCCATATGACGGGGAAGCCGTCGCCGTTTAAGCGCTCCACAAAGCGCGATATCGTGCCGCCGAGGTCTATGCCCATCTTTGGATATGTGCGGTTGTAGACGTTCCACACCATGTAATTTGAGTGGCAGGCGAAGTTTACGAACATACCGATTATGTTGTCTTCAAGGTCGGTAAACTGAATGAGCAGCAGTTCATGATCCGACGGGCCGTGGAAGTTGTTCGCCTGTATCGGGCCGATCGGCGTTGCGAAGTCGCGGCAGGCGTTTATAAAGCTCTCGCCCTTTTTAAAGCCCATTTTGGCCGGCTTCATGTTTGCGATAGCCTCTCGGGCACATTCGACGACCTGCTCCACCCACCACTGCGAATATTCTCTGACCGGTTCCGCGACAGGGCCTTTCGGCTCTCTCGCGCTGTAATCATCGTCCGAGTCGAGCGCGGGGGTGATATGCTCGTGATTGTGCGTGGCGGCGAATACCGTGTTGTCGGGATCGACGCCGAACTCCTCCTTAAACCGTCTCGTTATGACGCCGCACAGCGGCGCTTTTACAAGGTCGTATCCGACGAGAAGCGCCGTTTTTTCACCGTCGGACACGGCAATAACGCGGACGTATCCGTGCTCGTGTATCCCGTCATAGACGTTGCCCATCGGGCGGTCCTTCTCAAGCTCGCTTATCGCAAGCAAAAGCTCGATATCCGGCGCGATGTCGCGCTTTGCCGCGCCGGCAAGTAATTTACCCATGATATACCTCCTGTAATTTGATTGTTGTTGATTACAGTATAAGTGATACCGCGCCATAAGTCAAAACCTTTTAATAAACCGCGCCGGATTTTTTGCCATCGCGGCGAACGCATCTATGCGTTCGCGCTTTTTGTTATCAGGCAAGCTTCGGTATTTTTATCGTAAGTATTATGTCGGTGTCGGTCTCGTCTTTGCCGTATTCCGCCTTGATGCCGGACTGCTTCATCATCGTCATGCCGCGTGCTACGGTGTTCAGAAACAGGCGGACGTCTTTGAGCACATATATGGGGCGAGGGGAATCGTGCTTGTCCTCCTCGTCATCTCCGGCGAGCAGCTTTTCTATGTACTCCTCCGTCTTTGCGACGTTAAGCCCGTCGTTTATCACCTTTTCAAGTACCATTATGCGGCTCTGCTCGTCATCGAGGCGCAAAAGCGCCCGCGCATGGCGCTCCGTAAGCCCCGCCTCGCGGATTATGTACAAAAGTTCGCCGCCGAGGCGCAGTATGCGGAGCTTGTTTGCTATCGCCGACTGTGATTTGCCGAGCTTTTTTGCCGCTTCCTCCTGGCTCAGTCCGAACGTGTTGATAAGCTGGTATATCCCCTCCGCCTCCTCGATGAAATCGAGGTCGCGCCTGTGCAGGTTCTCGACGAGGGCGATTACGGATGAGTCGGACTCCGCCACATCGAGGACGATGCACGGCACTTTTGACAGCCCCGCCATTTTCGCGGCGCGAAGCCTGCGCTCGCCGGCTATTAGCTCGTAATCGTGGCCCTTTCTGCGCACTGTGAGAGGCTGTATGATGCCGTATTTTCCGATGCTCGCCGCGAGTTCCCTGAGCGACTCGGAGTCAAAAATACGGCGCGGCTGATTGGGATTCGGGGAAATACTGTCGGTTTTTATGTATGTGATGCGGGTCGATTCATAGATACCTTTTCTGCGGAACATAGCTAAATTCTCCTTTTCACAACAAAATATGGGTTTTATAGTGAAATTATACGCCATATATTGTGAGAAAAAGGGCGAACGATGTCGCACCGGAAATAAAACGAAAAATCCGTCGGGAAATAACCAAAACCGCGTAAAACGGAACATCCCGGGAGATTAAGCGTCTGCTTGTATTGACATTGGCGTAGGAAAACGGCGTCGCAACTGCAGGGTGCTAAAATTTAAAGCCGGCTCGGTTGACCTTTGTACGGATATGATATATGCTTTTATAAAAGGCCGGAGGAGGTGACGTGCCGTGAGCTTAGGAGAAAACATTACACGTCTCCGAAAAGATAACAAAATGTCGCAGGGGGAGCTCGCCGAAAAACTGGGTGTGTCGCGGCAGTCTGTCTCAAAATGGGAGACCGACGCTTCCGTTCCCGAGCTTTCGAAGCTCGTAAGGCTCTCGGAGGTGTTCGGTGTGACGCTCGACGAGCTTGTATCGGACGAGGAAAGCTCCAAGCCGGAACGGCGGCCGGCCGATTCGCCGTCTGCGGTGTACGGAAAACTTATGGTGCGGCGGGGATTGGGGACAGCTCTTCTGATAATAGGGGTAACGGAGCTTATCCTCTTTACCATGAGCGTGGGACTGCCGATTGCTCTTATCATATCGTTTCCCGCTATAGCTTCCGGGATACTCTGCTATACGCCGTGCCGCCGCCCGGTATTGTGGTGCGCGTGGTCCGTATATTTGGCGGCCGACGTTTTTATACGCTACGGATGCTTTATAAACTGGCGCATGGCGCTCTCTCCCGCGGCGTATCAGGCGGGAGAGATAAGCACAGGTCTTATAATGGCGTTTGTTCAGCTTGTCGGCATGATCGTGATGCCGGTTATTACGGCGATAAGCTATAGGGACAAAAAGTGCGATTTGAATAAAAAGCAGAGCGCACTGCTGCCTTTCCTGTGGGCGGCGTTCTTTGCGGCGCACATCGTGATATTCGCATTTATGGGCGAAACGATTCTCAGACACGACATAAATACGACCGCAGTGTTTGCCATCGACTGGGGTCTCGCGGCGGCGCTAACTTATCTTTTGATTGTTACGGTGAGGAGCGTTCGGAAAAATACAAAATAATGCTTTACACCGCGTAAAACGGAAAAGCCCGGGAGATTAAAAATCTCCCGGGCTTAAGCTTTGGCTGCAAAGCAAAAATCGAGCTTTAAAAAGCGGCTTTCCCTCCGCTGTAATTGTTTATCACGATCAGAACGTCTTCAGGCGAACATTTTGTCGTGTTCAGCGTTATGCAGACGGCCTGATAGGCGAGCTTCCTGTTTGCGTTTATAAGGAGCTTTTTTACCGGCGGCAGAGAGGCGAGGTATTTTTCCTCGTTTTTTATTTTGACCTCGATAAACCTGTTGTTCGCCGCGCCGCCTATATACGCCGTCTCGATATCCTCCCACGGGATGAAGCCGAGAGATATGGCCGACGTACGGTCGGTTATCCCCCGCCTGTCGATTATCAGCATCTCGCTGTTTTTTGATATCCTGCGCAGGAAGAAAAAGAATCCGTACCCGAAAAACAGAAAACCGACGGCGAGTAGTATATCCAAAACGGCTTTAAGGGGATAGGGAACGGCTTTAAAAGCCACGAAAATGCAGAGCAGGGACGCCGCCGACATAGCGAGCGCTCCTATAGCGTAAAGCGCGTTTCCCTTTTTGCTGTAATGTATTACAAAACGGTCGTGCTGCATATGCCGACGCCTCCTGATATTATGGGCGGATCGCCGTTGTGACAATGCCGCTATGATAAAACTTTCGGTTTTCCGGATGACGCGGCCGGAAACCGGATTTAAACCGAGCATATAATATCCGTCGTGCAGCTATTATAATATTTCACTCGCATGATTTCAACTTTGACCGCGGCGATAGACAAAAAAACAGCGGCGGGGCATCACTAGCCCCTCCGCTGTAATTTGTTTATTCTGCATCCTCGGTCCTCGTTATCGCTATCGAAAGCTCGTCAAGCTGCGCCTGCGTCACAACGCCCGGCGCGCCCATCATGACGTCCTGCGCGCTCTTGTTCATCGGGAACGGGATTATCTCGCGTATCGAGTCCTCTCCGGCGAGCAGCATTACCATGCGGTCGACGCCCGGGGCGATGCCCGCGTGCGGCGGCGCGCCGTAGGTAAACGCGTTGTACATGGCCGGGAATTTGGCCTTTACGTCTTCCTCGCCGAGGCGGACGAGCTCGAACGCCTTTATCAT
>CALXCR010000140.1 GCA_944386855.1 uncultured Oscillospiraceae bacterium
TGTCTTCATACGAAAAAGCGGGCAAACTTTTCTTTAAAGATACTGATTCTTAGGGACTTTTGCAAATATAAACAACTAATAATTAGGCATATAACAACATAATTTATATTTTGTCATCTACTAAAATCATATTCTTCTAGTGCGTGAATGCTGCCTCTTTCCTTGAAGACCTGTTCCGTCGCACCGTTCGAACAGACAAGCCTCTCATAGTAGTTGCCGGCCTCAATAGCTCCGAGATTCCACCTCAGAACGAATCCGTTGGTCATGAAGTCCTCATCCTGACCGAGGGAAATAACATCTTTGTTGTCTGGGACCAAAGTCATCTGAATGCCTGACGTTACATCGGAAGCCACGTTCATACTTCCGACAGTATAGTTGTTGTCATTGCAGAACATCTCCGCAAAATCGAAGAACCCTTCCATTGGAATGGCATTCTTCTTCAACGGGACGGCACTGACTATCTTCCTCTCTCTGGGGTCTGCAATAAGTGCCAGCTTTTCCGGCTCGACGATGGAATTGACCATTGCAATATAGTTGCGATAGTCAACTACGCCTTCATCACCTGATACGTCAGCAACAGCCTTTACCTGCTTGCTTTTAAGACCGATGAACCGGTCAATGCTGGCCGCCATCATGGGACTGACCTCGAATTCATGACCGTCAAGATTGTAGATGTTGTCGCCGACATACTGAATGTCGCGTTTGTCAATCACCTTAAAGGGATTCTGCGCGTCAAGGTACTCGTTCTTCTTTTGTGCATACTGGAATGTTGTCATTGCTCTTTATCATTTATCTGGTTAAACATTGTATCGAACTTCTGGGCGAAAGAGCGGATCTTCTCTGCAACCTCACTTTGCGCTTTCTTGATCCTGATGTCTTTCTGATAGGTCTCCTCGTCATAGAACACGTCACCTGTCGTGCTAAGGTCATAGTATAGCTTGACACCGACATCGCCGCGCCTGTGTTTGGTAAACACTACAAACCGCTTGGAATAGATGTTCTTTGCATTGTCGAGACGAAGCTCCATCATGGCGGTTATCATGTGCTTCAGACGGTTTGAGCCGACAAACGCACCGCTCTTGGTCACCTGCTGTATGGTCAGGAATGTGGTATTGACCTTACGTTCGTTATCTGCCTTGTTGTGTTGGCGGATAAGAGAGAGAAGCATGCTTTCAGACTTCTTCATGGTGACATTCTCCTCTTCCTTGACGATACCCTGCAGCTCATAGAAGGAATCAATGGCCACGATGTCCCATCCTTGAGCCAGGACTCTCTGGAAGACATCCCAGCTTTTGTTTTCATTGTCGAACGTAGTTTCAAGGAACAGGATGTTCAGGTCCTGGAATTTCGGGTAACGTTCAACATAAATGGCAAGGTCTATCTCGTTCATCTCCGCACTGACGAACAAAATCTTAGCATTGGGGCTCTTTGTCTGTATGTTTGCCAACAGGTCAAGGATGATAGTGGTCTTTCCGACACCGGGGTCTCCAATCACCATATAGTTCACGCCTTTGGGCAATCCCTGATAGCTGCATAGCAGCTCATCGAGGATTGTTCCCGTCCTGTAGTTGATGAAAAGTTCCGGAGAGAACCTCACATCCCTCATTTTTACGATTTCGTCCATAGTTGCGGTATATAGTTCTATTCGACATTTCTCAGAATTTCACTGAGGGGCATGTCAGCTAAAAAATCATAATCTTCGTCTGTAAGGGGTTCATTGAAGATGTGCATGACCGGCTCGAATATTCTTCTTATTGCTGAGATATATTCTTCCCGGCTTCCTTTGGGAAGGGATTCAAACATGGCATTCGTGATGAAGTAGTTAATCATCATGCTCCTGTCCAGTTCCTTCTTTATCTCTTGTCCATCTTTATCCATGTGTAAATCAGCGATTAAATGTTTGAAATTATTTCTCGTAACCCAGTTTCGTGGCAAATGTCCTAACTCGCGATGTATTTTGATGGCATCAAGAAATAAAAGTGTCTTTTATCTGATAATTCCTTCTTGTTACTCAAGGGCTTTCCACCTCTGCTCGCTCAAGGCGGCTCGAAGGTCGCTCTCCTGGTCGAAGTCTGAAAATTGCTCTTGCTGCTGTTTCTTTTCCCGCTTTCTCTGATGTTCCCGTCTGCTGTCAGAACGGGAGGCGAGGGGAGACGCTGGCTTGACACTGACGGCATATGTTATTGTCCATTCCTTTGGGCAGCGGCTTTCCACCGGGGAACCTTTGGTCGGGATGGGACTGGTCCATGTCGTTCTTCATCACGCTATGCCCATGTTCATGGCTATATTTCCATATGCATGTCACCGCTATATTCTTCATGGTACGTTACGACTGCCGAAGCGGCAAGGCTGATGTTCTGTGCGCGTCCTGTCTGGAACTCTGGGGCACTCTCTGACCCGCTCAGTCTGACTGCTCTGTCTGTGTTCCCGAATTAACCTCTTTCACTCTGCCTGTTTTTCGGGCGAAGCATTTGAATACTGTTTACCGCTACAAAATTGGGGCGCAGCGCACCTTCGTGCTCCGGGACGACCTTGCGGTCTCTGGCCAATGACGTGAAACGAAAATCTTCCTTTTTCTTTTTACCGGAAAAGCATTCCGTCAAAAACAAAACGAGTATTTCCGCCTCAGTCCATGGCTTGCCCTATGCCTGCACCCCGCCAGCTGTACCGTTAATCAATTCAATAACTTCTAAAAACAGACAAAGATGAAAAAGTTCGAAAACACTTTCGCAGTATCAGGTTTCGTGGGTCGTGACGCAGAGATCCGCCAGTTCGCAAACACCAGCGTAGCACGCTTCTCCCTGGCAGTCGGCCGCACCGAGAAGAGCGGTGACGAGAGCACCCGCATTTCAGCCTTCATGAACATCGAGGCATGGCGCAAGAACGAGAAGTCTGACTCCTTTGACATCCTGACCAAGGGCTCCCTCATCACAGTGGAAGGTCACTTCAAGCCCGAGGAATGGACCGATGCCGACGGTGTCAAGCACAACCGCGTCATCCTTGTTGCCACCCGTTTCTACCCGGTAGCGGACAAGGAACAGAAAGCGGAGAAACAGGAGAAGGAGAGCTAAGCCTTCTCTTCCGTTGACACTTCTGGAGAGCGACCTTCGGGCCGCTTTTCTTTTGCTCGCTCCGGATTCAGATTCTTATCGTCAGAATCTCATTTATATCTGTAAGGTAATTGTAGCTTTTATGCTCGCTTTTGACCTTCCAGGGTTGTTGCTTCTCACCTTCAACTCCAAGGCTTACGGTTTTCAGGCCGTACTTCTGGTTGAGACCGTCTATCCTCTGTGAAAGGTCAAGACGTTCGGCACGGTTCTGAACCGGATCGAACAGGTCCGGCTGAACGTTGTCCTGGTGAACGATCTTTCCCAGTATCACACCGGATTTCTTATATCTGATGCCAGGCTTGAAGATTCTGTCCACAATCTCCAAGGCTGTCTTCGTTATCTCGATAGTGTCTGCCGTTGGGACGCAGAAGGGGAGTGTCTCCGCATTGTAGTACTGCTCCAGATCCTCTCTGAAGAAGTTGCTGCAGAGGAACACCGTCACACAACCGGCCGCCGAACTCTGGCCCCGCAGCTTGTTGGCGCAGCTGGCCGCAAAGGTTGCCACTGAAGCCTTAACCTGCTCAATGGTGGTGATCATGTCACCGAAACTTCGGCTGGTCGTTATGTTCTGTCTCATGAGTATCTCTGAGGTGTCGATACAGGAATAGCCGTTCAGTTCCTTCCACGTCTCCACTCCGGGTTTGCTGAAATGCCTGCGGACCCAGTCTCCAGGCTTGTCTGCAAACTCCAGAGGGGTATTTACACCGAGGCTCTTGAGCTTATCGAAAGACCGTCTGCCAATACCCCAGACATCCGACAGGTCGAAGATCTCAAGGGCCTTCCTTCTCTTTTCATCAGAATCGATCATACAGACTGACCGATATCCTGGGTACTGCTTTGCGAACTTGCTGCCTATCTTGGCCAGGGTCTTCGTAGGCGCGACACCGACGCTGACGGGAATGTCCGTCCAGAGACATATCCTGTCGGCGACGCTGCGCATGTACTCCTCGATGTCAAAGTGAATCTCGTAGCCGGCAAGATTCGCAAAGCTCTCATCGATGCTGTAGTTTTCCACGATGTCCACGGACTGCCGAATGATGTTCGTCACTCTCTGTGACATCGCCGAATACAGCATCATGTTTGTTGAAAACACTGCGACTCCGCCCTTCTCAACGGTGTCACGCACCTTGAAAAGCGCATCGCCCCTGTGCAGCCCCAGCGCCTTCGCTTTCGGAGTGAGGGCCACAATGATGCCGTCATTGCTTGAGAGGACGCATACGGGCTTGTGACGAAGGCCGGGATGGAAGACCCTCTCCACATTCGCGAAGAAGCTGTTGCAGTCGATAAGCGCCCACATGGTCGTCTAGTCTCTTGCTCTGTGAATGATATACGTGACTGTTCCCCAGACGCAGAACTCGTCTTCGGGAGTGATTTCCCTTTTCTTGTAAGCCGGATTGGCGGGAATGAGCCAACCGGTCTCACCGTCCTTGACGAAGTGTTTCAACGTGTATTCCCCGTTGATCTCGCATACGGCGATTTCTTTCGGTGACGGCTCTCTGTTGCTTTTGTCCACAATGATGATGTCCCCATTCATGACTCCTGCGTCAATCATGGAATCACCCTTCACCCTTATCAGGTACGAGGCTTCCGGGTGTGGACAGAGCATGCGGAGCAGCTCTATGTCCTGCGACCTCTCATCATTGTCGAGCGGGATAGGGAAGCCCGCCGTTACTCTCTGGTCGAAGTAGGGCAGATGCATGGGAGCCACACCGGACGGTTTGATGACTTTCCCTATCCGGGAAAGGCTTTCTGTCTCATCCAGCGCACGGCTGAGACTGGCATTGATGAACTCTGTCCGGTTCTCCATCGAGCCGATCCTTTCGGCCAGCTCTCCAGAGCACCTGAACGAGAACAGCCTGCTGTCTACTTTGGGTCTTCCTGCGCCAACCCTTCGGCCACCGCGTTTCTCCGTCTTTTCCGCCATACTGCTTTCCTTTTGCTTGCGGCTGCAAAGGTAATAAGACTTTTGATAAGTGTAATACATTTTTCAAAATCATTTCGGGAAAAGTGTTCATCAGCCACGTTTGCCTCTTGTGATATCTGCTGCAGCACCTCCGTGCCGCACTCTGCGGGAAACGGGTCTTCATATACTGTTTTCTCATCTGCGAAGTTTCGGATTTGGAGTCGGATAAATTCCGGAGGGTGGCAGGCGCACGGTCCGATGTCCTGTCTCTGCTCTGATGCCGCATCTGTTGTGGGGGAGTGCCGTGATGATGCATTGCTGTTTCTGTGGTCAAGCGGCTACTCCGGTGTCTTCTTGGTCATCATTGGCCTTTGCGTGTCCGTCGGGCGGTCTTTGAGCATACAGCCGCCTGATTCCATAAGTGTGTCTATGTAGTATAGCCCGCTTTTCGACTCCTGTAGGTGACATCTCCTTTTACGCTGCAAAGTTGTGACACCCGTACATCCCACAATGGTCCACTCCGTTCTCCACCATTGCTTTCGGATCTCCTGTGGGGCATCACGTTCCTGCATCGTAAAGAAAGATGTTTCACCATTAAACAGTTGTCAAATGAAAAAGCAAGCAACTTACATTTCAGAGACTCCAATCAAGGAATCCTCACAGGCGGCAGGCTTCCTGCACGAAGACCTCAGAGCCCTCGACCACGAGGAATCGTGGGTTCTCTTCCTCAATGCGGCCAATATGCCGCTGACCAAGAAGATGATCACCGTCGGGACAATCATGTCCGCGCCGATAGACCACAGGCGCATCGTCAAAGAAGCGCTCAACTGCAACGCCACGGCGATTATCCTCTTCCACAACCATCCGAGCGGTAATCCAAGACCGAGCAGTGCCGACATCAAGGAGACCGAGAAGCTGCGCAACGCCTGCAACCTCTTCGATATCTCCCTCCTGGACCACATTATCGTGGCCGACAAATCCTACTATTCCTTCGCAGAAGAATCACAAAACCAGTTTTAATATGAAGACCTACGATTTCAAAGGCACAGAGGTGAGCCTGAATTTCGCCTCCTATCGCAATAACGGCACACTGGCCGTGGAGATGAACACCGTTCCAGATGATGACTCCTATGCAGTCATCACCGTCAACTTGAACAGCCCGCTCCAGAACGACACGATGGCGTTCGTGGACGAGAACAACCTGCCCGGCATCGGTGCCTGGCTCAAGAAACACCGCATCGCCAAGCCGCTTGGATTTATCCAGCGCAGCGGCTTCTGCAGTTACGAACTCTTCTCATTCCTGCCTCATGACTAAGAGTTCGACCTTCACCGCTTCCGGTCTCCAGGTCCGAAAGGGCTTGGAGATCCTCGCGTTGGGTGACTACAGCGCGTACCGCGACATCTGCCACAAAGTGAAGACCTCATACCGTCCCTTCCTAAGGGAGGCGGCAGGCATGATGGCCGATTTACTCACCGTGCCTTCGGACGGGGTCCTGATTCCAATGCCGTCGCATCTGGGGTATGCGACCGACACCCTTGACCTTTGCAAGGAGCTGTCCTCCCTGACAGGCCTTCCGGTGATGGATATTCTTCACGGCGACATGCGTGAATCCATCCACAACCTAAAATCGCTTACCGGCGAAATACCTACGGATATCAGCCTCGGCTTCCGCCTCACCCGTGACGTGCCTTCTGGTCTCAGCCCTCTTGTCGTGGACAACGTCATCGGCACCGGCTTCACCATGAAGGCCGCCCTTGCTCTCATTCCTGAATGCATTCCCTGCACTCTGGCCGTTGATTACCGCAGGTGCACCCTGTAAGCCGTTCCAGCTATCTGTCTCTGGTTACTGACCAATTTATTGATGCAAAGGTATTTCCGTACTTCCACAGGCTGTAAAGGGTAAAATGCAACTCCCTGAAAATCTCCACACCGTTCGGGTAGTATTTCCCGTCCGTCCCTTGACATCCTGTACGTCCGGCGCTGGTGCGGCATCATAAATTTTTTCAGTAACACTTAAAAACAGATTTGCTTTATGGAACAGCTCAATTCAGTCACCCTCAGAGGTATCATCGGATCAGTCAGAGTACAGGACATCCAGGACCGCAAGGTCGCCAACTTCACCGTAGCCACCAACTTCGCTTTCAAGGGCCGCGACGGTGAGGCTATCATCGAGACCACCTGGCACAACGTCACAGCGTGGAGCGGCGGCAAGACAGCCGACCTGGCTAACCTTCAGAAGGGCCAGTGCGTCGAGGTTCAGGGACGTCTCCGCAACCAGCGCTACACATCATCGGACGGCACCGAACGCTCGTCCGTGGACATCCTCGCAAGGGAGGTCAAGGTCATCGACGACCGCCTTACGATGGAATCGGGTCTGTAGGTCTCAGGCCCGGTCCATCAGTGGCCGGGCCGCCTATACGGCTTTCTTTTGCTTGCTTGCCTCCCCGCTCCAGGGGAGGTTTTTTCATGTCGTGCACTTTGTACTTTTGCACTTTCTCCTGTTGTATGCGATGGCCATGGCCACGGCTTTCTCTTTTAACAGGAAGAGAGTTCCTCTTCCCGCCCGGCCCTTGGGATTTTCAATATCATTCTGCAAAGTAAGGCCGCTTACCACAAACGCCAAACAGGACCTTTTCAAGGTGACAGGAACAATCTACCTTCCCATGCGGGAAGAGTATTCTTGCTGTCATGTCCGGCTTATTGTGCTCCGCGGCCAGCGGGCAAGCAGAAAATATTTCAATCCCGGGCCGGAAGAAAAGGAAACGGAGGGAAAAAGAAACCGAAGGTGGACTTGATGCCGGTCCTATATGTCGAACTCAAAAATCAAGAGCTATGGAGGATGTCATGACCGTGATACTCATCGTCGTGCTGTTCGTCGTTCTGAAGCCGATAGTGAAGGCTGTCCTGAAAGGGATGGGCATCACTGACCGGTGGCGGGATAGATAACGGCTGACTGAACATATCGATAACGCCTGCAAGGACGGAACGGAGAGACTTTTTGAAAAAGCGTACCGATTCGCCCAAGGATATTATTGTCCATTGAAAGGAATGCTTTATTTGCCGGTGAAAAAGACGGTTATTTCAAAATCACCTGTTTCACCATGAAATCACCTTGCCCACCATGATTCCACCATTTGGGACACCATGCTTTTCAGATACGTCAGAAATTAAGACTGAAGTTACGCGTAATATTATGATGATGTTATGTGTGTTATGCTAACTTAGGCTAATTCAGACTAATTCCGAAATGGCCATTTTCAGAGAAACTCAGATTAACTCGTCTGAACTCTAAATATCGTGTTGACCTGAATAGTGCTATATACATGTTAATTCAGAACAATTCGAATTATTGGCGGAATTTGCAGGATGTTCACGCTTTGAAAGGACAGCGTGCTCCTATGCACTGGTTGTTCTTCTCGGAATGGATGCATTTCACCTGTGGCCTGGTCATCTCCACCCCAAGGTTCTCCTTAACGAAGTCTATTGCTGACAGAATCGCAAGATATGAGTCGCGTTTGCAGCATCTGGGTCCACCGATAGTGCCGATAGCGCTCAGGGATGATGCCGTCATCTGATTGGAGAGTCCCCATTGCTGATTAGTGAGGGGCGTAGCATGGGTGACTATACTGATGAACATTCCCGTACTGATACCTGCTCCACAAGCGCCCCAGAATCCACAAGCTCCACCGGGAACGTTCTTACCTCTTTTTTGCATCTCCATCAGTGCGGAAGAAAGATCAATTTCACCACCGGCATTTCTGTATGCAGTAAGGAGAGCTGAACCTACCATTACGTGATGCTCCGGACCATGCATGTGGCAAAACGGCATCGTCATCATGTGCTGGATGATTTCGATTGGATTCTTGGAACCCTCACCAAGGCAATAACCTATGATGTCTGCCATGCCTTGAGTATGGCATTCATTGCAGATGTAATGACCGTTCACACAGCGTGTGCGGCTCATCTCCTTTTTGTGGCAGATGCTGCATTCCATCTCGACTTCTTCAGTGAGGTATTCCAATGGAGCTTTGCATACAAGGCATTCCTCATTGTTGCCATTCATATCCATTATATTCATTTCCATTCAAAATTTTCTATTCCGGCTCCAATCTCAAAATGATACTTCGCAATGCCTAAATCCATTTGCGTGTAACCGAGAATTGAGGTGCCTTTCCTGGCACTGACTCTTTTCTTGCCATTTCCGCCGAAAGCCTCATACTCGAAATGGAACTTCTGCTGATTGACGGCGGTAGGGGCGAGTAAAGCAGCCTTGACACCTTCATTGAACCAACGAGGAGTGATGTCACTGGCGTTGCTTACTTCTGCCGGAGACTTGATCTTATGTGAGACACCTTGTGTTTCACCATATCCGATGGAAATGACACAGGCGACCTTCTCACCTTCGTCTAGAACAAAAGCACCCGGAGTCTTGCTGTAGCTTACGCCGACCCAACAGGTGTTGAGACCCAATGTCTGCGCCAGGAGAACAATCTGCTCTCCATAATAGCCGACTCTTTCATCAAGGTCATCGGCTTTCTTACCAGCCATGACAAGATAGTTCCTGACCCCTCTGAACTTGCCGTACTTGGCCATGGCGCAGAGGAACGCTTTCGGCTCATCGAGCACGAGCTGGATATGGAGCTTGCCGGCAGCATTGACTTCATCGATCTTCTGCTGAAGGGTGGCCAGCGTGTCACCGGTTATTGGCTGGTCTGTATAAGCCCTCACTGAATGGCGGGCGAGTATTGCTTCCGACAGTGTCATTCCTCGTTCCTCTTTTTGATTGGTCCTTGATGAGGGCCTCTGTTCAGTTCAACTCCATTGCGGGCAAGGACACGGAAGACACTGGTACGGCTTCTGTAACCGCTGGCTTTCCAGATGTCATCGATAGACTTTCCGGACTTGTACATCTTCACCACCGTCTTCTCCCTGTCTTTTCTCAGACCCGCCTTGATGGTCTTAGGTGCAGCGGCACCTGTCTGGAGTGACCGTGCCTCCCTGCGACGCAGGACCGTGGCTTCAGATGACAGCCTTCCAATGATGCTCAATACATCAGCTGCCTTGGTTTCGGTGAACAGTTCGCCACCGGTGTCAATTTTGTCCTGTATGCAGATGAGACGTAGATTGTACTGATTGCACAGATCCAGAAATGCGCCAAGTTCCCTGACACCACGCAGTGCGTTACTGAGCCGGCTGATGACGATGGTGTCATTTGCGGTACAATTGCCGAGAAGTTTCTTCCACTGAGGACGCAGTTTCTCCTGCGCTCCGTTCTCTTCGATGATGTTATCACATCCGTAATCCATCATCCATTGCCTGTCCTCTTCAAGAGTGTCATACTTCTTGGAGAGGAAGATGTAACCTGTCTTTGCCATGGGCTTGCTGTTGAATCTGCCGCAAAGGTAAATATTATTGTCCATCCAACAATGGTACTCGTGACATAATAGTCAATATCTTATGCGTTGATGGGCAATTGCTTTCAGAATTGGTACGTGTACATGGTATTCAGAAATTTTACCTAGTAGTGTCAAAAAGTTCGTAAAAGTTTGCCATCGGACGCAAAAATATATATACATTTGCGCTCGAAATAACTTTGTTAAATAATTGATATACAATTAGTTTAGTAGGCAAAACCGGTTTATACCATACTATACTTCCATACGGATGGAAATACCTGCTTCTGTGTGAGTGTGCATAAACGCAGAGGTGAGAGGAATTGTTTAAGGTGATTGCATGACTTGCAGGATTTCCATCCTTCCTTTGAGTACCAAATTTCTATATTATATATGAACAAGACTGCGATTGACCGTTTCTGCCGGATGGCATCATTGGAGTTGCCCGAACTTATAGATGTAGGGCATCTGGAAAGTGCAGATGATTATGATGACTATGTGCTGCTGACCTTCTCACTTGAAAACCAAATGTCGATGGACGAGGTGTTGGACTGCCTGGAGGACCAGACAGAGCTGAATGTCCTCTACCATGTAGGTGGCATCGGTGCCACTCCCGGATGTCAGCACTGCTGTGCCTATGCCAGTCCGGAATATGACAACATGTACAAGGTCAACGCGCAGTCCGATGGCACTGGTGCCGTCGATACGCTGTATGTCTATGTATATTCGTCACTGGAAGTCATGCTTGAGTCCTTGAAGGATGACATCCGTCTCCATGATGGAATGGGGGAGACTCTGTGCATGATGCCACTCTCCAGACTGATTGCCGATTTCATGTAATATACTACCACCATGACACATCAAATTATCCTTCTAGTACTCGTCGCATTCCTTCTTGTTCTTCCCTTCATTTATAAAAAAGCGGGAAGACGATGGACAAGGTTCTATCTCAATATGGCGATGAGTGAACAGCACCGAAAAACATTCATTCTTGTGATGGCCATTCTGATCCTTTCGGTCAACTTCCTCCAGTACCGGATTTATGGTCCTCGCCTATGGCTGATTCCCGGATTTGTCGCGGGGCTGTTGGCCCTCAAATATAAGTGGACGGATGCAGTAATGCGGTGGATTCATAAAGACCGAATGCTCCAGTTTTTTGCCCTGGCGTTCTTCTTTCTTGTGTCCATGGATGCCAGACTATTCACATTTGCCGTGGCCTTCGCTCTGACAATAGACTTCTCTTTCTTCTACCCGTCGGAACGTATCATTAAGATGGCAGAGTCAGACAACAGAGCTCTTCTGTCGATGTCCAACGAAGAACTCAGGAACATCTACTTCTAAGGCAATCATGCCGGTCATAGCATGGCATTCCGCGACCCATAAATGTCATCGGAGCACTGGCAATAATTCAATAATAAAGTAATACTCTTATGACTAAAATCAATGGCAACATTCTGGACCAGACGTGTCCTGACTATACAATCACTATATCCAAACAGACGGCAGACATTCTTCGCCAGCGGCCGGAAGACCGGGTGTCACGATATGATGCATTCCGTCAGCTTGTCGAGCTTGCTGCTCATAACCAGTCTCACGGGAATCCGGAATCTGAAGACGGGACCGCTACCGTCCGAATCTCCGCACTTGCCGATACCTGGCATTGGCATCGGCATACCGTAAAGACCTTTCTTGACGAATTGGCAGAAACGGGCGCTCTGGCGTACGAAAAGACTCCGGACGGTGTCTGCCTTAGCTTAATCTGTCTATCGCTCTCCACGGGCGAATAAACGGCCAATTTTCGCTGCTTCCGTCTTCTTCTCGATGCACCATCATATTCTCATTGATTATCAATGGTTTATAACTTAAAAGGTAGACTAATCAAAAATTTACTTGTTTTTTTGCGAAAAATCTAAGATTTAACGTTTTTTTTCATCGACTCTCTCCGAACAGAGGGAAAAGAGGCAAAAACGGCCTTTTCAGGCCCCGACTGACCCCGTCTGCAAAGATAGAGCATGTCGGGGTTTATTTCGCCCAAACGGGCTGTAAAATCGAGTATGGATTCACGGATATTTTCAGGCTCCAATCGTGGAATCTTGTCTTTGGTCAGAGTGTCATTTTGCTCGGCTTTAATAACACCAGGAGCACAAATAAATTTTGCAGCCAAAAGAGAAAAA
>CALXCR010000141.1 GCA_944386855.1 uncultured Oscillospiraceae bacterium
GTTGATCCCGGAAACCGGAAAAGGCTGATCCGGATCCAACTCCACCAGGCGAACATAAAAAGCCGCAAAATCCGACAAATCTGTGGTATAGGCCCGGATGGTCTGGGAGGATGCGTTCCGCTCGGCCAGCAAAAAGTTGGTGAATCGTTCCACTGCCTGATCCCAGCTCAGCTCTTTAGGCATTGTAGAGTGCATAGTAGATCCCTTTCTTAGCCAACAGCTCTGCATGGGTTCCATACTCAGCGATACCCTGCTCTGTCAAAACTAGGATCTGATCCGCCCGTTCAATGGTGGTGAGCCGGTGTGCGATCGTAAAGGTAGTGCGTCCCTGGGAAAGCTGCTCCAACGAAGCCTGGATCACCCGCTCGCTCTCATTGTCCAGCGCACTGGTAGCTTCGTCCAGGATCATGATAGGCGGGTTTTTCAAGAAAGCTCGGGCAATGGATAATCGCTGTTTTTGCCCACCGGAAAGCCGCACACCTCGTTCTCCAATATAGGTCTCATAGCCGTTGGGTAGCGCCATGATGAAATCATGAGCATTGGCTTTTTTCGCCGCCTCAATCACCTGCTCCATGCTAGCGCCCGGCCGACCATAAATGATATTCTCCGCCACAGAACCAGCAAATAAATATACATCCTGTTGCACCATACCAATATTAGAACGTAGGGATTTTAAGGTCAAGCCCCGAATATCCTGACCATCTATCAAGATGGTTCCACCAGTCGTCTCATAAAACCGTGGAATCAGATTACATAGTGTGGTCTTACCCGCTCCGGATGGACCAACCAAGGCTACATTCTCCCCAGCTCGCACATGCAGGGTAATATCCTGAAGCACTGGTGTCTCCGGCTCATCCGGATAACTAAAACGAACATGCTGGAACTGAATATCTCCCTGAACGTTTTTCAATTCCTTCGCATCCGGCGCATCCTTGATCTCCAGCGGTGCATCCATGATCTCAAAAAATCGCTCAATACCAGTTGTGCCCTTCTGGAACTGCTCCGCATAGTCAACCAGCCGGCGGATCGTAGTCAACAACATACTCACATACAGCAAAGCAGAGACAAAATCCCCAGAGCTAATCTTCCCTTTTGTCATCAAAAAAGCGCCCAACATCACCACGACGATGTACATCAATCCATCGAAGCTCCTGGTTGTACAGGTCAGTCCCGCCATGGATGTATAGATGCGTTTCTTCATCTTCAGGAAGAGCTGATTCCCTTCCGCAAATTTATGTTCCTCATAGGCCTCGTTGGTGAATGATTTTACCACACAGATCCCCAAAAGGCTATCCTCTACTTGGGCATTGATCTCCCCAACCTGCTGACGGGAAACCTTCCACCCCTGGCGCATCTTATGGTTGAAGTGACTAGCCACCACCAGCATGACAGGCAAAGCCGCAAAAATCACCACAGCCAGCAGCAAATTCATCTGAGCGATGATAACAAAAGCGGTGATTCCTTTGATGGCGGCGATAAAGAACTCCTCCGGACAATGGTGGGCAAACTCCGTGATCTCAAACAAATCGGAAGTGATCCGGGCCATAATCTGTCCAACCTTGGTATGGGAAAAATAGGAGAAGGATAGCTGCTGCAAATGCCCAAAGAGATCCCGGCGCATATCTGTCTCTACCCGGGCCCCGGTGTAATGCCCCACAGATGTCATAAAGTAGGCCGCAGCGCTGTCAACGACTCGTAGGGCAATATAGATCAAACCGCAACGCAAAATAGCCTCTACCGTCAGTAGAGATATATCCTCCGCTGCCGTATCCGTAATGTAGCGGACGATCAACGGCAAAACAATTTCGCACAAAGTCGTTAACCCTGCACAAAACAGATCCAAGAGAAATAGCCCTGTATAGGGCTTAAAATAAAAAAAAAAGCGTTGAATCAGCTCTAGGTTTTTCATCTACTATAAACCCTTTCTATGAACAACCCGTGGACAGTGGGTGATATTCAGCAGTTTGTCGTCCAGATCCGGGCAAAAACATCCATATCGGTCAAAGCCCGTTGAGCCAGAGCAGCATTCCGCTCTTTCTTACCACGAATTTTTTGCGACAAAGGCGGTAAAAGCCCAAAATTGACGTTCATCGGTTGGAAACTGCCTCCCCCACCAGCCTGCAAAAAACGGAGCAAGCCGCCATGGGCCGTCGTTTCCGGGAAAACAGGCAAAGTCTTGCCCAGAACCTGCGCGGCAGCGGTCATCCCCGCCATTAAGCCGGAAGCAGCGGACTCCACGTATCCCTCTACCCCGGTGATCTGCCCGGCAAAGTATAGATCCTCTCGGGTGCGTAATCGTTGGTAAGCGTCCAATAGCTGCGGCGCGTTGAGAAATGTATTGCGATGCATGGACCCATAGCGCAGGAACTCGGCCCGTTCCAGCCCGGGAATCATGCGAAAGACACGCCGCTGTTCTCCCTGGGTCAGCCGAGTCTGGCAACCTACCAAATTATACATCGTACCCCCTACGTTTTCTTTACGCAGTTGCAGTACCGCATAGGCTTCTCCACCATCGGGCAGCTCCAGTCCCACCGGTTTCAAGGGACCAAAGCGGATTGCATCCTCTCCATAGCGGGCCATACTCTCCAGGGGCATGCAGCCTGTAAAATGCTTTTCCTGCTCAAAGTCCCGCAGCGGAAACACTTCCGCACTGACCAAAGCCTGATAAAAGCTTTGATACTCCGCTTGATTCATGGGGCAATTCAGGTAGTCGGAACCGTCTCCCTTTCCATAACGGGAAGCGAAAAAGGCTTTTTCCATATCCACACTAGCCCCATCCACAATCGGAGCGATGGCGTCATGGAAATACAACGCCGTACTACCGGTCAGGTTCTGGATCTTCTGAGTCAGCCGGTCTGAGGCCAACGGCCCCGCAGCAAGGATGGTTAGACCAGCAGGGATCTCATCCACCTCCTGCTCCGCCACAGTTAGACCCGGCTGGGCACGAAGCTTCTCCTCAATATATGCGGAAAAC
>CALXCR010000142.1 GCA_944386855.1 uncultured Oscillospiraceae bacterium
ACTGCGAAAAACGCGCCATCGGCACCAACGGCGGTTTCGGCTACCGCGCGCTCAAAGACGGCATCGCCATCGAGCTGCTGGACAGCATGATCCTGGCCTACTGGCAATGCGCCACGGCAAAACCAAAGCGCCGCCAGCAGATCCGCTACTAACACCAAATACGTTGCAAAAAGGACCTTACCGGGTCCTTTTTTATTTCCCGATACCACCGGGCAATTTGTGGGGAAAGGACGAAACATCATGGCAGAATTTACGCCTATCACGACCCAGGCAGAGTTTGACGCCGCCATCGGCGAGCGTCTCAAGCGCGAGCGCGAGACCCTCGCCAAAAAGTACAGCGACTACGACGACCTGAAAACCAAAGTGGCCGACTACGAAAAGCAGATCGCCACGCTGACCCAGGCGGCCAAAGACGCCGCCGAAAAACACGCCGGGTCCGACAAGGAACTGGCAGACCTGCGGGCCAAAGTCAAGGGCTACGAGACCAACTCGGTAAAAACGCGGATCGCCCACGAGACCGGCCTGCCGTATGAGCTGGCGCAGCGCCTTTCCGGCGACGACGAAACCGCCATCCGAAAGGATGCCGAATCCCTCGCCAAGCTGTGGGGCGGCGCAGGCGCCAGCACCGCCACCCCGATGAAAGACACAGAGCCGTCCGCCGCTGACAACCGGAGAGCCGGATTGAAAGCCGTGCTGGATGGCCTGCAAGAGTAACCAACCGCGAAAGAGAGGTAAAAAACTATGGCCGCTATTTCTATGAGCACCAACTTCCCCCAGGAACTCGTCAAAGAGATGATGAACCAGGTCGTCGGGCATTCTTCCCTGGCCCGGCTGTCCGCGCGCAAGCCCATCCCCTTTACCGGCGAGAAGATTTTTACGTTCAGCCTGGACAAAGAAGCGGACATCGTCGCCGAAAACGGCGCCAAGAGCGCCGGCGGCGCCACGCTGGGCACCGTGAACATCACGCCCATCAAGCTCGAGTACAGCGCCCGCGTGTCTGATGAGTTCATGCGCGCCGACGAAGAGTACCAGCTCAACGTGCTGGAAGAGTTTGCCGAGGACGCCGCCAAGAAGTTCGCACGTGCGCTCGACCTGGCCGCCTTCCACGGCGTCAACCCGCGCACCAACGCCGACTCTGCCGTCGTGGGTGACAACAACTTCGACGACAAGATCGAAAACGTCATCACCTATGCTTCCGCCACGCCGGACGATAACCTCGACGCCGCCATCGCCGCCGTGACCGGCGCCGAAAAAGAGGTGACCGGCATTGCCATGTCGCCCACCATGGGCGCAGCCATGGCCAAGGTCAAGGTCAACGGCGTTGTGCAGTACCCCGAGTTCCGCTTTGGCGGCAAGCCGCAGAGCTTTGCCGGCATGGGGATGGACATCAACAACACCGTCTCCAAGATGCCCACCAGCGTCGAGACCACCAGCCAGGCATACGTCGGCGACTTCGCAAACGCCTTCCGCTGGGGCTATGCGACCGAAATGCCGGTGGAGATCATCCCCTACGGCAACCCGGACAACGACACCGCGGCCGGCGACCTCAAGGGTCACAACCAGGTGCTGCTGCGCCTGGAAGCCTTCATCGGCTGGGGCATCCTGGACCCGGACGCCTTCGCGATCGTGCAGGAAGCCGCAGCCGGCTGAGGGGGTGCACAGGCATGAGGTACAAGCACAAGATCACGGGCAACGTGATCACTACCGACAGCGTGCTCACGTCCCCGGCCTGGGCTCCGCTGGATAACGAGCACAAAAAGACCGCCGAGCCGGAACAGGAAGCCGCGCCCAAAGCAGCGCCCGCCGCCAAACCGGCGGCCAAACCTGCCGCCAGGACGCCCGCCAAAAAGCCGTCCGGCGCGGCCAACAGAAAGAAGCGGTAACCGATGGACTACGCCACGATCGACGACATCATCGCGCTGTTTCGCCCGCTGAAACCGGATGAAATCAAACGTGCCGAGGCGCTGCTGCCCATCGTGTGCGACTCGCTGCGCGCCGAAGCGTGCTACGTGGGAAAAGACCTTGACGCGATGGTGGCAGCCTACCCGGCGTTGGCCAGCGTGGCCAAAAGCGTGACCGTGGACGTCGTCGCCCGGACGCTGATGACGTCCACCGACCAGGAACCCGCGACCCAAATGACCGAGAGTGCCGGAAGCTATAGCGCTTCCGCCACTTTCCTGGTTCCCGGCGGGGGCCTGTTTATCAAAAAATCCGAGCTGGCGCGCCTGGGTCTGCGCCGGCAAAAGATCGGGGTGATCGAGTTCTATGGCAAGCCTGCTGCACGGGGTCCCTGTAACTCTGTATGAGCGCACGCAGACGGGCAAGGACGCGTTCAACGCGCCGGTATATACCGAGACGCCGACGACCGTCGAAAACGTCCTGGTGACGCCCACAAGCGCCGATGCGATCATCAGCGACCTGCAGCTGTACGGAAAACGCAGCGTGTATGAACTCTACCTGCCCAAAGGCGACACCCACACCTGGGACGATTGCCGCGTAGACTTTTTCGGGCAGAGCTTTAAGGTGTTCGGCCCGGTGCAGGAATACATCGAGAGCATGGTCCCGCTGGACTGGAACCGAAAGGTACGGGTGGAACGCTATGGCTAAACTGCGCATCAAACTCAACCGCCGCGGCGTGCGCGAGCTGCTGAAAAGCCAGGAGATCATGGACGAGTGCGTGCGCATCGCGCAGCAAAAGGCCAACGAAGCCGGCAGCGGCTACATGGCCGACAGCGGCTACGTCGGAAAGACCCGCGCCTCGGCCATGGTCTACCCGTCCAGCGCCGCCGCCCGCCAGGATAACTACCGCAACAACACGCTGCTCAAAGCCTTTGGAGGCGCGCTGAAAGTGAGGGATAAAGAATGATCGAAAAGACCATCCTGGACCATCTTTCCGCGTCGCTGGACGTGCCCTGCGGCATGGAGGTGCCGCCCGACCCGCCGAACCGCTTTGTGGTGCTGGAAAAGACCGGCGAAACGCGGGAGAACTACCTCAAAGACGCGATCCTGGCCGTACAGAGCTACGCGCCCACCCTGCTGGAAGCCGCGACCTTGAGCGAATCGGTCGTGGCGGCCATGCTCGACGCCGTGCAGCTGCCCACCGTGGCGGCGGTGGCGCTCAACGGCAACTACAATTTCACAGACACCGCCAGCAAGCGCTACCGCTACCAGGCGGTGTTCGACGTGACCCACTACGAATGAAAGGATGATGAACAATGCCTACTGGCGCAAACAGCGTTTCCAACGTCACGGCCGGCAAGCCCAAGATCGGCGGATCGATCTACCGCGCGCCGGCCGGCACGGAGCTGCCCACCAACGCGACCAGCGAGCTGGCCG
>CALXCR010000143.1 GCA_944386855.1 uncultured Oscillospiraceae bacterium
ATCCTTTCGATACCGTTCTTCAATCTGACGGACAATCTTCAAGAATCGGCTGGCGATAGACCTGTTCTGCTCCTCAATCCATTTGTCAACACCGAATATCGGAGGTTTACCTGTGATCCGTGGTGGCTCAAAATCTATCTTGTGATTACGGAAAGGTTGCGCCACTCTACCGACACGGTCTATATTCTTTGTCATCTGCTCCAGTTCCTGCTCTTTCGCCTGAAGTTTACCAGCCTTGTCGTCCAGCTTCGTCTGGTACTCGGCAATAAGTTTCAGAAGATCGGCTTTCCGGGCGTCGTATTTGTCGAGTGTTATTCTTCCGGACGCCAGTTTCTCTTCAACATCATCGAGCAGCGATTTATAATTAAAAATCTGCGCTTCCAGTCTCCGTATCATAGACTGAAGCCCTTTGACCGCTTTCTCGGCCTGTCTTGCCTCGTGAGTCAGTTGACGGATGTAGTCGCGTTTATTCAAATGGCTGACATGCCGCCCCTCGATGCTGTCGCCGCGTTCCAGCCCATATTTACTGCCGACCTCCTCGTAGAGCGAGGTGTGCATCTCCCGGAGAATCCGGCCGTACTCATAGCTGTTCTTCCCGAACTTCGCCGACCACATGACGCATTCGCGTCCGCTTTTTGCACGTTGCCCGACCGGAACAATCAAGGCATGGATATGCGGACTGCTCTCGTCGAGATGAACCTGAAAGCCGATGATGTTCTCCTGCCCGTATCGTCGGGCGCACCAGTCATAAACGTCTTTAGCCCATTGTTCGATTTCCGGGCACCGCCGGAGGTGGCTGTTGTCCGCCTCCTTGTCCAGATTGACGGCTTGGTCCCCGAATGCCATTTCGAGAGTGCGGTCGTGGTTGCCGCCAAATATGAATCTGGCACAACAGTTCGGCTGTATCATGCTGTCGGCCTTGAACGGATGCCAACCCAGCTCCGCGAGCCTGTCCATAAGCCGCACCTCAAGCGACTTTTGCTGATAGCCTAACGGATGGATCTTCCCGTCGGGCCCGATCTCGAAATTCAATTCCATCCGGCTCTTGTCGTAATGGTTGGTCGGGTCCTGATTCTTTCGCTCGATCTTGTTATCATCCCAGCGTCGTTCATTTTCATTGGCCTCCGCCGTGCCGAATGACTTCCTGGCTTCGACGTGCATGGCCTGCTTTATATCTGTATTCATAATCGATGTTCTTTTGATAAATGGTTCTTGTTTGAGCTTGCTCACTACAGGTCGGAGTCTGCCGAATCCCGACGGGACTTTCTTGCCGCCTGGCAAAAAGTCCTTATTGTGTTATGGACTTTCCTTGTAAACTCCCGAAACCTTCCTCGGGTTACTCGACCAGTTCCAGATCCAGCTCGTCAATGAGCAGTTGCAATGCTGGATTACGCCGTATCATCTGCTGGAGCACCTGACGTTGTGTCGGGACGGTGAGAAAGAAGTCCGCTATGTCCAGACCTCGGCTGCGCTGTTCGTCGGTGGCCAGGCGTTCCAGCATATCGGAAACAACCACCCGTTTGCAAATGCCAGCCAGCAGGGCGGATTTCTCCCGCCATCGCTCCGTTGCCCCCAGATCGGGGATGAGAGTTACCTCTCTGTCCCGAAGAACGGACATTGCCTCCCGGTTGAAGCTGCCATTCTTCCCGCCCGTTGCTAGCCAGATGTAATCCGGTATGAAGTGGCACATGACGACGGCGGTCTTCTCGCTCTCGACCAGCATCACCGGCGCCGAGGTGGAGCGGTTCAACAGGTATTCGCCGAAGAGACATTGCCGGAGATGGAAGTCCGGCAGATGCAACTCCGAATGGACCCAACTGACATACGCCCGTGGCTCCTTTATCCGATGCCCGGTAGCGGGATCGTACTGCATGATTTTCCCGGTCCGTACCTGTCCCTGCCGGTCCGTCTGCCAGAAGATGGTCGCGCCGCCCCATTTGGACGAGGTGCCGATGCGGTACAACTGGAACAGACGCAGGGTCTCTTCCTCGCCGAATGTCTGGCAGAGGTAGCGATACAAGGGGTTGATCTCATAGTGCGACAGGCTCCGCCCGACCACATCGGCTGAGATAAAAGAGGGAACGGGATGGGGCGTTTCACGCTCGGCAACCCTTGGCAAGATGCGACGATCGGCTCTGCCGCCGTCCGGTTGAGACTGCACATCGGGATTGTCCCGGAAATACTCCCGCGGCGTATAATGATACCCGCAGGAGTTTTCATGGTCGCATTTGCCCACCGTGTCCGGAAACCGGATGATGCCTTCTTCATCGACATAGCGGACGAAGCAGCGGCTTTTACCGCAGTTGGGACAACTGATCTTGCTCCCGTAACGGTATTTCTGGAGATGGAATCTGTACTCACTCATGGCCGCGCGGATTTTCATCGTTTGCACACTGCACTTTTGCACTTTGGCCCCCGGCCCCGCCCGTTTCGCCGTCCGAAAGTGCAATAGTGCAAGGTGCAGCCGGTTTGCTCGGACAGAGTTTGCGATACGTCCCGTGGTCGATCTTCTCCAGGAGGGGATTCGGCTGGCTGCACAACTGTTTCAGCGCATAATAGACCGAGCGCCTCGACAGCTCGACCCGCTTGCCCGCGACGATCGCATCGCCGGCCGTGAAGGTATTGCCCAGCAGCGACAGCCACGCCTCTTTGGACTCGCCGATATTGCTTGCGACAATCAGCTCCTGAATTCTCCGATAGGTCTCCTCATAATAGCCGATCATCCGAATGGCCGCCTGTACGGATTCGAGGTCTACGCATTGCATACCGTCTCCGTCCGTCGCCCATTTCAACACCTGGAACACCAGCGAGAGCCGGGCGGCATTGCCGTTGAGTTTCATCTTGCGGCTCTCCACCTCCGCATCGTCTTCGATGGCGTTCACCTCCTCGATGATGCCGTTGTACCAGTTGTAGAAATACTCCTCCGCGTCGTCGGCCATATTCAGCACAGCACCCGCCGGATACGGGAGGCTCACGATCCTGTCCAGCACCTCCCGCCACTGTCCGACCATATCCGGCCGGGCAATGGCGCCGTCGTCACGCTTCCAGCCCGAAATCCTCCGGTCTTTCGGATAGACGAACAGAAAGCGGTCGAGCAGTCCGTTTGCCATGTATTCGGCCCGGAAGATCTCCGGCAGCAGATTGGTCTGCACCGAACCGATGATG
>CALXCR010000144.1 GCA_944386855.1 uncultured Oscillospiraceae bacterium
CTCAAAGGACTTCATAATGGCCGCCTGGATCTTCGCCGGATCAAAGGCTACGGTGCGGCCGTCCCGCTTCTTGATGCTCTTCATGGTCATGCCGGAATCCTCCCCCTCTTGGCGATCACATACCAAAAGCACAACAGATTGTTGACTTATGTTTTATTACACACAATATATAGTGTATCGAAAAGTGCGAACGCATTCATTATAGGAGCAAGCCTCCCCCTTGTCAATAGCATTTCCGGGCGGAAAGCCGCGAAAGCAAGGAAATACCGATCATAAAATTTTTGTCATATTTTGTTCGCTTTTGCCACCGGCGGCGCCCAAAGACGAACCAAAAATAAGAAGAAAAAATCCCCGCGGAACGTTGACTTTTTGCCCCCAAATGGGTATCATGATACTAAGCGCCAAGGCGCCAAAGCGACCAGAAGGGGAGTGAATCCGCTACATGGACGGTGACCCGTATAGTACCACCCAGATGCATTGTACCATACGCTCCAGGCGGAAAGCTCCCATAAGCGCCATCGGTTAAGGGCCGAAGGCGGCGTTTGCGACCTGTTCTGCCTGAAAGACGTTCTTTTCGGGAAAGGACAGGTGTTTTGTTATGCGCAGAATTTTCAAAACCGTGGACGATCATCTCACCGAGTGCACCACCCTGGAGAAGGGCTGCTGGGTGCACCTGCAAAACCCCACCAGGGAAGAAATCGACGGGCTGAACACCCGCTTCGCCCTGGACCCCACCTACCTGGCGGCCGCCCTGGACGAGGAGGAGAGCGCCCGTATCGAGCATGAAGGGGATCAGACGCTCATCATCGTGGACATCCCCTATGTGGAGAGCGAGGGCAGCGGCTATATTTACAGCACCATCCCTCTGGGCATCGTGCTGGTGGACGACATCATCATCACCGTATGCACCCGGGATACGCCCATCATCGCCGACTTTACCCAGGAGCGGGTGCGCAACTTCTGGACCTTCAAGCGGACGCGGTTCATTTTGCAGCTGCTGCACCGCAACGCCAGCCGCTTCCTGGCCTACCTGAAGCAAATCGACAAGTCCAGCATGCACGTACAGGAAAAACTGGAAAAGAGCAGCCGCAACCAGGAGCTTTTGCAGATGATGAAGCTGGAGAAATCCCTGGTGTTCTTCTCCACCTCCCTGAAGGGCAATGAGCTGGTCATGGAAAAGCTTCTGCGCCAGGAGAGCGTCCTCAAGCGCTTCCCCGAGGATACGGACCTATTGGAGGACGTCATTATCGAGAACAAGCAGGCTATGGAGATGTGCGCCATCTACCGGGACATCATGAGCGGCACCATGGACGCCTTCGCCAGCATCATCAGCAATAACCTGAACATCACCATGAAAGTGCTGACCAGCCTGACCATGGTGCTGTCCGTGCCCACGATCATCGCCTCCCTGTGGGGGATGAACGTCCATGTGCCCTTTGAGGACAGCGGCTTCGGCTTCTGGTTTGTCATCGGCCTCACGGCGGTATGCTCGCTGCTGGCGTTCCTGCTGATGTACAAGAAGCGCATGTTCAAATAACGCGCCGGGGCAGGGGTTTTTGCCGCAAATCCTTGACGCACAAGCGCTGCCAGTGATATAATACAGCGTTGCTGAATATTTTTCTTGTTTTCAAACCGTGGGAGGGATACGATGTCCGGTCATTCCAAGTGGCATAACATTCAGGCGAAGAAGGGCAAGGCGGACGCCGCCCGTGGCAAGATCTTCACCAAGATCGGCCGCGAAATTGCCATCGCCGTGCGTGAAGGCGGCAGCAATCCTGATGTGAACGGCAAGCTGCGCGACGTTATCGCCAAGGCCAAGGCCAATAATATGCCCAACGACAATATTACCCGCTCCATCAAGAAGGCCGCGGGCGAGCTGGGCAATGTGGATTACGAGCAGATCACCTACGAAGGCTATGCCCCCGGCGGCGTGGCCGTGATCGTGGAAACCATTACCGATAACCGCAACCGTACCGCCAGCGACATCCGCCACTGCTTCTCCAAGGTGGGCGGCAACATGGGCACCACCGGCTCGGTGAGCTTCATGTTCGACCAGAAGGGCGTGCTGGTGGTGGAGCGTCAGCCCGGCATGGACGAGGACGAAATGATGATGATGGCCCTGGACGCCGGCGCCGAGGATGTGAAGACGGACGAGGATGCCTTCGAAATCTACACCGCGCCCAACGACCTGACCACCGTGCGCGAAGCCCTGGAAAAGCAGGGCATCACCTCCTTCCTCACCGCTGAGGTACAGATGATTCCCCAGAACACCGTGGCCGTGGAGGGTGAGAACCTGGAGGCCATTCAGAAAATGCTGGAGCTCCTGGACGACTACGACGACGTGCAGGAAGTGTTCCACAACGCCGAGCTGCCCGAGGAGGAAGAGGAGGAGTAAGCGCTCCTTCCTATCCTTCTCTGATAAGGTAGAAACCCGTCCCCCTTGGAACGCAGGGGGGCGGGTTTTTTTTGATGGTGAAATATATGTTTTTATAAATCATTTAGAAAAGCCAATATCGGGTTTTGCGAGAGGTTTTTTCTTTTGGAGCGAGGCTCCGCCGGCCAGGGGGGCAGGGGGGATTCCGACCTCCCCCTATGCCCCCTGGACCCCCTATACCCCCTTCAAACGGCCGAGGGATACCCCC
>CALXCR010000145.1 GCA_944386855.1 uncultured Oscillospiraceae bacterium
GTTGAAGCCTGAAGATATTTGCGATGAATTCAGCGACCGAAACGATCCGGCCATGATGCGCAGCTCCAATCCTAAAACCGAAAAAGCCGAGATGGCCGCGCGAGCGCAGGCAGTAATGGATGGCACCGCCAAGCGGGCCAGAGAAGAATCAGACGTCGCAAGTATACCGGAAGACCTGGCGCAGGCTGCTGCGGCCCGTGGAGAAACTGTGGATCTGTTTGATTATCTGGACTCTTTGCCTGATGTGGAAGATCCTTTTCCCCCCAGCGAACCTGAACCCGAGTCTGCACCCGAACCCGAACGCAAGCCCGCAGAAATGCTGGCTGATTACATCCGCGAACGCACCAAAGCCGCTAGCTTGACAGGACGTAAAAAATTGGCTGAGGAAGAGCCTCACCTGGATGAAATGCTGGAAGAACTGCATGGTCTAGAATCCTGCAAAGATATCTGCACTGTTAAGGGCAACAAGGACGAATATTTTTACTCCGATGAATATATGGCTCATAACTATGCAAGAATCGCCATGCTTGTATTGGAAAAAGATTTGCCCTTGACCATTGCAGAGATGGTTCGCTTCAACAGTAAAACCTATCCGTCGCCTACGCCGCTGAGCTATTTTGAGCGGCATCCATACTACTATACGAAGCCGCAGCTGCAGCATGCGCTAACCGTTCTTGCCCGCACACCTGACTATTCGGACGTAAAAACCTTAGTAACAGAAAATAATCACGTTACCTACCTGTACTCTGAACGTCACATGTCTTTCAAGTATGCCCGGGCATTGGCTGAGGGCGTAGAGTCCGGAGAAGCAGACGGTTAAACTTCTGATACAAAGAAAAGCGGTCCATTTCCCATTGCGGAAAGGGCTGCTTTTTTCCCGTCTGCGGGACTATCAACTCGCTGCGCAGGCCTGTCCCGCCCTTAGCTGGCTTGCTTTTAGCCGCTTCCTTGTAAATAACTGGTTTTTGTGCTATACTAAAGCGCTGACAATTACAGCCCACGGGCTGTGCACAATAGCAAGGAGGAACTCCCATGGCAACCACATCTTTCGATAAGGAGTCCATCAAGCAATCCGTCATCGGAAAGCTTCAGCGGTACAATTGCCGCACCATTGCCGAAGCCACTCCCCAGCAGATCTACAAGGCTGTTGCCTCTACCGTCCGTGACCAGATCATGCAAAAATGGATGATTGCACGGGAAGAGCGCAAAACCAGCCATGCCAAGCGGCTGTATTACCTCTCCGTGGAATTTCTCATGGGCCGCAGCCTGTACAACAACATGCTGAACCTGGTTTCCACGGACGTTTATACGCAGGCGCTGAAGGAGCTGGGCATTGACCTGGATAGCATACTGAACGAGGAGCCGGAACCCGGCCTGGGCAATGGCGGTTTGGGCCGGCTGGCCGCCTGTTTCCTGGACAGCCTGTCCAGCCTGAACCTTCCTGCCATGGGCTGCACCATCCGCTATGAATACGGGCTTTTCCGTCAGAAAATCGTGGACGGACAGCAGGTGGAGCTTCCCGACAACTGGCTGGATAACGGCAACGTATGGGAAATGCCTGTGATGGAGGATGCCTGCGAGGTACACTTCAACGGCTATGTGGATCAGGTAACGGAAAACGGCGTGCAGAAGTTTATCCATCGTGATTATCACACCGTGGAAGCCGTTCCCTATGATATGCCCATTGTGGGCTATGACACCGCTACGGTGAATAGCCTGCGCATGTGGTCCGCCCGCAGCCCCAAGCATATTGACCTGACCGCCTTTGGTCAGGGGCGCTATGTGGAGGCCAGCGAAGAAAAGGAGCTTGCCGAGGTCATTTCCAAGGTGCTCTACCCCGAAGACAACAACTACGAGGGCAAGCGCCTGCGCCTGAAGCAGCACTACTTCTTCACCAGTGCCACCCTGCAGTACATCCTTAAGGATTTCAAGCGGATGTACGGCACGAACTTCCGCCTGCTGCCGGAGAAGGTGGTCATTCATATCAATGACACCCATCCTGGCCTGGCCATTCCCGAGCTGATGCGCCTGCTGATCGATCAGGAGGGCCTGGGCTGGGATGAAGCCGCTCAAATCGTACAGAATACCATAGCATACACCAATCACACCATCATGGCGGAAAGCCTGGAAAAGTGGCCCGAGGACATGATCAAGCAGCTCTTGCCCCGGATCTATCAAATTCTAGTGGAGCTGATCCGCCGCCTGTGCGCGAAGCTGTGGAATTATTTCCCCGGTCAGTGGGAGCGCATTGGTTCCATGGCGATTATCGCCTACAACCAGGTGCATATGGCCAACCTGTGTGTGGCCATGTCCTTCTCCGTGAACGGCGTAAGCCAGCTTCACGGGCAGATCCTGAAGGAAGACACCTTCCACGACTATGCGCAGATCATGCCCGAAAAATTCTCCGCCATTACCAACGGCATTACCCATCGCCGCTGGCTCATGGGCTGCAACCCCAAGCTCACGGACCTGATCTGCCAGGCCATTGGTGACAAGTGGATTCACAATCCTGAATCGCTGAGCGATTTGAAGCCCTTTGCCGATGACAAGGCCTTCCGGGAAAAGTTTGCCCAGATCAAGCACGAGAATAAGGAACGCCTGGCCCACCTTGTTCAGCAGAACCAAGGCATTCAGGTGGACCCCGCCTTCATTTTTGATGTTCAGGCCAAGCGCCTGCACGAGTACAAGCGGCAGCTGCTCAACGCCCTGCACATCCTGGTGCTTTACAATCGCATTGTGAACGATCCCAACTATACCATGGAACCGCGGGTATTCTTCTTCGGCGCCAAGGCCTCTCCGGGATATTACCGGGCCAAGCTGATTATCCGCTTCATCAATGCCCTCAGCGACCTGATTGCCAAGCATCCCCGGGCGTCCAAAATGCTGCAGGTGGTGTTCCTGGAGAACTACAATGTCTCCACCGCGGAAGTGCTGATTCCTGCGGCAGAAATTTCCGAGCAGCTGTCCACCGCCTCCAAGGAAGCCAGCGGCACCGGCAACATGAAGTTCATGATGAATGGCGCGCTGACCATTGGCACCATGGACGGCGCCAACGTGGAGATCAGCGAGCAAGTGGGCATGGATAACATCTACATCTTCGGCATGCGTGCAAACACCGTGCAGGATATGTATCGCGAGCACAACTACAACCCCATGCAGATCTATGAAACCAACCAGGAGATCCGCCAGGCCATGACGCAGATGATCGACGGCACCCTCCTGCCCAACAGTGCCACGGTGCTCCAGCCCCTGTACCATACGCTGCTCCTGGGCGACTATGGTTCCATGCCCGACAGTTACTTTGTGCTCAAGGATTTCGGCTCCTATTCCATGGCACAGCGCCGTATCAACGAGGACTACGCCAACCGGGACAAGTGGCTGAAGATGGCCGTGATCAATACGGCCATGTCCGGCTTGTTCTCCTCGGACCGCACCATCCGTGAGTACAATGACCGCATCTGGCACCTGGAACCCCTGAAAACGAAAAAGTAAACCATACGCTACGGGCAGGCCGCTTTCTTCCTGCCCGTAGCCCTCTCCCCCATTCAAAGCGCCCGGCAGCAGCGCTCAACCGGGCAGCTCCCATCCGCCACGGTTCTGTCCGGGTTCCATCCCGGTTCGACAATAACAAGCAGCAAGGATGATCGTATGTTTCTGCACAATTCCCATCAAGCCCTTTTCCGTACTCCCGCAGGTCCTGCTCCCGCAGGCAGTGAAGTGACGATTCGTTTCCTCTCCGATGAAAGCGACTCGGTGGTGCTTCGTACCTGGAACGGCGAAGAAAGCACCTACGTGATGCACAATGATGGAGACAATCTCTGGAGCGCTACCATCACCCTGCCCCAGGAACCCGGCTGGCTCTGGTATGACTTCATCCTCTACCAGAAGGATGGTCATGCGGTTCGCTATGGCAATGCCTACGATCAGCTGGGCGGCGAAGGCGCGGTGTATGAGTCGGGGGACATATCCTCCTATCAGATT
>CALXCR010000146.1 GCA_944386855.1 uncultured Oscillospiraceae bacterium
CCAATTCTTGCTTGCGTACCTCGGGCAGATGTGTTGCGTGGACTGCTTCGTGTTTTTTGTCATAGCTATGCCGCCATGTACCGATACACATGAGATAAATGGCATTCAAATCATGGTAGTCCAGCACGGCTTCATCTGCATCACGATAGGCGGACACAATCGTACGCACCAGTTCATAGCTACCATCATGTGCGTCAGGCGACAACTCTGGTGTGTTCTTCAATTTTCTCAATATCTCTTGATTCATTTGAGAGGATCCTCCATCATTTGCGCTGCCTGGAACCGGCTGTAGTACTGCTACGGCTTTTTATCGCAGATTTGCTCGATTTCCTGCTTCTTCTCACGCATCAGTTTCTTCCAGACAGACTCATCTACCTGGATTACGCCCAGAGTCTTGGTGGACTGGGGCATCTGGTAGATTTGTAATGAAATCACATCATCGAAGCAAATAAAGACTTTGATGTGCATTTTCTCTAAATATTACTGCGTGTCTGTCTACAGAGGGTCATTGGGCAGAGTCCGCATATATCCACATTTCTCAGTATCTCTGTAATAGTTGGTACATCCGTAAAACACACTTTGATTCTTGGGATTGACTTTCACAATTAAATAGCCGTCTTTGCACTGTGGGCATTTGCAGATATCGTGTTTATACACACGGTCATTGGTCATAAAATCGCAAACCTCTGCATCATTGGTGCAAATCCACAGGTTCAGTCCATAGTTCTTATTGAACTCATATTTTAAGGGAAAGCCGCAAATAGGACACCGCAAGCTGAACAAATCAAGATTCTTATAGTCAAATTGTTCGGGAAAGACAGGAGACTTGTCTCCTTGTCCCGATGTCTGCTGGGGAAAATACGTTGCCGGTAATCCACAATGAGGGCACTTCTCTGCTTTATCGGATATCTGTTTTTTACATACCGGACATAAAATCAGAGCAATATGTACTCTCCTTACAACAAATGAAGCCTACAAAATGCAGGCAGAAAATTTATTCTTCCGTTTATAACAAATGCTCTGCCTCCCGGCAGAGCATTTGACGGTTTGCAAGGTCATATGCTACCGAGATCTGTAACAACTCTTGACCGCGTTGTATATTATTCTACCAAAAGAACACAGAGATAGCAAGAACTCCGAATTGGTTAAGTTCCAATACCTTGTAGAAGTACAATACATCTTGTTTTGGAAGTATCGGTCATCCACACTTGACTCATAGCATTATTTTTGGTAGAGTGTTGGCAAGTCCTATTGGCAAGAGCCATTGAGGCATCCAATTTTCATATGCGAGATATGAATATGTGGCACAAGTGAATTTTCCGCCAAAGGGTGAAGTCTACCTTTGTGGCGGGTATCATTGTTGTTTGCATCTTCGTATCTTGCGTGCGAAGGTGTTTTATTTTTACAAAGGAGATGTAAACAAATGCCAAAGTTTAAGATGCACGCAAGAGAATTCAAAACCATGAAAGACCCTAATCGCAAACCCGATGGTCACACCAAGTATGTGTGCTATATTGACACAGCCACCATCCCCCAAGAGCTATCTGCTTGGACTAAAACGAACCCCCGCGATCAAAAGATGACCACAGACGTAGCAAAAACTATTATCGCCAGCTTAGCTGAAAATGATGATTTCCACGAACTTAACCGTGGCCTCCTCTTTTCTGTTGAATCTGTTAGCTATGACAACCGTGATGAAACGCTCACCGTTGAAATGAACAACGATGACATCCACGGCAATATTGATGGTGGCCATACCATGAATGCTATTTTCCAGGCACAAGAGCATGAGACTGACCTCGGCTCCCGCTATGTCTTTGCCGAGTTTTTTGTTGGTATTACCTCCCCGGTAGAACTCGCCGCGGCCAGAAATACCTCGGTTCAGGTTGACCTCAAATCGCAAGAGGAGCTGCGCAAGAGCTTCGACTCTCTAAAAGAAATCCTGCGCCCGTTCCCCTTTGAGCAGAGAATTGCCTATCACATGAATCAATATTATAACGATCGGGATATCCAAGTAATTGATGTTCGTGAAATCATTACGATCTTGAATATGTTTAACCAGAACCTTTACCCCATTATGGGCCCACAAGGAATTTCCGGTGACAGTCAGCCGGTGCAGAGCTATACTGGAAAGGAAGTTAGCCTTAAAAGATTTTTGAATCAGGGGAAAGAAACCCGAGAGGAAATTCTCAAGAAAATGCAGCCCATCGTTGGCGACATCTTCCGTTTGTGGGATACCGTTGAGCGTGAATTTCCGGAAATGGTTCAAAAATCAAAGCATTATTATGGCTCTAAAAAGTACTCCAAATACAACAAGGGAGAGATTGTTGGTCAGACTATGTTCCAGCAGACGGATATCAAGTATCTGGTCCCCAAGGGCATCCTCTATCCTGTTGTAGGTGCTTTCCGCGCATTGGTGAAGGTCGATCCAGAAACCGGATTTTATGGTTGGAAAAAAGATCCTCTCACTGTTTGGGACGATCTTGGCAAGCAAATTGCAACAATCGTTTGGGATGAAAAGGAAGATAATCCTGAGTATATGGGAAAAAGTCGAAATCTTTGGAGCAATCTTTTCAAGGAAATCCTACTGTATACACTGGTGTAACTGACCTATATTCTGCTCCACCATAATGACAGAGGAAAGCAGTGAAATGGCGGCACGAGGAGGTACAGTAGTATGCCAAACACCACCAAGCAGGCTCTGGAGGAATCTCTGAAGCACATGCTGCTGAAAAAGCCCCTGGACAAGATCACCATCCGGGATATCGCCGAGGACTGCGGCATCAGCCGCATGGCCTTCTACTACCACTTCAAGGACATTTATGACCTGGTGGAGTGGGCCTGCATCGAGGATGCGTCCAAGGCTCTCCAGGGGAAGAAGACTTACGAGACCTGGCAGGAGGGGCTTTTGCAGATCTTTGAGGCGGTGCTGGAAAACAAGCCCTTTATCCTCAACGCCTGCCGCTGCATCAGCCGGGAGCAGATGGAACGCTTCCTCTATCACCTGACCTACGGGCTGATCCGGGGGGTGGTGGACGAGCAGAGCCGGGGGATGGCGATCACCGAGGAGGAGCGGGCATTTATCGCGGAGTTTTACAAGTACAGCTTTGTGGGGC
>CALXCR010000147.1 GCA_944386855.1 uncultured Oscillospiraceae bacterium
TATCTCTTCAATACAAGTGGTTGTATTTCCCGGAGCCATTTCCTGCTCAAAGTATCCCAGGTACAGGTAATCCCCCAGTTCCACAGAGCCAGAGAGCGGAGCCACCTCTCCGAGAATACTGCGTAAAAGCGTGGTCTTTCCAATTCCGTTTGCTCCCTTTAACACAATCTTTTCTCCCCGCTCCATGGTCAGATTCAAGGGGCGCGACAGTGGTTCATCATATCCGATTACCAGATCATGAGTTTCAAAAATATATTTTCCTGCGGCTCTGGCCTCCAGAAAATGAAATTCCGGCTTTGGCTTTTCCTTTGCCAGTTCAATAATCTCCATCTTGTCCAGTTTCTTCTGGCGGGACATTGCCATATTTCGGGTCGAGACCCTGGCTTTGTTCCGGGCCACAAAATCCTCAAGCTGGGCAATCTCCTGCTGCTGGCGCTTATAAGCGGCTTCAAGCTGTGCCCTTTTTGCAGCAGAGACCTCCAGAAACTTATCGTAATCCCCGACGTAGCGATCCAGTCTCTGATTCTCCATATGGTAGATCAGATTGACAACACTGTTGAGAAAAGGGATATCGTGGGATATCAAAATAAACGCATTTTCATATTCCTGAAGGTAGCGCTTCAGCCATTCGATGTGCTGGACATCCAGATAATTTGTCGGCTCATCCAGCAGCAGAATGTCCGGCTTTTCCAGCAGCAGCTTTGCCAGCAGCACCTTGGTTCTCTGGCCTCCCGACAGCTCCGCCACATCCTTGTCCAGGCCAAGTTCTGTCAGTTCAAAGGCTCTGGCAATCTCCTCCACCTTAGCGTCAATCACATAAAAATCATGAGCCATCAGAAGATCCTGAATCGTTCCCAGCTCTTCCATCATAGCCGTCATATCCTCTTCTGATGCCTCTCCCATTCTGTCGCAGATCTCGTTCATCTGTTCCTCCATCTGGAACAGAAAACTGAAGGCGCTTTTCAGAACATCACGGATCGTCATCCCAGGTTCCAACACTGTGTGCTGGTCTAAATATCCGACCCGGACATTCTTAGCCCACTCGACTTTTCCCTCATCGGGCATCAGTTTATTCGTAATAATATTCATAAAAGTGTATTTTCCCTCGCCATTTGCCCCAACCAGACCAATATGCTCTCCTTTCAGCAGACGAAAGGAAACATCCGAAAAAATTGCCCGGTCCCCGAAGCCATGGCTCAAGTGTTCAACATTTAGAATGCTCATAACAGAACTCCTTTATTCCAGATTTTTCCTCAACTCTTTTAATGCATCCTCAAACCGCTTAGAAAATGCAGTGGGGTTGTCCCGCAGCAGGCGCCTCCGATAAAAAGTGGAATGGTTGGCCAGTCGATTTCTCTTTTCATATAGAGCACTGAGCTGCTTTACCAGCGCAGTCATATCACCGACTGCCCCCTTGGGCATGAAAGCTGCTGCACGGCTTACCATGTCATCCCTCAGGGCTGCCGCACGATCCACCGCCTCATTCCGCAGTATCTCCGCACGATCAGCAGCTTCATTCCGGAAGGCCTCCGCATCATTTCTGAGCGCCGCTGCGCGATCCACCGCCTCGCTCCGCATAGCCTCCGCGCGGTCAGCAGCTTCTGCTTTCAAAAGAGCTAACTGAACCTGCATCTCCTCCAGTTCTGCCTTCATCTTTGTCATTGCCTCCAGAGCGCGGCCAAGATCCAGAGCAGCTTTTACAGATTGAATCGTATCTGTAACAAAAAGCACTGTCACGACAGCCAGAATACACAATTCAACCGTCGGATCTGCATCAAGCACAAATCTCTCCAAAGGTTTGTGGATAACTTCTGTCAGCAAAATCGTCAAAAATCCCCAGGCAATTGAGGATCCCAGACACACATATCCATTAATGTTAAACGGCTGATCGCTGTAATCCCAGTAGCGCATCTTAAACAGCCGTTCCATCGTCCAGCCAGTGACATATTCCAGGGCTGTTGCTGCCAGAAAACCAGACAGATAAACAAGCAGCAGATTATCCTGCACAGGAATTGAGACCCACAGCATCATAATAGCTCCGGTTCCATACAGCGGTAGCATCGGAAGGCGTAAAAATCCGCGATTCACCAGACGCCGGCTTTTCAAAGAAACGTATGCTGACTCAAATATCCATCCGCAAAAACAGTAAATATAGAAAAATGCGAGCCATTGATACCAAGCGTATGTAAACATAACCAAATCCTTTCTATTCGCTTTCTCTGAAGGCAAAGATGTTTCTATCATACTGACAAAACCAGAAAATTTCAATCGACATTTTTATTTTCTTCTCAGATCCGTGGGCCTTTTCCCATCCATTTTCGAAAAACCTCCGCATAGTAACTGGGATTGCCGAAGCCTGATGATAATGCGATCTCTGTTATGGTTCTGTCCGTGGTCCTCAGCTGATCAATACTTTTCGTAATTCGGTAATGAGTCAGATACTCATTGGGTGTTTTTGCAAAGTACTTTTGAAACAGTTTACAGCATTTGCTTTGTCCTACCGCACCGGCGTCGGCAATTTCCCGGAGTGAAATCTTATTGCTATAATTTTCCTGGATGAATTTTACCATGTTTTTTACAACCTGCACGTCCTGACTTTGGCGGTTCTCCCGACTGTCATCTGCCGAGGCGTGCTCCCAGAGCTGTGCCCACACGGAGGCAGAAAAAGCCAGAATCCGGAGTGGAATGGTCTGGGAATCCCGGTTCCGGCAGATCTGACTCATCTGGCAGAGAATTTCCTTCTGCCAGCCTGTCTCGGGCCGCAAGTGGAGGAACGAGAACCTGCGGCTGCGAAGCAGTGGTGTTACAAAATCTCTCTCATAAGGATAAGCAGAGCACAGCAGCATGGGATGAAAAAGAATACATAAAAACAGGCACTCGGATTTTGCCGCAGAAAATCCAAAGTGCATCTGGCCTGAATTAACAAAGATTCCTTCTCCTTTTTCTAAGGAAACAATCTCCCCATTTATACTGTAGCTCATACTGCCCGATATAACTGCTAAAAGCTCAATATCATCATGCCAATGGTTAGGCACCATAAAATCAGGGTAGCCGGATAAACGCCCCTTTCGAATATAAAACGGATACTCTGAATGATCATAATCTACAATTTCGGAATCGTCTTTTTTTAATATTATATGCCGCTGCATTTATAGCCTCGCAGGATTGTTATGTTTTTAGATAGATATTTAATAGAAACTCTTTATTTATCACGATATAATTATATTTAAGAAAACGCAGACCGTCAAGACTTCTGAAAGGAGGAAGATGTGGGTATTATAAAAGCATTGGCAAGAGGAATTATGACAAATCTGCTGACCTGGATTGAAATTGAAACAAATCCGCTGTTCAGCGAGTCCTATATCCGCTGTTACCGGGAATTGGAGAGACAGGCAAAAAAACAGGTAGCCAAGACTTAACAGGCATGACATTGGGCGAAAAAATAAAATACGTGATTCGTTACAATGGGCAGAACCAAATTATTTATGGTCCTGCCCTTGGTTTATACATAACATCACATACCTATCGCCGTATCTCTATGCTCCGATTGCGTTGCCGGTATAGAGCTGATAGTACCGACCTTTTGCCTCAATCAACTGGTCATGAGTTCCCCGCTCAATGATCCGCCCCTGTTCCAGAACCATAATACAGTCAGAATTCCGGACTGTAGACAGCCTGTGCGCGATGACGAACGTCGTCCTTCCCGCCATCAGGCGATCCATTCCCTCCTGTACCAGGGCTTCTGTTCTGGTATCAATAGAGGAAGTCGCTTCATCGAGAATCAGCACCGGCGGATCTGCCACTGCTGCTCTGGCGATTGCCAAAAGCTGCCGCTGGCCCTGGCTCAGGTT
>CALXCR010000148.1 GCA_944386855.1 uncultured Oscillospiraceae bacterium
AGGAGTGACCGTCTTGCCCAAATGTGAAAAATGCGGCGTTTCGGTGCGTGGCACCCTGACCCGGTGCCCCCTCTGCCAGGGGCCCCTGGCCCCGGGGGGAGCCCCGGCCGAGGATATCTTCCCGGCCCCCAGGCCGGTGCGCCCCACCCACCGCTTCTGGCTGCGGCTGCTGGCCTTCCTGTCGGCGGCCCTGATGATCCTCTGCGCCGCCGCCAACTATCTCCTGCCCTGGGAGGGGATGTGGAGCCTCTTTGTGGGGGCGGGGATCCTTTCCTTCTGGGTCAGCCTTTCGGCGGTGATCCGCAAGCGCCGGAACATCGCCAAGACCATCCTCTGGCTGGTCTGCCTCATCTCCGCCATGGCGGTGCTCTGGGACCGCTTCACCGGCTGGCGGTGCTGGAGCCTGGATTATGTGGTGCCCATCCTCTGCCTTGCCGCCATCGCCGCCATGGCGGTGCTGGGCTGGGTGCTGGGGATCAGCCTTTCGGATTATCTGGTTTACCTGATGATCGGCGGCTTTTTCGGCGTCATCCCGCTGCTTTTTCTGCTGCTGGGCTGGGTGGACGCCGCCCTGCCGTCGGTGATCTGCGTGGCGGCAAGCCTCCTGTTCCTGGCGGGGCTGGGGGCCTTCCGCGGCGAGAGCATGGCCCGGGAGCTGCGCCGGCGCTTTCATTTGTAGCTATAATACCCGCCGTCCGGCGGAAGGAGGAACGACTGATGGATTCCAGCACCAGCGGAGAAATGATGTATTTCTTCCAGAGCACGGGGGAGCAGTTCTGGGAAAATGTGCAGGGCCTCCTGACCTTTATCAAAGATAACTTCGGGCATTTCCTGTGGCGGCTGCTGGGGATCGTCCTGATCCTCATTCTGGCCCAGGTGGTGCTGAAGTGGGTCTCCCGCCTCACCAGCCGCACCATGGAAAAGAACCGGAAGCTCCTCAGCCAGGAGCAGAGCCGCCGGGTGGACACCCTCATGACACTGGTGCGCAGCGCCGCCCGGTACCTCATCTATTTTGTGGCGCTGCTGCTGATCCTGGGGCAGTTCGGCAACAGCATGGCCCAGAACGTCCTCCTGGCGGTGGGGAGCATCGGGGGCATCGCCTTCGGCTTCGGCGCCCAGGACCTGGTCCAGGACGTGGTGACGGGGCTTTTCATGATTTTTGAGAACCAGTTCTCGGTGGGGGATTATATCCAGACCGAGGAGGCCACCGGCACTGTGGAGGCCACCGCCCTCCGGGTCACCTACCTGCGGTCGGACAAGGGGGACCAGATCATTATCCCCAATGGCTCCATCCAGCGGGTGGTGAACTACACCCGGGGCAGCTATATCGCCACCATTGTGGTTTCCACCGCTTATGAGGCGGACACCCGCCGGGTCATGGAGATTATGGAGGACGCCCTGGCGGAGTACGCCCAGGCCAAGGCGGAGCTGCTGGAGGGGGAGCCGGTGGTCCGGGGCATCACCGCCTTCAGCGCCAGCAGCGTGGATATCACCGTCGCCTGCCCGGTGAAGCCCATGAAGCAGTGGGAGGTGGAGCGGGGGATGCGCCTGGCCATCAAGGAGGAATTTGACCGCCGGGGCATCGAGTTCCCCTATCCCCGGGTGGTCACCATCCCCTGGGGGGAGCAGGCTTCCGCGCCCCGCCCCGAGGTGGGGAGGCGGCCCCTTTCCTTCGGGGAAGGCCGGCCGGAGGGGAAGGTGCCGGATTTTGACCCCGATGACGCGCCGGAGGATCCCCTGGAGGAGGACGCCCGGGATTGACGGGCGGCCTGCCGGGGCGGGACCGGGAGCATTCCAGCGCCTGGCCCAGCCCATTTCGCCGGAACGCCGGTGAAGCGGATATTGGGGGAAAAGTGAGGGATTTTGGTTGCATTGAAAAAACGGTTGGTATATAATAAAAACGTATGCGGGAGCCCTCCTCCCTTGGAGGGAGGCCCAGGAAACAGACGTTTAGGAGGTGGCACAGCTTTGAGCGCCGACCCTGGAGGCAGTCCAACAAAAATCTGACAGGAACGGGCGGCCGTGCCACGCGGTTCTCCCTTCCTGGGAAAAGGAGAATCGCAGCCATGCTGAATTTTTACAAGACCGAGGGGGGCCAGGTGGTCCGGAAGGACAGGCTGGTCCCGGGGTGCTGGGTCAACGTGGTGGAGCCCACCCCGCAAGAGATCGAATACCTCACCGGGGAATTGGGGCTGGACCAGGATTTTGTCCGCTCCTCCCTGGACGAGGAGGAGTCCTCCCGCATCGAGGCGGAGGCCAACGACCAGGTGCTGGTGATCGTGGACCTTCCCGTGGCGGACCGCCAGGAGGAGGACAAGACCATCCTCTATTCCACCGCCCCCATGGGCATCATCCTTACGGGGGATTATGTGGTCACCATCAGCGTCCGTCCCCAGCAGGTGGTGGAGGAGATGGCGGACGGCCGGGTGAAAAACGTCACCACCCATCTGCGGACCCGCTTCCTCCTCTCCCTGCTGTTCCGCATCGCCACCCGGTACCTGGTTTACCTCAAGCAGATCGACAAAATTTCCTCCTACACCGAGCAGCAGCTTCACAAATCCATGCGGAACAAGGAGCTGATCCAGCTGCTGGGGCTGGAAAAGTCCCTGGTGTATTTTTCCACCTCCCTCAAGAGCAATGAGATCACCCTGGAGAAGATTCTCCGGGGCCGCATCATCAAGCTCTATGAGGACGACCAGGACCTGCTGGAGGACGTCCTGGTAGAGGTGAAGCAGGCCATTGAGATGTGTAATATCTACACCAGCATCCTGTCCGGCACCATGGACGCCTTCGCGTCGGTGATCAGCAACAACCTGAATATCGTCATGAAAATCCTGGCTTCCATCACCATCGTCATGTCCATCCCCACCATTGTTTCCAGCTTTTACGGCATGAATATCAGCGGCGGCGGGATGCCCCTGGACCAGTTCTGGTGGTTCCCGGTGGCCCTGTCGGCGGCGCTGTGCGTGGCGGCTGTGGTGATCCTGGTGAAAAAGGATATGTTCCACTGAGGGACAGAATTATAAAAAACGCCCCGAGAGGCCTGAGCCCCGGGGCGTTTGTGCTTGAAGAGCCGTTTGCTGAGCGGGCGGCTCCGAAGAAGGCGCTTTGCCCGCACACGAAAACCCCCGGCTTTTGTCGGGGGCTTTTGCGCTTTTTGCGGTATCGGAATCCGATCAAACGGGGAAGGCGATCACCGAGCCGGCGGCCAGGGCCAGCATCTGGATCAGGTACATGGGGATGCTGAACTTGAGGAACTGGGAAAGCTTGTAGCCGCCCATGCCGAAGATCAGGGCCGGCTGGCCGTCGATGGGCAGGAAGCTGGCGCTGAACACCGAGAGGGTCACCGCCACGGCGAGGCCGGTGGGGTCCATCCCCAGGTTCATGCAGGTGGCGATGCCGATGGGGGCAAAGACGAAGAGAGCCCCGATGGTGGCGCCGGTGACGGTGGAAAGGATGCTGGTCAGGAGGCAGAAGGCCAGGGTCAGCACGAAGATGTTGGCGCTGCCGCCCAGGGCGTTGGCGGCCCACTGGCCCACCATGTCGTTGAAGCCGGAGTTGGCCAGGGCCTTGGCCACGCCGATGACGCTGGCCATCATGACGATCATGGGCGAGAAGAGGTGGCCGCGGAGTTCCTTGAAGTTAAAGACGCCGATGGCGCAGAGGAAGGCGCTGGCCAGGCCGGGGGTGACATAGGCGGCTTCGCCGATGCTGCCGGCGAAGAGCATCACCACAATGGAAACCAGGGTGGCGATGTAGATGCAGGTTTCCTTCCAGGCGGGGAGGGCCTCGCCGGTATCGGAGGTCTTGTCCATGATGGTGCCGGCGTCGGCCTTGGCCACATCGTGGTCGGGCAGGAAGCGATAGGCGATGAGGGCCCAGATGAGGTACCCGGCGGAAACGAAGCCCACCACAATGGCGAACCGGGGCAGGGTGATGGAGGATTCATAGCCGGCGCTCTCCAGGAGGGAGGCGGCCAGTCCCATGAAGAAGGCCACGCCGAGGGGGATCAGGGCCCGGCCGGCGGCGAAGCCCATGGGCATCACCAGCTTGGAGTTGGGCAGCCCCTTGCTGTAGGGGATGGAGGCGGCCAGGGTGATGATCATGACATAGTAGGCGGAAACGCCGGCGGTGACACTGGCGCCCAGCATGACCACCAGGAGGATCAGCACATAGGCCTTGAACCCTCCCTTGGCGGCCAGGTCGGACATAACGCCCTTGATTCTGGCCATGAAGCTGGTCTTCTGGAGGGCTGCCGTGACAGCCAGGAAGCCGGAGATCATGACGATGTTGGTGTCCACAAAGCCGGAAAAAGCGTCCGCGATGGTGGAAGTGCCGGTGAGGACCAGCAGGCAGCAGGCCAGCAGCGAAGGCGCCCCGAAGGAGAACTTGTCCGACATGATCATGACGATCATCAGGATCAGGATCGCAAGGGCGATAATCATTTGAGTGGTCATAAAGCTTGTACCTCCTCGCTTTCTTTGAACACAATGGCATTGGACTTGGGAAGGCGGCTTCCCGCCGGCCGCTGTCTTCCGGACGGCAGCGGCTTTTGGGGGAACCTCACCTGCTTTCCCGGAGCGGGAAGCAGATTTTCTTTCCGTGAATTGTATGCAGTATGCAAATGCCGCCTTTATTATAGTTGCATCGACAACGATTAGTCAATGATTTTGTCGCAGATAATTTCGGCCTTGCGCAGATTTTGGAGGCTGTTACAAAAAAACCAAACTTTCTTTGTCGCTTATATCCTATCGGGGAAATCAGGAGCGCTTTTTGAGCGGAAAAGCGCCATTTTTGAAGCAATATGCAGGGGGCTCCGCCGCTTTTAAACGGCGGAGCCCCTTTCTAAGATAAAGCGTTTTGGGAATTCCCGGAGCGGCGCTTACAGCCGCCTGGAGGCGATTTCCTCCCGGGCGGCGGCCAGGAAGTCCTCCAGCTTCATGACGCCCTTGTCCCCGTCCTTCCGGGCGCGGACCGACACGGTGCCGTCGGCCTCCTCCTTCTCGCCCACCACCAGCATATAGGGGATTTTCTGGAGCTGGGCCTGGCGGATCTTGTATCCCACCTTCTCGGGCCGCAGGTCCAGCTCCACCCGGATCCCGGCGTCCTCCAGGGCCTTGCGGACCTTT
>CALXCR010000149.1 GCA_944386855.1 uncultured Oscillospiraceae bacterium
TCCCAGAAATTATCCTCTTTGCCGAAGCGGAAAATGCGCTCCTTCGGAATGCCAATCTCTTGATTCCAAATATCGAACGCCTCGTTATCTTCCAGATATACAGAAGGATATAACCGATCCTTATCGAGCCCTACTACCTCGGTTAAAAACTCCCATGTCCACTGAATCGCCTCTCGCTTAAAATAGTCGCCAAAAGAGAAGTTACCCAGCATTTCAAAAAACGTACCATGGCGCGCCGTTTTACCCACATTTTCAATATCGCCGGTACGGATACATTTTTGACAGGTAGTAACCCGGCGTTTAGGCGGAATCTCCTGCCCCGTAAAATAGGGCTTAAGCGGCGCCATACCCGCGTTAATCAGTAACAAACTATTGTCATTTTGAGGAACCAGCGAAAAGCTCTTCATTCGCAGATGATCTTTCGACTCAAAAAAAGAAAGAAACATTTCTCTCAGTTCATTCACACTATATTTCTTCATGGCTTCCTCCGATAAAAAAATCTTTTGCCTTTGCGATATCCGTTAGCAGCTGCGTTTGCAATGCCTCCACGGATTCAAATTGACGCTCGGGCCGTAAAAACGTAAGTAGTTCAACCTGCACCGCTTCGCCGTACAGATCGCCGGAAAAGTCCAGCAAATGTGTTTCGGTTCGTAGGGATTCGCCGCCCACCGTAGGATTATGACCCACGTTAGAAATACTAGGAAAGCCTTCTCCCCTCGCTCGTGTATACGATACATAAACGCCCTTTTTCGGCGCTAGCCGCTCTTCGCTCATAAGAATATTGATCGTAGGGGTATGCAGCCTGGTCCCTAACCGCTTTCCATGGCTTACGGTACCTTCTATAAAATATGGACGCCCCAAGAGCCTGCCTGCCTCTTCTACCTCGCCCTTTTTCAGTAACATGCGTATCCGGCTGCTGGAAATCGCGGCGCCGCCATCGGTAACGCGGCGCAAGGTTTGGCACAGCATGCCGCGGCTTTCACACAGCCGCCTTAACAGAGCGGCGTCGCCCTGGCCTCGGTATCCAAAGTGAAAATTCTCGCCAACAATCACGGCCTTCGCCAGATAACGCTGACAAAGAACCTGCTCAAAAAAAGCTTCCGCCGGCATGGTCTGCAGCGCTTTGTCAAATGAGAGAAAAACCAGTTCATCCACCAAACCGGTTTCGCGCATAATCTCCGTCTTTTGCTGTTCGTCGTAGATTAGCTTAAACTGCTCGTCTCCCAGCTGCGCCCGAGGGTGCGGCGAAAAGGTAAGAACGCGCCGGCGCCAGCCGCAACGCTCCGCTATCTCGGAGGCCGCGCGCAGCAACGCTCTGTGTCCCTGATGAATGCCGTCAAAATTCCCCAGCACTACGGCCCCAGGCTGCTCCACAGCCGTTATCCGGCCGGCGCCCAGTGTATCTCGCATTACCTGCATGTATATCTTCACTTTCTCAGATTGACTCATGGATTTATACAAACATTTTATACGCTCTCAGCCTGTTTTTCTCGCCTACTACCTCGGTAATACGGTATAGACCCGCCAGGGCGCCGTCCGACGTAATCATGCGATACAGCTGTCCTACCTGTCCCGGCACATCGCGCATCGGGTAGGTTAAATAATTGCCGTTTCGCAGCATACCGTCTTCAGCCGCAATCACCTGCTTGTACGGCAGATCGGCGAAAAGGCTGTTTAAATCAGTAACGCACTCTGCCAGACTGCCCGTCTGCACGAGCTGCCGAATTGTATCAATTGGCAGGCTGTTTTCAACACGGTAGGGGCCACTGGCCGTTCTTTCCAGACTCGTCATATGCGCGCCATATCCCAGCTTGCGGCCAATGTCCTCACACAGCGTCCGAATATACGTTCCTTTGGAGCAGCGCACCCGCATTGTCAGACCCGTCTCGTCCTGATGCATAAGATCAATCCGCTCAATCCGAACCGGGCGCGTTTTCCGCTCAACCTCCAGCCCTTCTCTCGCCAGCTCATACAGCTTCATGCCGCCCACTTTAAGAGCCGAGTACATCGGCGGCATCTGCTCATACGTGCCCACAAACGACGCTACCGCGGCCTGCACCGCCTCCGCCTGATATTGGTAGTCAAAGCGGCGCAGCACTTTTCCGGAAGCATCCTGTGTATCTGTTTCGCTGCCGAAAGCCAGACTGGCAACATATTCTTTGTCACTGCCCATAATCAGATCGGCCACCTTGGTCGCTTTTCCTACGCAAACCGGCAACACCCCGGTCGCATCCGGATCCAGCGTACCCGTATGGCCAATTTTTTTCACCTGCAACACGCCACGTAACACCGCGATCACATCATGAGAGGTAAATCCTTGCTCCTTATAGACATTGATCACACCGTTTACCTGCATGGCGTTACCTCTCCTTCTTATCGTCTGCGCTATCTAGCTGCGCGCGAATCGCGGCAATCAGTTGCTGTTTTAGCAGCAGCATGGGCAGCTCGCTGGTGCAACCGGCCGCGCGCACGTGACCGCCGCCGCCAAACTGGGCCGCGATTCTGGCCACATCGACCTTCGATTTCGAGCGCATATTCACTCGAATCACGCCGTCTTCAATTTCACGCAG
>CALXCR010000150.1 GCA_944386855.1 uncultured Oscillospiraceae bacterium
GTTCACCCGGCTACAAGCCGGGCCGGAGTTTCTAAAGCCGGACAGCGCCGCCGCATCCGCAGCCTGATCCAGATCGGCATCGGCAAAAACAAGCATCGGGCCAGTTCCACCAAGCTCCAAAGTTACACGCTTGATGGTCCCCGCCGCATGGCGTAGCAACTCTTTGCCAACTGCATTCGACCCAGTGAAGGACACCTTCTTGACCAGCGGATTGGTGGCCAGCTCTTCGCCCATAGCGGCAGAATTCTGGCCAGTCACCAGGTTGACGACACCCTTGGGTAGGTCGGCCTGCTCCAGCAACTTGAAGAGAGCTACCGTAGTAAGAGGAGTAGCGCAGGAAGGACGGACGACGACCGTACAGCCGACTGCCAGAGCAGGGGCGAGCTTACCGGCCAACAGGTTTACCGGGAAATTGAAGGGAGTAATCAGCGCGCAGACGCCGATGGGCTGACGGATTACCTGGGCGCGGCGCATCGGGTTATCGATCGGCAGGACGCGGCCATTGGTCCGCATCGCCTCATCAGCAAACCAGTTGCAAAGGCCAGCAATGCTTTCTACCTCGCCCTGCGCCTGCACCAGGGGCTTCCCGTTCTCCTGGGTCAGGATGACCGCGAGAGAATCGCGGTTCTCCATCACCAGCTCCGCAATACGGCGGAGGTACTTTACGCGTTCCATCGTAGACATCGCCGACCAAGCGGGGAAGGCGGCACTTGCTGCCTCGATTGCCATACGGACTTCTTCTGTGCCGCCGTCTGCAACCTCGGCAATTGTCTCCAGAGTGGCCGGGTTCCGAACGGCAAAGCTATTCCCGTCCAGCGCAGGCACCCAGGCACCATTGATGTACATTTTAGTAGGGCTTTCAATAACTGACTTCATAATTTACCTCCACACAATTTTTTGTTTGAATGATTACTTCTTCATCTCAGCGACATAGGTCGCGACTGATTTCCCAAGTTCCACCGCAACACCGCAGGCAAGGAGAGAACGCTCAACCGCGGACAGCGCAGTGATCATTTCATTCTCGCCAATATTGCCCATGTGTCCCAGGCGGAACGCCTTTCCTGCGTACGCTCCAAGGGATCCGGCACAGACGACACCGTTATCAAGCATAGAGGCGCGGAATTTAGCGTCATCCACACCGGCGGGATAGATACACACACTCAGCGTGCAGGCACGGCAACCAGGCTGGGCGAGAATTTGAAAACCAATGCTCTCCAGTGCCTTCGCGGTTGCATCCGCATTCTTGCGGTGGCGCTCCGCACGGACCTTAAGTCCGCCTTCTTCCTTGATGAGACGGACCGACTCGGCCATGCCCCAGACGAGATTGATTGCCGGAGTAGCAAAGTATTTAGAGGGATCCTTCATAATCGGGAGCCATTTTTCAAAATCGACATAGTATTCAGGGATTGTTCCCAGCTCCTTGCGCCGGGCAAGTGCAGATTGGCTGGCCCACACCACAAACATACCAGGGCAAACTCCAAACGCCTTCTGCGAGGCAGTAAAAAGAATATCGATGTTCATGCCGTCAACATCGGTGTATTCTGCCGCCTCAGCCGCCACACCGTCTACAATATACATCGTCTCCGGGTGCTTAGCGGCAATCTTGCCAATCGCTTCAATAGGAGCAACCACTGCTGTAGATGTATCCACATGTGTCACAGTCATGGCGGCATACTGCTTCTCGTTGAGTTTTGCCTCGATCTGTTCGGGAGTGATGCAGGTACCCCATTCCGCAGAGAGAACATCCACATTTAACCCCTTGCGCTGTGCAATCTCGATAAAACGATCGCCAAAAAATCCATTGCTAACAATTAAAATGTTGTCACCGCGCTTCGTCACATTGGAAATCGCCATTTCCATTGCTGTAGTACCAGTGCCGGCGAGGGGAAAAGCCTGCCCATTGCAGTCAAAAAGCTCGCCAAGATCATCAATCAATTTTTTGTAATCAGAAACAAAACGGGGATCGCCGAAGGCTTGAATGGGTCGGGCCATCTCAGCACGAATCGAATCCACAACAGGTGTAGGGCCGGGGATCATTACTAGTACATTTTTTTCCTTGTTCACAATGAATCACACCTTTCTAAATTGAATCAGCTTAGAATATTTCATATAATGAAATGATAATTCTAAGATCGAAATGATATTATCATACCGCCAAAAAATTGTCAATAGATAAGCTCATATTTTAGTCAAAATATTAACATCGTTTAGAAAGTCATCTAGGAGACAAAATCAGAGCATAAATGGCGCTGAGAACAAAAAATGTCTACTGCACCACCTTGCTTCTCGGAAATGGTGCAATAGACATTCTAAGTCCGCAGAACATCGCCCCCATGCGGGGTACGAATTGAAAATCTGTAAAGCAACCCTGTATGTCTGGTCGCCCCTCTTGCGTGGGATGTAGTTGACCTACACAAGAGTAGGCCCTGGTGCAAAACAAAACCGCCGCACAGCGGCGGCACCAAACCGGAACCCAGCGTCAGCGGGTCCGGTTTGGAAGCGAGGAGCAACAGAATGAGCGCGCGATGAGCTTTGTAATAGAATGAAAAAGCTCGTCGCAAGCGATATGTCGCTTGCGACGAGCTGGTGCGGGCATGGGGACTCGAACCCCAACGCATCACTGCACGAGAACCTAAAGGTGCTGTCACCTCAGTGACGAATCGCGATTATACCCCGGCTTGAAGGAAATTTACAACTCGTTCCATAAGTATGTCTTGGGTATTGGCGCAAGGACGCAGACGATTCGC
>CALXCR010000151.1 GCA_944386855.1 uncultured Oscillospiraceae bacterium
CGCTGTATGCCGAGATCATCCAGAGCCGGGACAGCGTGAAGCGGTGCGCCGTGTGCGGAGCTGCATTTACACCGAAATCCAACCGGGCGAAATACTGCCCCGATTGCGCGGTGCGGATGCGCCGGAAACAAGAGGCCGAAAGGCAGCGGAAAAGATACCTGCAATCTACGCAATTAAGCCGCTGAATAGGCCGCCGCAGCGGGCTTCTGGTGGACGATTGACGGGACGGCAATAGGGATTACTCCAATCTCCACTGAAACGGGCTTTGAAATGCGTAGAATAAATTCATAGGAAAACGTCGGGCGCAGGGCCAGCAGGCCGCCGCGTCCGGCGTTTTCTTATGGGCTGTTCAGGATGGCCCGGATCAGTCTGCTTTGTAATCGGCGCTTCATGTATTCGTCCACCCGCACATGGGGCGTACTGTCCAGATCGTAGAGCGTCCGGGTACAGAGCTTGTCCATGTAGCCCTCATAGTACCGCAAGACACGCTCCACGGCCAGAGGATCACCGGCGCGGGCCGCCTCGGACACAGACCGGGGCAACAGCTCCCGACCACAGAAAGTCGGCTGCTTCATTAGATTTTTTGTATTAGACAATGTTGCTTTGATAATTTGCCAAATCAATCACGCGATCCGCACGTTGCGCAAGATCGAGACTGTGCGTTACCATGATTACCGTTTTATGATATTTTTTGCAAAGACTTTTAATCAAAGAGAATGAAAGCTCGGCAGCCTTTACATCCAATGCACCAGTAGGTTCATCTGCCAAAATTAACTTGCCCGGTTTCAATATTGTCCGCGCAAGAGCAACACGCTGCTGCTCACCTCCTGATAGAGTATTCACCATAGAACTTTCTAAATGGGACAGACCAACAAGTTTCAATACGGAATGGATTCGCGCTTCCTTCTCTTTTTCCTTAAGATTTAGGAAACGCATAGACAGCAGCAAATTTTGAAAAACCGTCATATCACTGATTAAAGCGAATGATTGAAAAAGATAGTTAATTGTGTTTCTTCTAAGCAAGGTAGCTTTCCGGCTGTTAATACCCGGTAGCTTCTTTCCATAAATCCGAATATCACCTTTATCAATAGGTTCCAATGTTCCTATCATATTCAACAATGTGGACTTACCACATCCAGAAGGCCCAATCAATGCAACCAGTTCTCCATCTTCCACGGAAAAGGAGATATTCTTGATAATTGTCCTCGTACCGAACTTTTTTGTAACATTTCTCACATCAACAGCACTCATCTTGTTCACTCTCCCTTAAAGGCCGCTAAAACATTTTTCAGTTCATTGTGCGCCATATATTTTACAAAAATTATTATCTGAACCAAGGACACGATTACTACCAAAAGCAATCCGAATTTTGAACCAAGTAGCAGCATTGTGGCAATCTCTAATACAGTAAGAGCAGACAACAATAGCATTGGTCTACCGTACATTTGCAAGAAAGAAAATCCCATGAACTTTTTTACATTGATCTTTTCTTGATTAGCAATACGGAAAACGGCAGCCAATGTCACGAGCAAGCCCACCAAAATTAGCATAAGCATCAAGAAAACAAGGCCAAACCACATAAGTGTTGCACTCAGTTCTTTTTGCAATCCGTCAATATAGTTATGGACATCCGTAAAAATCAAGTTATTGTCTAAAAGATTGAATTCAGAAATCATATCTGTTCTCATACAAATATCGGCGATCTGCACATCTGTGAACTTAATATATCCATTGAATCCCGTTGCTTTTAGGCTTTCCGTTTCGGTGTATCTCATGTTCTGCGGTGTCGCAATATAAATGATTGGATCGGCAGTTTCCGTGTTCTCCCGTTCATCTGTTGACCATGTAAAAAACTTTTGATTTGTATTATACTCCACAAAATTAAAGGTTGGATTTTGCGTGAAGGCCGTTTGAATATCTCCATCACTCAGACTTTTGGTGTCTCTTTCTTGAAGCCATTCAGATATATGGTTCTTTTCTTCAACTGATAATTCTGCGGGGATCAAATAAACCCTTACACCGCTTTCTGCTGCACTTAGTACATCAGGGTCAATGACTACGCCTAAATCTGCAAGATAATTGGGGGATGCCGTGAACAACCACAAAGGTTCACTTGGTATTGAAGAATAGGTTTGATTGCTCTGCCAAGTAGTCAAAATTTCTGAATCATAATACTGGGTATGGATTAAATACACCCCCGGAGTATCTGCGATTGAAGAATACCAGTTATATAAATCTTGATCTAAATTCTTAGAAGCACCTGAAAAGGAATCTGAATCCTCCCCAACGGAAATGTCGCTTAATACTTGATACTCTGATACAGATTCCCATCGTTGCGCAAGTCTGGCATTGTTAGAAAGCGAGGCCATAGGCTGATCAATATAGGCTCCGCAAAAAAGCAGACCTGCGCTGATCATTAAATATGCGAATATCCCCAACGCATACAAAGTCTTTTTAGGTATGCGACCACGAATGGAATCCAGCGGTTTTGTAAGCATAATAACCGACGCAGAAATCAATAATTCAACGACAACTGTAAGCACATTTATCAAAGCCGCCAACAGATAACATGCGAATAACGCAACAGATAGTTTTCCCCATCCCGCAATAATTCCATTGGCCAATACTAATATGGGAGCCACTATAATCGAAAAGGAAATAAAACGGCCCAGTATTTCCTTTGCAAATGTAGAACAAGACCACCCAAGCAGAACCAATTTCCCTTGTTTCGGCATATTTTTCATAACAACCACGAGGAAAAATACGGTATTCAAAAAGATTTGGGCTGCCAGAAATGCGAGAAGCACATCCCGCAAAACCATATTATTGGTAGCACTTCCGCTATCAGCCTCTAAGAAATCTTCTTCCGGGAGACCGCTTGCTTCGGATAATCCGGTTAAAAATGCACTTTGCGCAGCTTGATTGTCTAATCCTAAAACTTTGTAAGTGCCATTTACAGTCTGACTATCATTAAAGAGAGCAGGGAGTTTCTGTAATACAATACGCTCGTAAAATCGAAAAGTCGGGATATTCCCGATGCTATAAATACTTCCTGTCTCAACACCTAAAGTGCTATTCAAATTATCAGAAGTCAACAGCTCTCTCAAATCAGAAGTAGACAAAACTTTTTTACCCATGAAGGACAGTTCCGCCGACTGTGCATCAACATCCCCATATACGCCAAATTTGTAACCGCTTGTGTTTCCGCTATTGTCTAAAAGAGAAACCCTTCTTACAATGAATAGCGATTGTTCATCCGCTGCGCTCAGTAAATAGTCTTGTGTATTTTGCTGGTTTTCGGCAGGTACATTTTTTAGATACACAGTCATAGATGTCTCACTATTCGGATATGTCCGCCACACAGCCATATACTGTTGGTTCAAAAAGAAAACAGCAAGTAGTGCAAGAATCAGCCCTTGCATAATAATTAGCAAGTATCCCGCATACTGTATCTTTCCCATCATTTGCGCCTTTTTCATTGCTCCTCACCCTTTCAATGTGGGATTAGTCATATAAAATAGTAAAATCCCTTTCTTGGTATGTTCATTATACCAAGAAAGGGATTTTGCTATTTTCGTTTCTTCTTCGAGACGTATGATTTCTTTCTGATTAAAATCATACGATTTTCTGACAATCTGAAGGGAGCTGAATCGTAAACCGGATAAGTTCATCTGCACTGTAAGCCGTAATGATCCCATGATGCAATTCAATAATCTCTTTTGCAATAGCAAGTCCTAATCCGGCTCCACCCGTATCACTGGAGCGCGCAGAATCCAAGCGATAGAACTGTTCAAAAATACGTTCGAGTTTTTCGGGTGGGATAGTGTAGCCTCTATTCTGCACACATATTTGAACGCTATCGGGTGCAGGAACCAAAGAAAACTGGATAACTGAATCTGGAAAACTATAATTGATTGCATTGCGAATCAAATTATCTATTGCACGTTCAAGTTTGTCCACATCGCAAGTGATTTCAACATTTTCTGGTATTTGCAAATCCCATTGCAAATTTTTATCCTTTAATATGGGATTAAATTCATAAGTAATCTGCATAAGCATACGGCTTATATTAGTTACTTTGGGTTCCAACACCAATTTGTTGGTACTAAATCTGGTAATCTCGAAAAACTCATTGATAAGATCTTCCAGACGCTCAGCTTTTGTTCGGGCAATACCAGTATATTTCGAAATCAATTCCGGTGAGATATTAGGTTCATCTTCCAACAGTTTCAAATATCCTAATACGCTGGTAAGAGGTGTTTTCAAATCATGGGCAAGATAAACCAACAAATCATCTTTTCGTTGCTCCGCTTCCTGTACTGCTTTCCTACTTTCTAAAGTTTGTATCCGTACTGCGTTTAAGTCATCTTCAATATTTTTCAAATCCGCAGGTAAAGATACCGGAACATCCGTTGGGGTAGCAAGTAACCGAGCTGCTTCTGCTACATCATCCAGATATTCCAGAGGTTTTAGCTGGAAACGATATGAAATATATAAGCAACCTGAAATAGACAAAATAAAGAAAACGGCATACATTATTACCCGTAACAGAGGTTTCCAAGGAATAAAGGCATCGGAATAATACAAATCCGTTGATGTCACCACAATCAAAGCAAGCCAAAATAGTAACAACAATACAATTTCAAAACCGAGTAGAACGACCAAGAATTTTGCCGCATTCTTTCTTGCCGTTTTTTTATGGGCCATGCGGCTGGAAGATATAGTGTCTTTACTCAATGGTATATCCTACCCCCCATACTGTTTTAATGTATTTAGGCTTGCGTGGCGGCTCGTGCATTTTCTCTCGCAACCGAGCGATGTGGGCCATTACTGTATTGTTGTTGCTTTCAAAATATTTCTCGCCCCAAATAGTTTCAAACAATTCTTCTGCCGAGACAACCCTTCCGTGATTTTTGCAAAGATACCACAGAATGTTGAACTCAAAAGGTGTCAAAGAAAGAAGTTCTCCATTCAAAGTACACCTATGACTATCGCAGCATATATACAACCCCTTATTGTCGTATTCCATAGGTTCCACCACTGCTACCTGACTGGTATTATACTGCTTGTATCTACGCAACTGGGTTTTGACCCTCGCAACAACTTCCAAGGGGTTAAAAGGCTTCGTGACATAATCATCCGCGCCTAAAGTCAGCCCTTTGATTTTATCAATGTCTTGATCCTTTGCAGTCAGCATAATGACCGGAAACAGATGGTTTTGTCGAATCTTATGACAAAGTGTAAATCCATCCATATCTGGCATCATCACATCTAAAATAGCAAGGTCAACCTGCTCTTTCTCTACACAAGAAAGCGCCTCCAAAGGGTTATAGAATGTTCTTACTTCATAATTTTCTGCTTTCAAATAAACTGCAAGTAGATCAGCAATCTCTTTTTCATCATCTACTAACAGAATAATTTCATTGCTCATATTCTTTTGTAGCACCACACTTTCTTCTTTTATCCATAGGCTTTTCTGCCTCTTTGGGGATCAGCCAGACACCGGCCATTTTGACAGCACCGGGGATGCGTCCATCGGTGCAGTAATAATTTATCTGTCGGGACGAAACGCCCCATTTTTCGCTTGCCTCTTTGAGCGTCATGTAATCCATGTTCACACCTCCG
>CALXCR010000152.1 GCA_944386855.1 uncultured Oscillospiraceae bacterium
GCTCTATAAGAAATCTGTTTACAGTAGAAGCTGGCGCCCAGGTGGAGTTTACCGGAAATCTCGTCCTGTCCGGGCGGTATCATACCGGCGGCGTCGTGGACAACAAGGGGACTGTGATTCTCTCCGGCGATGCAGTGGTGCAGGACAGCAAGATCACCGGCAGTTCTTCCGGCGTGATCAATACCCACGGCGAGGGTGCGAAGTTCGTAATGGAGGGCGGCAGCGTACAGGATAACCAAATCATTGGTGGATCGTACAGTGGGATCGTTCGTATCAGCGACGGGGCTGCTTTCGAGATGCGCGGCGGGGAGATCCGAAATAACAGCGCGGAAGATGCAGCAGCATTGAATACCTCCTCCGGCGTGCTTCTGTATGAAAACGCTTCTGGCAGCATGTCGGCCGGTACCATCTCTGGAAACAACGGTCACAGAGGAAGCGCGGTCATGCTTTGGGGATACGACGACAATGAGAATCGGACAACTTTTGAGATGACGGGCGGCTCTATTGAAAATAACTCTTGCACGAGGTCCGGCACTATAACCGCGTCCGGTGCGGTCCATGTGGAAGCCAATGCGGCGTTTACCTTGTCCGGCGATGGCCTCATTGACGGAAACAAAGGCGGCATGGGCGGCGGTGTTTGTGTTGTGGACGATAAACTGCAGGGGGGTTCAGGCGAAAGCAAAACCGCGTTCACGATGAACGGCGGTACGATCTCCAATAACAGCGCTACTCAATCCGGCGGCGGTATTTACTCTTACTCCAACGGGGTCGTGTTGAACGCAGGAACGATCACAGGCAATCATGCGGCAAACCACGGCGGCGGTGTGTACAGCGAGGGGAATTATGACTCCTACAGCACCCTGCGCCTGGGCAACGCCCTGGTCACCGGGAACACCGCCCAACAGGGCGGCGGCATGTGGTTCTGTGCCACCGGTGAGACCACCGTCTATGTAACCGAAGGCGCGGCAATCTTTGACAATACCGCAGAAGATGACCACACGCTTCCCGACTTGAAAGGTGCGGGCGATGACTTTGTCTTTACCTCTCCTGCCAGTGAAAGCACCCATTCCGCGACGCTGGCGGAACGGATGCTGGGCGGCGGTGCGGTCCAATGGATGAAAGACGGCCGTGTGACGTATTCGTCTTTAAGCGAAGGCGTTGTCCCAAGTACTGATCCTGATACACCCCGGTATGGTCAGGAAGGCGCAGAACAGGAGCCTGTTCATTTGCAGAATGCCTCGGGGACGTGCTATGCCCTGAAAGCGATTACGACCGAAGAAGCAAAGGAACTGGCCCGGAAGGAAGCCACGCTGATCATCACCGACAACACGGCAGCCCATGGCGGCGGCATCGGCGCCAACGGCGGAATCATCATCGGTACACGGGATACCACCGAAGTGGAGGTTGTGAAGAAATGGGAAAACGACACGGAAAGCGACCGGCCAGCATTCATTACGGTAAATCTGCTCAATGGCGAAACTGTCATTGACACAGCGGAGTTGACCGCGGAAAACGGCTGGACCCATACCTTCACCGAACTGCCCACCCAGGACGGAAACGGCCAGGACTATGTGTATGAGATCCAAGAGGTCCAGGTGAATGGTTATGAAACTGGAATCACATCTTCCGAGAATGAAGACGGTTTCATTTTCACCATTACGAACACCAAGACGGAGGAACCGGGTGAGCCGGAGGGCCCCGGCGATCCAGACGGCCCTGACGACCCTGATGACCCGGACGACCCCGACGTGCCGGATCAACCCGATAAGCCGGACAGACCGGACACGCCCGATGAGCCAGACGGCCCGGATGAACCCGACACACCTGACGAGCCTGACGGCCCGGATGAGCCGGACACACCCGACGAGCCTGACAGCCCGGATGAGCCCGACACGCCCGACGAGCCTGACGGCCCCGATGTGCCCGACACGCCGGATGAGCCGGACGTCCCGGACGTTCCGGAGGAGCCCGGCACGGATATCCCGGACGACACGCCTCCCGAGACCGGCGTCCCCGGCGGACCCGACGAACCCGGCGAGCCTGGCCAGCCGGACGAACCCAGCCTGCCTCAGACGGGACAGCTGTGGTGGCCGGTGGGGCTGTTGGCCATTTCTGGCGCTCTCTTGGTGCTTCTGGGCATTTGGAACAGGATGAGGTATCGCGGAAAGCATGAAGCCTAACGATCTGATTTGCGGGGGGCTGCGGCTGCTTGCAGCAGCCCTCGCGCTTACCGGCTACAACCTGTGGGAGGACCAGCGGGCCGCGGAGGCCGCCCGGCAGGCTCTGGCCGCTATGGAGGTCCAGACGGAGACAGAAGGGGAGAGGGCCCCGGAACAACCGGAGCCCTCTGTGCCGGAGTATGTGCTCCACCCGGACATGGAGATGCCCACGGTGGAGATCGACGGGGTGGAGTATATTGGGACCCTGACCATCCCCACTCTTGGGCTGGAGCTGCCCATCGTCAGTTCCTGGAGCGACGCCCTGCTGGACCTGGCTCCCTGCCGGTATACCGGCTCCGTCTATCTGGACGACCTGATTATCGCGGGCCACAACTATCGGGGACACTTCGGCTCTCTGCTCAAGCTGAAAGCGGGAGACGCGGTTATCTTTACCGACGCGGTGGGAAACAAGTTCTCCTATGGGGTGTCGCAGCTGGAGGAGCTGCCCGGCACGGCTCTGGAGGAGATGGAGGCGGGGGACTGGGACCTGACCCTCTTCACCTGCACCCTCAGCCGCACCAGCCGGGTCACCGTCCGCTGTGAGCGCACCGGAACCTCGGGGGACGATACCGCGGAAGGGGGTTGACCCGACGCGGCCCCTGGAGGGGAGGAGGCGATGGACAAGCTTCCCCCTACAAAACCAGCACCGGGCCGGTGGTCCACTCCCGGCCGGGGGTGGGTATGGTCTCCAGGCACAGGTCGTACAGGTCGGTGCACCGGGCCTCCAGCTCCAGGAGCCGATGCGCCCCCTCCCCCAAATTTCGCGCACGGGCGGGCTTGGTGAGAATACACCAGGGCGCCCGTTTTTTTATGTGGGACAGGACCTCCCGCCCACGGGTGTTGAAGCCCAGCACCCGCAGATAGGGAGGCGTGCCTGGCCGGTCCTCCGCCGTGAGCCCCAGCCAGGCCCACACCAGCAGCCGCCGCATGCGGGCCTGGGTCCAGTGCTTGGGCTTGGCCAGAAGAAAAAATTCCTCCAGAGAGCGGCACTGGCGGCCCGCCCGCTCCAGGCGCGGGGGCAGTCCTTCCGCCGCCCCGCTGTCCGGGATTTTTGTCCAGTCCGCCGCCGACATGGTCCGCAGCCGGGCCAGAACGGCCCGCTCCGCCCGGGCCAGGGAGGGAAAGCCGTTCCAGCCCGCCCGTAAAACCTCCAGCCCTCCCTGGGGGAGATAGGGCTCCAGGGCGTCCCAGTCCCCCCGCTCCAAAAACACCCGGAGCTGGGTGGCGGAGAGGAATTTAGGCCCGGCGGGGGCGGTTTCTGGCCGTTCGCGGGTTGAGGAGAAGCCGGAGGGGAGAGTGCACTCTTCCAGCAGGCTGTTGTGGGGGGCGCCCTCCCGGCGGACGGTGACGGCCCCCATGGCCCAGCCGTCCCGCTCCAGGTTCCTCAGATACTCCACCCCCAGGTTGTTGTTGGGGGTGGACAGCAGAGCCGCCCGCTCCGGCCCCAGCAGCTCCTCCACCGCCCTCTGCCGGGCGGCGGCGAAGGGGAGCTTCTGGAAGACATAGCGGCGGACCAGCGCCTCATATCCGGGGGTGTTGAGGCAGCAGGCGATCTGGCTGAGGGCTTCCACGTCTCCGCACTCGCTGCCGAAGGAGAGCACGTCCACAGAGCGGGTGAGGGCGAGCAGGTCCACCGCCCCCCGGGCGAAGGTCTCCGCCGAGGAGGCCGCCCACACCGTGGGCAGCTCCAGCACCAGGTCCACACCCCCCAGCAGAGCCAGCCGGGCCCGGGTCCACTTGTCCAGGACGGCGGGCCGTCCCCCCTGCACCCAGTGCCCGCTCATGACGGCCACCACGGCGCAGCCCGGCCCCAGGAGCTCCCGGGTGCGGGCGATCTGATAGGCGTGACCGGTGTGGAAAGGGTTATATTCGGCGACGATCCCGGCAATTTTCATAGAGGCCCCTCCTGAAACCAGAAAAAAACAAACTTTTTCCCTAAAAGTGGTTGTCCTGGCGTGAAAAAAGCGTTACAATAAATTTGTAAGCCCGGCGCCGGACAAGTCCTAGTTTACTACATCCCGGACGCCGAAGGCAAGTCTGGCTCTTGCAATAAAGGAAAAGGAGATCGATTCCAATGAACATTCTGGTCATCAACGCAGGCAGCTCGTCCCTGAAGTATCAGCTGCTCAACCCCGACACCCAGGAGGTGCTGGCCAAGGGTCTGTGCGAGCGCATCGGCATTGACGGCAAGTTTACTTATAAGCCCGCCGGCAAAGAGGCCGTCAAGGACAAGGACGTGTCCATGCCCACCCACTCCGAGGCCATCCAGACCGTCCTCCACGCCCTGGTGGACGAGAAGAACGGCGTCATCGCCTCCATGGACGAGATCGACGCGGTGGGCCACCGGGTGGTCCACGGGTGCGACACGTTCGCCCATTCCGTCCGCATCACCGACGAGGTCATGGCCGCCATCGAGGAGTGCAACCCTCTGGCCCCCCTGCACAACCCCGCCAACATCATCGGCATCAAGGCCTGCCAGGAGCTGATGCCCGGCACCCCTATGGTGGCCGTGTTCGACACCGCCTTCCATCAGACCATGCCCCCCGTGGCCTACACCTACGCCCTGCCCTATGAGTATTACGAGCAGGACAAGGTCCGCCGCTACGGCTTCCACGGCACCAGCCACAAGTACGTCTCCCAGCGGGCCGCCGCTATGCTGGGCAAGCCCATCGAGGAGCTGAAGCTGATCTCCTGCCACCTGGGCAACGGCTCCTCCATCACCGCCATCGACAGCGGCAAGAGCGTGGACACCTCCATGGGCTTCACCCCCCTGGCCGGCGTCCCCATGGGCACCCGTTCCGGCGACCTGGACGCGGGCATCCTGGAGTACCTGATGAACAAGCACGGCTATGACATCGACCAGATGCTGAACGTGCTGAACAAGAAGTCCGGCGTGCTGGGCATCTCCGGCGTGTCCTCCGACTTCCGTGACCTGGAGGACGCCGCGCCCAAGGGCAACCAGCGGGCTCAGCTGGCTCTGGACGCCTTTGAGTACAGCGTGAAGAAGTACATCGGCGCGTACGCCGCTGTCATGGGCGGGGTGGACGCCATCATCTTCACCGCCGGCGTGGGCGAGAACGGCCCCGACAACCGGGCCAACATCGTCTCCGGCCTGGAGTACATGGGCGTGAAGATCGACCGGGAGAAGAACAACGTCCGCGGCCAGGAGGTGGACGTGGCCACCGCCGACTCCAAGGTGCGTGTCCTGGTCATTCCCACCAACGAGGAATTGATGATCGCCATGGATACCGCGGCCCTGACCCGCAAGTAAGAGCTGCCTGCATTGCCCCTCCCGGCTTGGCCGGGAGGGGCTTTCTACATACAAAATTTGATGCAAAAAGGCTCCACAGCACTGTGGAGCCTTTTGACGCAGAGGCAGATGTTGGGGATCAGCCGGGAGGCCAGGTCATATCCCGGCCGGACAGCACATGGAAGTGCAGGTGCGGCACGCTCTGCCCCGCCTGCTCTGCCCAAAGACCGCATGCGGTCTTTGGGGACCCGTTAATTTCAATGCTCGGGCGAAATAAATTCGCCCTCCGCCAAGGTTTTCGCTTGCGCGAAAACGCTTGTACGGCGCAAAAGCGCCGCCGCCGCTGTGCGGCGGAATCGGCGAGCAGGCTCTGCTCAGCCGGGAGGCCAGGTCATGTCCCGGCCAGACAGCACATGGAAGTGCAGGTGCGGTACACTCTGCCCCGCCTGCTCCTCCCAAAGGCTGTTTCGACAGCCTTTGGGTTCCCGGGTTTTATCCATGCTCGGGCGAAATAAATTCGCCCTGCGCCAAGGTTTTCGCTTGCGCGAAAACGCTTGTACGGCGCAAAAGCGCCGCCGCCGCTGTGCGGCGGAATCGGCGAGCAGGCTCTCCTCAGCCGGGAGGCCAGGTCATGTCCCGCCCAGACAGCACGTGGAAGTGCAGGTGCGGTACACTTTGCCCCGCCTGCTCGCCGATGTTGGACACCACCCGGTAGCTCTCCAGCCCCAGCTCCTTGGTGACTTTGGAGATGACCGCGAACAAGTGTGCCACCACGGCGGCATTGTCCTCCGTGACCTCAGCCACCGAGGCGATGTGCATCTTGGGGATCACCAGAAAGTGGGTGGGGGCCTGGGGATCGATGTCGTAGAAGGCGTAGCAGACCTCGTCCTCATAGACCTTGTTGGAGGGGATCTGTCCCTCCGCGATCTTGCAGAACAGACAATCGCTCATAA
>CALXCR010000153.1 GCA_944386855.1 uncultured Oscillospiraceae bacterium
TAATAAAGGATATTTCATCGCTAGTGATTCTTGGTTTGATAAATATGTATATCAAGTAGTTATTAATAAAAAATATTTATCTCAAGAACAATTAGAAGAATTAAAACTTGAACCAATTGAATTAAAACCTTGGGATTCTTTAGGAACATTAGCATAGATAATAAACTTTTTGTTGTGATTATTAATAAGTTGATATAAAATAAAAATATAGAAGAAACAGTTCGATAAGAATAATATCTTTATTATATAATTAATAAAGCCTAGAGGCCTTTTTTTCCCTTTTTTATAATTAAATTGTGTGGTTTTTTTGTGGTAAACCTTAAATGTTTTTAGTTGTTACTAATTATTAGTACCTCTCAAGCATAAGAAAAACAACCATTTCAGGTTGTTCGAAATTCAATACTGGTAGCCTGTACGGGGTTCGAACCCGTGAATACGAGCTTGAGAGGCGCGCGTGTTAAACCACTTCACCAACAGGCCATAACAAGTTACTAATAAAGTTTAGCATAAAAAAATAAAAGTTGCAATACCTTGTCAAAATTAAAAAAATATGGTATACTATTCTTCCTGTATGAGAGAGGGTGTTTTTATGATAGTATTACCATTAATAGTTGGAGATGTTGCCACTAATATATTAGTAGATTTTAAAGAAGAAAATATTAAAAAGATGTCTAATCAACTTAATTCTTTAAAGAATGGTATTGGTGAGTCTGATGTAATTGTTGGTAAAGTTAGTTTAAAATCTACAATAAAAGATGAAAAAAATTTACAAGATCCTAGAACTATCACTAATTTTATTAGAAAAAATGTTAATTATAGTAATACACCTGTTAATTATATTACAGTTAATACTAAAAAATATAATAATAGTGATTTTTATGATGTTTATAATTTGCCTTTGCCATTAGGTGAAGAAGCAAATGATGTTTTAGATTATATTTATGGTAGTCTTGTTAATGCTATTAGATTAAGTACACCTCCACTTGTTAGAAAAGAAAAAATGTCTTTAAATACTGCAGGGATTGATAAATTATTTAATTTAGAATTCTTAAATAGAGTTTCAATAATTAAAAATAATAGTAATAACTCTTTATATTTACGTAATCAATTAATTAGTGAAGGATATAAAAAGCAGTTAGAAGTGTTAGATTTTTTAAATAGTTTAAATTATGATATTGGTGAAAGTGGTGTTACATTAACACCAGCGATAGATGAAATGATAGAATTTTTTAGTGATACTAATAAAGAGAAAAAAACATTAGCAAATTATAAGAATATGGCTTTAAAAAATTATGATAGTTATATATGCTTATCTGCTTTTAATAATTTAGTAAATGGTATTAATCTGGATTGGATTAAAATACCTGAAGAACATCAAAAAAGATTAATTAGAATTTTAAATAAGGCTGCTTAATTATGAAATTTTCAAGATTAGAGAATTTAATTGGTATTTTATCTTTGGAAAAGTTAAAAAGCTCTACTGTTCTAATTGTTGGTCTTGGTGGTGTTGGTGGTTATGTAGTTGAAGCGCTTGCAAGAAGTGGAATAGGTAATTTAATATTAGTTGATTATGATAGAGTGGATATTACCAATTTTAATAGACAAATAATTGCTATTAATAATAATGTTAATAGATATAAAATAGATTGCTTTAAAGATAGAATTAGAGATATTAATGAAGAATGTAATGTTATCACTTATAATCTAAAAGTAGATAGCACTAATATTAAAGATATTTTTAATAATAATATTGATTTTGTAGTAGATGCAGTTGATGATATAAAAGCGAAAGAGTTAATTATTAATTATTGTATGGAAAATAATATAGACTTTATTAGTTCTATGGGGACTGGTAATAGGTTAGATCCAAGTAAATTGCTTGTTACAACACTAGACAGAACCTATAATGATCCTCTAGCTAGAATTATGAGAAGTAAGTTTGATAAGAAAATACAGAAAAAAATAACGGTATGTACTTCGATAGAAGTTCCTTTAAAGGTTAAAGATAAAACTGTTATTGGTTCAAATGCTTTTGTACCTAGTAGTGCAGGACTTTTAATAGCAAGTTATATAGTTAAAAAATTTATTTAGAAATCATGAGGTTGGTTATGAAAATAAAAGCAAAGTTAAGTAAATGTACTGATTTACAGCATTTGCTAAAAAAATATTGTTCAATTAATCACTATTTAAAACGAGACTAATTAATTTAGTCTCGTTTTTAGAATTTTCTATATAGTCCTACAACTTTACCTAGTATTGTTACTTCGTCTAATATTATAGGTTCCATTGTATCGTTTTCTGGTTGTAATCTAAAATGTCCGTTTTCTTTATAAAATGTTTTAACAGTCGCTTCATTATTATTATTCATAGCAACAACAGTTTCACCATTTCTAGCAGTATTACATCTTTCAACTATTAAGATATCTCCATCATATATACCTACATTAATCATAGATTCACCACTTACTTTTAAAGTAAATATTTCCTTTTGATTACCAAATAATTCAGTAGGTA
>CALXCR010000154.1 GCA_944386855.1 uncultured Oscillospiraceae bacterium
CGTTACCCCGTCGTTATTCGGGCCGTAGTCCGTATCATCGTAATCCGTCACACCGTCGTTGTTCGGGCCGTAGTCCGTATCGTTGTAGTCCGTTACCCCGTCGTTATTTGGGCCGTAGTCCGTGTCATTGTAGTCCGTTACTCCGTCCGCATTCGGGCCGTAATCCGTGTCATCGTAGTCTGTCACACCGTCCGCGTTCGGGCCATAGTCCGTATCATTGTAATCAGTTACTCCGTCGGCGTTCGGGCCGTAGTCCGTGTCTACATAGTCCGTAATGCCGTAGTCGCTCTCGTTCTGCACATCTGTCGGCACGTTCCATGCGTTTGCCGATACACAGCTTCTGACATCCGCTACGACATCGTCGAGGAATGTCTGGTTGGGCAGTTTTGAGCCGGCCTCGATCTCTATCGTTATCTGGCGTGGCTCTCCCTCTACTTCTTCAACAAAGTAGCCGGCCTCGCCTATGGAGTTTACAAGCTCTGTCACTACACTTCTGGTCTCTTTGCCTATCAGGCCTTCGCAGCTGTCTATGATCGCTATTGCATCGTCGTTTCTAGCTGTAACACCTGTTACAAGACCGTTTTCATCGTACTCTACAGCGATTTCCGGGTTTACACTTAAAATAAGCACGCCACCGGAGGCTATCTCCGTGCCGCTCGCGGGGGCGGACGCGTTCTGACCGCATCCGGTCAGGCAGGCAAGGCTCATTACAAGAGCCAGCACAATTGCTATAACCGATTTTTTCATATTATTCATTCTCCTTAAACTTTATTTTTTGTTGTCAGGGCTTCGTCTCATCTTACACTCTCAGATTACGAAAGCCCTTCTGTAAAGATCGGGGTCGGTTTAAAAATTTTTTCGGTTTTTTGAAGCCCTGTAAGTTTTTCCTCTCAGTCCTATAGGATGTCTACATACACAGAATACGCGCGGGCGCGCCTCAAACCGGGGTAGCCGCGGTATTTTTTTAATTATCAATCGTCGTCATCGTCATTTGCGCCGTAGTCCGACATATCGTCATAGTCGTCATGCTGCGAGCCGCCGTAATAGTCCGACCCGCGGCCGTCATAATCCGAGTCGCCGTTCGTGTCATCGGTATCATCTCCGCCGATGCCCGTGTTTGTGCCCGAACCTGTATTAGGCGGCGCGGGCGGCGGCGTGCTTTCATCATAATCACTCTGCCCGTCGGAGGAATCACCCCTGTCGTCATAATCCGTCTGTCCGTCGTCGGACGATGAGCCGCCGTATCCGCTGTCATCAAAGCCGCTGTCGCCTGTATTTGTATTTGTGCCGGTGTTTGTGTCGGTAGCCGTATCCGTCGATGTCTCCGGCGGCGTGCTGTCGCCGTAATCCGACTCGCCGTATTCGTCTTCCTGCGGGATCGGTATAACGACCTTGTCTCCCTGGCCGTCGCCGCCCGCTATTTCTATCGTTACGGACAGCTTTTCCCTCAGCGTGTCGTTGAGCCCGCTTACGAGTGCATCGCTGTGTGTGACGATCCACTCATCGTTCTGCGCGTCGAACGTGAGCGATATCCGGCCTCCCTCGTACAGATATCCCATGTCTATCGCGCGGGAGGCAAGCTCCTCCATGACCAGTTCGAGCTGCTTTTTGTTAAAGTCGTAGCCGTCTATCAGATCTTCTCCGTCATCGTTTACGCCTTCGAGTCCGACAACGGTATCCCTGCGGTTCACATCGATGCGCACCTCGGGATTTATGGCCATATACACCGACGCGTAGGTCATGTTCTCAAGGTGCAGCAGCGACGCTACCATTATTGCAAGGCACGCGGCCATTGCCGCGGCGGAGTATATCCATCGGACAACCTTTCGCTTTTTCGGCGGCTTCTGCGGAATCTGCATCTCTATGACGTCGGTCACCGTCTGGCCGACCGTATAATTCCTGTTCGCCACCTTTAAAAATCTGCCCTCGCCGTCCAAAACGACTGCGTAGCTTAAGTGCGTCTCCATAACTATATATTTCATGCAGGCGTCCCTCCTTTCCCTTTCAGGACGTGCCTTAAATGATCCCGGATTATCTCATATCCGTTTGTCTGTATAATCAGCATAACGAGAATATATTTTCTGTGGCGCTCCAATGTTTTCCGCTCCACCCCGCTGCCCGAAACGAGTTTTGCCATGGGCAGCTTTTTCGTCTTCAGCAGTTCATCGAGAAGCTCCTTGTTCTCCGCGGCGTATCGTATGGCCGCGGCGCATGACTGGAGCGTCCGCTCCTGCTTAGGCGAGCTGTCCGCAACATCGGAAAAGCTCACTCCGAACTCGGCCATGACCGCCGAGAGTTCCTCGATCTCGCGATGCGTCGCGTCGAGACCGTCGGTCTCCGCGTAGTGGTCGCGGCTGTCGGCTATTGTGTCCATGACGGTCCTGTCATCCTCACCCGTCTCCGCGTAAAGCGATATATTGCCTGTATGACGCGACTCTTTGCGCTGAAAATCTATAATCCTGCTCCGTATCAGCATGGCGGCATAACTTAAAAAAGCCCCCCTGTTCCGCTCATACCCCAATATCGCCTCGTGAAACGCAATCATCGCTATACTGAACTCGTCATCCTGCTCCGAACATGGCCTTGAAGTGCATTTTGATGCTTCCGATCGTATAAACGGGATATATTCCCTTATCAGATCGTCAGCCTTATGTACATCCTCCTTGGCTGCATATACCGACTTAATGATCTGATGCTCGTTTTGCATGGTTTCACTCCTTCTCATATATAGGATACGGACGCTCTTTTTAAAAAACGGGGTAGCCGTTTTTACTGTAAAATCCCTCGCGCAAAGCGCCCCTGTAAATTTTACATATCGCGTTTTTATAGTAAAATCACTCTATGGTGAAGCCTTTGTAAAATGCCCGTAAAGCGGAGCGCGGAAGCCGTCCGCCGTGACGCCTGCGGCTTCGACAAAGCGGTTTGTAGGGTCACGGCCGCGGCGCGGTAAAATATCCCTGTTGTCGCACAAAAAATCCCCCGCCCGTGGTAATGGGCGGGGGATAATGCAGTTAAAAGGGCAGGCGGCTATTCGTGCCAAGGGTCATTTATCATTTTGACACCCATAGCGTGCGCCGTGTGTCTCTCTTGCGGGAACACCTCTTCTCGTCTCGCTTTCTTCGCTTCAGCGTCAAAGACCGTCCAGTCATATTTCTCATAGTCGTTCACCTGAAGCGTGTCACCCGATATTAAAACTTTCATCGGGCCAACGTGCACGCCGAAAAACCTTTTGTAATTTGCGATCGTCGCGCTGTAGCCGAGTTTTTCATAAACCTCTTCTCCCAGGTTGCTCGTCATGATAAACAGGACAGGTATTGGGCGGCCGTTATACGTCTTTTGTCCTTTCTTATATGTGATACTCTGAAACACGAGCCTCTCATACAGCGCGCGAAACGCCGCCGTAACGTCTCCGAGATAATTCGGCGAGCCGATTATAAGCCCGTCCGCGCCGCGTATCGCGTCAAGTACGGGCGTCAGTCCGTCGCGGCGGACGCACTTTCCAAAATTATCGCCCAGCTTACATCCAAAGCAGGACACGCACCCCGTAAACTTCTCGAGGCTGTACAGGTCAAACACCGTGACCTCCGCACCTGCCGACTCCGCGCCGGACGCCGCATCGCGCACAAGCATTCCCGTGTTCCAGTTCTTGCGCGGGCTGGCGTTTATTGCCACTATCCTCTTCATACATGCTCTCCTTTCTTGTTATCGCGCCGTGTTTTCGCCTTCCAGGGCGTGCGGTGCTGTCCGACGCCGCACGCCCTCAAAGTGTCTGTTTTATCTGATTTTACACTACACGGCCT
>CALXCR010000155.1 GCA_944386855.1 uncultured Oscillospiraceae bacterium
GAAATTTTTTCTGTTTATCTACTGGTTTAGCAATATCAGAAACTTTTTCAACAAGTTGAATACCTTTTTGATTTTTCTGCTTATCTTTTGTTACTTTTCCTATATATCCTGTTCCTTTTACTTTAGAGTCAAATATATTTTCTCTTGAAAATAAAATATTGTCCACTGCTTCTTCATATCCTTGCGGTATATTTTTATTAAAATTTTTGGCATCAATAAGATGTGTTACATTGGTATCACTATATAGAATAGATGGATTACATAACCTACCATTACTTAGTACATCTGCATAATAATATCTATAATATTGTTGTCCATCGATTTTACTATCTCCTACCTGCGCGATTAAATATCTTGTTTTATCTTTTCTTATACCGTATATATGTTGTGGACTGATACTCTTTTTCGATTGCAAATCGCCTACTAATTTTATGAATTATTTTTGGATTTATCTCAGACAATTGGTAATCTTTACATGGCTCATCATTTCCAGGAATATGAGAGGCTTTAAATTTTTTTACATCTTGTCCTAAGAATTCATATGTTTTTGATTGTCCAGCTCTAAAATTGGTATTATCCCAAGTTAAATCTATTGGATAATGTTTTCCATTAATTGTTACAATATTCCAAGCATGTCCGACCCCCTCTAGGTGTCTTTCCTGAAACATAATGGCACTCAATTCCCTGTCTATCCATCATTTCTTTAAACATAACTGCATATCCTGCACACACAGTTTTTTTGGTAATAAATCCTCTAAGACTTCTGATATCCTTTGATGATTTATATTCATATTTAGGATCATACATAATACCAGATTTTAATTTTCCATATATATATACAATCTTTTCTAATTGATCAAAATTTTGTCCTTTTAATCCTTCTTCAATTTTTTCCATCTCAGAAATAATTTGAATAGCTTCATTTCTTGTATAAATAACAGCACTAGTATAATATTCTCCTGTCTCTCCATCAGCATATTCTATATTTCCTAATCTTGAAACTCTTTCCGTATCATATGCGCCTTCTATTCTTATTGAAACATTTGATGCCAATTGTCTTAACATTTTACTTGAAATCCCTCTTGTATTCGGAATTTCTATGTATAATTTCTGATTTGGATTTTTCATTTGTATTTCATTTATTTTTTTTATCATATTAGAATTTAATGTTGACAATTTAATTTTTCCATCATACTGATTCATTTAATACTCTCCCTTCATTAAATTCTAATAAATTTTGATTCAAAACCAATATACCTTTTTGAATCAAATTTTTATAAAAGCCTTTTTCTTCTTCATACTGGTCTTCTGATATACCAATTCTTTGTAAATTTGCTAAATTTTCTAGATTACTGGTATCCATAATATTTGTATTATCAATATGCAATTCTTTTAAAAGCGGTAAATTAAGTTTTTCCATGTCCATCATAGTTGAATATGACAGTTGTAGATATTCTAATTCTTTTAATTTATTCACACCAGATATTGAAACAACTCCATTAACAATTGATAATGATTGCAAATTACTCATTTCATATACAAAACTATAGTCTATCATTTCACAATTGATAAAACCTATTTCTTTTATTGTCAAACCTGTTAACAAATTTGTATTTTCAAACTCACATTTTTCAAAATATACACTTTCTAATGTATTCATTGAAGACAAATTAGTTATTGTATTTTCAGATATTGTTAAATTTTTAAAAAGAATTCTTTTTAAATTTGAAAAATATGTTATTTCTTCTAAATTGATTTTTTCATATTCTCCGTTTATATTAATCGGATTTATTATAATTTCATCAATTTGTCCCAATTCTTCTATTGTAAAATTGTTATCTTCCTTATTCAATTTAAACATTATATAATTTGCTAAATCTGTATTATCAATTTTAATCATATGTAATATCATTCCTTTACTTCATTATTCTTTTTAAAAAATTTCATAATTTTTTTCATAATTTTCTTTAATATATTTTTTTCATTATATTCAATCATTTGCGTATTTTCTTGTTTAACTTCACTATGTGTTTCTGTTTGCTTTTTCTTTTTAAATAAATCATCTGGATTATATCTCTTTCGTAATTCTGCCTCAGCCTTTTGGTCATTTGCAGAATACATTTTTAATAACTCTTGTTTTTCCTTTTCATCTTCACACCAATAATTTAAATTTAGCATTGCTAGAAATACTAGCGTTTTTCTCTGTAATCCTTGTTCATCTAAAGGAATATCAATTTTTATATTGGGATCATAGTTTTCATTTTTTTCAATTTTTATTAAATCTATCAATTTTTCTGGTATCATATCTACATATTTCGGTTCCATAAGTGATAAAATTTTATATACCTCTGAATACACATTTGATAATTCGCTTTTATGATCCATATACTTCCTCTTTCTGTTTTTTTAATTTTTCATTTTTTATTAGACATATTATATCATATATTTTTATTACATAAATAATAAAATGGTATAATTTAAAATTTTTTATATAATAAGAAGTTTAATCTTGTTGTATAAGAATGATTAAAATACATACAGATTTTCCTAATCGAGTAGGAGGAACTTTGCTTTTTATTCTCAAAGTTCCGACCTCTCACACCACAATTCCGGCGTACCGTTCGGTACCGGGCGGTTAGCTAATGCACTAGTATTTATCACTAGTGTTTTCTTTT
>CALXCR010000156.1 GCA_944386855.1 uncultured Oscillospiraceae bacterium
CAAAGTTTTTTAAGAGATTGATAGATTTCATATTGTCTGTGACAGCTTTGATTGTGTTGTCTCCTGTTCTGCTGATCTTGACTGTAGTTGGTGCAATCGCTATGAAAGGAAATCCATTCTTTCTTCAGCCGAGACCCGGCAAGAAAGGCAAGGACGGAAAAGAAAAGATTTTCAAGCTGATTAAATTCCGTACCATGAGCAATGCAAAAGATAAGGACGGAAATCTCCTTCCCGATGATCAGCGTCTCGGAAAGTACGGTGCATGGCTCCGCAGCACTTCTCTTGATGAGCTTCCAGAACTGGCAAACATAGCCGTAGGACATCTCGGGATCTGCGGTCCGAGACCCTTCTTGGTTCGAGATTGTGTTTTTATGACTGAAGAACAGCGCAGACGTCACGATGTTCGCCCTGGTTTGACCGGACTTGCACAGGTCAACGGGCGCAACAACATTACTTGGGAACAGAAAATTGAATTTGATCTTGAATACATAGACAACGGCGTCACTTTTATGGGCGATGTGAAAATCATTCTGCAGACTGTAGGTAAGGTTCTGAAACGTAGCGATACTGTCCGTGAAGGAACTGTATCAGATATGGACTTTGGTGATTGGCTGATGATGGAAGGTAAAGTAGATCAAGAAACTTATGATGCAAAGCAGGCAGAAGCAAAGACACTACTTAATGTGTAATTAGTATGTCTTGATTGATGAGCAGATGAAAGGAAAATGATTATGTCTGAAACAATTGATTTTAAGCCAATTTATCTACCACAAAACAAAGGTTTAGGGAATGCATTAAAAGAAGCACTTTCTCACTGCTCAAATAATCTTGTGGCGCGAATGGATAGTGATGACATCTCCGCCCCTTATCGATTTAGAGAGCAACTAAAGGTTTTTGCTAATAATCAAGATGTGGATATCGTTGGTGGCAGCATAACAGAGTTCGTAGGTTCTCCTGATAATATTACTGGAGAACGACAAGTTGCACTTACGGATGCAGAAATAAAAAAGGACATGCGTAAGAGATGTGCCATGAATCATGTTGCGATAATGTACAAGAAAGATTCTGTTTTAGCGTCTGGTGGATACTTGGATTGGTACTATAACGAAGATTACTATTTATGGATCAGAATGTTGGAACACGGTTGTAGATTCGCAAATGTTCCATATCCATTAGTGAATGTGAGAACAGGTGCCGATATGAGTGCAAGACGAGGCGGTTGGAAATATTTTAGGAGTGAGCAAATACTTCAAAAGTATATGTTGAATAAGAAGTTGATAAACATTCCACGTTATATCTATAACGTTGCGCTAAGGTTTGGTGGAGAGTTCATTGCTACAAATTCTGTTCGCCAGATCATATATAAAGCCATCAGAAAAAAGTATGATCCAACTACTGTTGTGAAAATAAACACTAGCGAGGATAATTCGATAGAGACTGCTTATCCTCCATTCTCTGTAGCAACATCAGTTTACGGAAAAGATAATGCTGAATGGTTTGATATCGCTTTAGAGAGCATTATCGTAAAGCAAACGGTAAAACCCTCAGAAGTGGTACTTGTGGTTGATGGGCCAGTACCACAGGATATTCAAATGGTAATTGATAAATATGTCAAAATTTGCGGGGGGTACTGCTTAAGGTAATTAGGTTTGAAAAGAATAAGGGGTTAGGAGTTGCATTGAGGACAGCGGTGGAGAACTGTTCGCATCAATTTATCGCCAGAATGGATAGTGATGATATTGCTGTTGAAAATAGATTTGAAATGCAACTGAAGGCTTTTATCAGTCATCCTGAATTATCGATCCTTGGTGGGCAGATAGAAGAATTCATAAGTTCTTTGGATGATGTAGTTGGAAAGAGAAAAGTTCCTTTGGCGGACGCAGCTCTAAAGGATTACATGCGAAGGCGCTGTCCGTTTAACCATATGACGGTGATGTTCAAAAAATCTGATGTGTTAGAAGTAGGTAATTATCAGGACTGGTTCTGGAATGAGGATTATTATCTTTGGCTTCGTATGGCTATTAACAATATGAGATTTGCGAATTTGCCGGAAATGCTAGTACATGTTCGTGTAGGAGCTGATATGTATCAGCGACGTGGAGGAAAGAAGTACTTCCAGAGTGAGAAGAGATTGCAGGACTACATGCTGGAACACAAAATGATTAGCAGGGGGTCTTACTGTATGAATATCCTAAAACGTTGGGTTGTACAAGTTGCTCTGCCTAACTCGGTAAGAGGATGGGTTTTCAGAACGTTTGCGAGAAGTAAGAGGTAAAGGTATGAATGAATATATCGCAGGGTTGGTCAGTGTTGTTATGCCAACTTATAAGAGGTCTGAAATGCTATCAAGAGCTATTGATAGTGTTCTTGCTCAGACATACACAAATATAGAATTGTTGCTGGTTAACGATAACGAACCCGGCGATGAGTTTACAAAAGATTTGCAACTAAGGGTCGCTGTGTATAGCACGGATAGTCGCTTTAAGTTAATTCTTCAAGAGAAGCATGTAAACGGTGCGGTTGCTAGGAATGTAGGAATCCGCCAAGCAAAAGGTGAGTATATCGCATTTTTGGATGACGATGATTGGTGGGAGCCGAATAAGCTTGAAGAACAGATTAAGGAATTGAGCAGGCTCGACGATTCGTGGGGCGGTGTTTCCTGCAAATACTCTTTCGTGGATCGTAAGGGACAAATCATTGGAAAATCTGCCGATTACAAAGACGGAAAAATATATATTGATATTCTGAATCTTGTAACGGATGTTACCACTTGTTCGTTACTACTTAGACATATTGCACTTGATAAAACTGGATATTTTGATGAAGCATTATTAAGGCATCAAGACTTTCAGCTTTTAGTGAACTTCACAAGCGTGTATAAGTTAAAGCTTGTAAAAGAGTATTTGCTGAATATTGATGTTAGCGACACTCAAAATCGTCCCGATGGAATAAAATTATTGGAACATAAAGCAAGGTTTTTTAATTCGATTGCTTCAGTATTTTCGAGGTTACCTCATAACGATCAAAAATGTATCCGATGTATGCATAATCTTGAAGTTGGATACGTGTTTTTGAAAAATAAGGACTTTAATAACGGTATCAAGTATATACTTACCATTTTCACGTCACCAAAAGCATTAGTGTTATCGTGTAAAAAAATCATCAAAAAACTCATGGAAATGATGCACAGATAGGAGATATTGAATATGAACGAGATTGGCTACTTAATTGCCAAGATAAAATATAAAATAAAAAACGGCGATAAGGAAGTAGTTAATAACTATTTTAGAAATGCTGGCATTAAAATAGGTGAAAACTGCACGATATGTTGTAATATTATGAGTGCTGAACCATACTTGATTGAAATTGGTAACGATGTAACTATTTCGGGAAATGTGGTTTTCGTAACACATGACAACTCGGTTTCCAAGTTTTTCGGGGGGGGGGGTATGACCTTTATGGCAGAATTACTATCGGTAACAACTGCTTTATTGGTCAAAACTCGACCATTATGTATGGAGTAACATTGGCGGACAATATTATTGTCGGCTCCGGTAGTGTTGTTACAAAATCCGTAACCGAAAGCAATGTAATTATAGCAGGTAACCCAGCGAGAATCGTTGGGTCTTGGGAGAAGTTTTTAAAGAAAACGAACGATAACGTAATTTGTACAAAAGGGTTTTCTGCTGAAGAGAAAAAGAAAAAGGTGCTTGAATCTGAAAAGAAACTTGTAGTCAGATGAGTAAGCTGCCTTAATTAAGGAAGGTATCTATGAATATTTTGATTTTTACTACAATATATCCTGCACCAAGTGAATATGGAATTACCAACGACACCAAAGTAGTACATTACTATGCAAAGCAATGGTTGAAAGCCGGGCATTCCGTGCGGGTAATTTATATGCATATGATACCTGTAAATAAAATATTTAAAATCTGCAATCTGCGGAAATGTCGTGGATATGAATCTGATTATGTGATTGACGATATTCCTGTACACTTCTTGGAGTATCAATTATTAAAACCAAGAGCGAATTACTTATCCGCAAGTCAAGTTACAAATGCCAGAGACAAAATTAAAAGTTTTGTCAAAAAAATAGATACTCCGGACAGAGTCTTTGTCCATTTCCCGTGTACATTTAAGGGAATAAAGGTTTTGTCTGATTT
>CALXCR010000157.1 GCA_944386855.1 uncultured Oscillospiraceae bacterium
GTTTACGGCGCGCCGGGTCGTCGCGCCCTACCAGTCTTGCATACGTTTCTCTTGTTTTCCCCGTGGGGAGGTCCTATACCTTGGCCCCCTGCCGGGCCTGGATCACATTGTACCCCACCACGCCCACAATGACCACCGCCGCACCGATGAGGGCGAAGGGGCCCATATACTCCTGATAGAATACCGCCACCAGAATGGGGTTGAGCACCGGCTCGATGCCGGAGACAAGGCTGGCCATCACCGGGGGCGTGGTTTTCAGGCCGATGGCCAACAGGATATAGGCCAGGGCCACCTGGAACACCCCCAGGACCACCAGACTGAGGATGGCGGTGGGCGGGAACTCCGTCTCCTGGAGCAGGAAGGGCAGGCCGGTCACCGAGGAGAGGACCTCCCCCCAGAACACCGAGGAGAGGGCGTCGCTGTCGGGCATGTCGTTCATCAGAAAGACCCCGGCGTAGGACACCCCGGACAGGAGGGCCAGGAAGTTGCCCAGGCCTCCCCCCATCTCCAGGCTGTCCACGAAGAAGAACAACACTCCGCCGAACACCACCGCGCAGGCGATCAGGTCCAGCCTCCTGGGCCGCTTGTGCCAGAACAGCAGGGAGAACACAATGACGAAAATAGGGGCGGTAAACTGGAGCACGATGGTGTTGGCCGCCGTGGTGAGCTTGTTGGCCACCGAGTAGAGGATGTTGGTGCCAAACACGCACAGGGCCCCCAGGAACACCCACCGGTTCAGCCTGGGCGGGTGCTTGGTGACGGCCAGAAACGCCCCGATGACCACCAGGGCGATGGCGGTGCGCCCGCCGTTGATGGACACCCCGTTCCAGGGGATCACCTTGATGCACAGCCCGCCGATGCTGTAGAGCACCGCCGCGAGAAAGACGCACAGCACCCCCGTCCGCTGCTTTGCTTCCATGTTTTTTCTCTCTCCTTCACACAAGCGCAGAAATCAAAAGCCCTCTGCCCGGTTCTCTCCGGACAGAGGGCATTTCAGTCAAACGCGGTACCACCTCTGGTTCGCCCGCTCCTCACAGAGGCGGGCCTTGCGGAGTTGCGCAACAACTCCCACGCGGTAACGGGCGGACCCGGCCTGTCCCCTACTGCGCCCCGGCTGGTCGGGCCCGGCGGTTCAGGCGGCTGCTCCAAGGGGTAATTTCACAAAGCGCCCTCTCCCCCTTCCACCAGCCGGGGGCTCTCTGTACAGGGTCATGCTCTGCTGACAGTCCTTTTCTTCGCAGTAAGGGAACTTTAACATAGTTTGGGGGGATTGTCAAGGGAAATCATGTACATGCCTTTTTATGCTATGTACATGCCTTTTTATGCTAGGGATAAATAGTTTTCTTTATCGTAACACTAGTCCCCTCTTTGCAGGAAGCCGTAATTTCTATCGTATTGCTTTTTTCCATATCAACGTTATGAACCACTATCGGCATTTCTTTCCGCTCTCCTGCTTCAAGAATCATATGCGGCGTTTGATATGAAATCGTCCCGCTGTTCCATCGGATTTTGGCAATTTCATTTGCTTCAAAGGTAATCGGCTTATCCGATTTATTTTCAACCGCCCATATCATCTCTATCTCATCAGCACCAATTTTTTGAACCGAAGAAATTCCCGCGCTTACGACCGGAGGCACAAAAGCAGCCTTTTTCCAAATGAAAAGAAATGCGGACAAACTGAGTACAAAAAGCAAAGCGATCCACATATATCTTTTCGGAAAGCGATTCCACCGCGGCATGGGCATTTCTATTCTATCCCCCCATAACTTTAACTTCATCAATTGTCATTGTTTTCCTTGCATAATATGTACCACCCACTGAAGGTAAAATCTCAAAACCAGCTGCTTCAAATCCAAATGTTATATCAGTTTCGACAACCAATACTCCTCGTGTTCTAAACCGTAGTGAATCACCTACGCTACCTTCGATTGTCACATATGTGTAGAAAGCATCCCATGTATATGAGCCTGAACCGCTGGCCTCTGACCACACATCGTCAAGAACTTCTACAAAATTACAATGTCCACTTCCGCATGCTACTACAACCAAACATCCAATCTCTATTTGGTATCCCATTCCAGCACTATAGGTAATGTAACGTTCTTCAACCCGTTCTGACCTAGCTACCATTGCAGAGTATTCTTGTGCTGCCTGTTCATAAGACAAATCCTTATTTTCCATTAAAACGGAAATTGATTCGCTTTTGTCTAAAATTTTCACGGTGTTGCCAACAATTTTCCCTTCAGTGAGATTGTCTGCGCCATTTTCTGTGGCAAAACTCGGAAGAATTGACATTGACAATATAATTACAATTGCGAGTAGCTTTTTTGCATATCTAATCATACTTTCACACTCCTTCTAGATTTTTTATTTAGTAATTCACAAAACCAACTACACTGACATCCACAGAAGAATTATTCCGTACTGCGAAGTTATACTGACCCCACTCTTCAACTTCAATGGTCTTGTTGATGCTTCCTGACGTAGTATTGACATAATAGAATGAACCGTCTGACGTCACCAACCCAAAATCAAGGTCGGCCCAAGAGGGAGAATAGGAGCAATTTATGGTAACCGCCTCTCCCGGGCTCAAAGAAAAACTATCTCCCACAGTAGCCATCTTTTTTGCTGATATTGAAACATCGACTTTTCCTGTTGCCAAAGGTTGAATTGTGGTCGTTCCGGTCACCTGCAACCCTGCAGAACTCCAAGATAAACAAGTGTCAATGCTTTTTACTGCCTCTTTTGCGCCAACCGGTATAGAAATTCCAGTCAATATTATTGCACAAGTCGCCAGTAAACCGCAAATTCGTTTGTAGCCCATGACACACACCTTCCCTCTTTATTATTTATCCATCATCCCAGGAATAATGTTCCATCGATGTTAGATCCAAGTCGTTTTCTACTTCCATGTTGTGCAAATATATAACATCCTTTTCATTTATTTGCCTGATTGCTATGAGAATTAAAACACCTAAAACAAGAACTCCTCCCAAAAGCAGCTTGGCCCACCATGTTTTATACCATGGCTTTTTCTGTGTTTTCACGCCGTCTGTTTCCTCGGGTCCCGGTATTTCTTCGGCTTCTTCTGCCTGTTCGTTTTCTATTTCTTCTTTTCCATAGACCAACTCATCCAACGTGATCCCATATAACCTGCTCAAATAAATCAGATTATCGCTGGACGGTACCGCCGTCCCCTGCTCCCAGCGGGAGACGGCCTGACGGGAGACATTCAGCTTTTCGGCCAAATCATTCTGGGACAGGCCGTGGTCCTTCCGTAGCTGGGCCAATTTCTCTTTCAATTCCACTGTCTTCACACCTCAAATTCTATGGGTATTTGTTAAAAAAGCAACCACATTCTGTTTACATCGGGGGAAACCTATGGTTGCCCCCCAAAATTTCTCCTGGTTTTCTCAAAAAATGGGAGCGGCCGCCGGGACCGCTCCCTATGATTTGTTCTTATGGTCTTATGGGGACCGCAGAGGCAAAACGCAGTTTTGCACAAAGTTCTTTTGCCTACTTTTCTTTCAAGAAAAGTAGGTCAGATTCTGGAAACGCCGGTGCGGCGGGCGGCCTCGGCCACGGCCTGGGCCACGGCGGGGACCACGCGGGGGTCGAAGGGCTTGGGGATGATGTTGTCCTCGGAGAGCTCCTCGTCGGGGATGACGGCGGCCAGAGCCT
>CALXCR010000158.1 GCA_944386855.1 uncultured Oscillospiraceae bacterium
CCATCGACCTGATCGTGGAAAAGAACCGCAAGAACGACCCCTGCATCACCATCCTTTCCACGGACATGGCCGTGGACGACGCGCACTTTGAAACGCTGTTCCACCGCTACGAGCGGGACCTGGACGCCTGCAATATGCCCTGCCTGCTCTTTGGGCATATCGGCGAAAACCACGTGCACCCCAACCTATTGGCCCGTACCCGGGAGGAATGGGAGCGCGGACACCGGCTCTTTGAGGAATGGGCGGCCTTCGTGGCGTCCATGGGCGGCACCATCACCGCCGAGCATGGCGCGGGAAAAATCAAGCGCAAGCTGGAGGCCATTATGATGGGCCCGGAGAAAATGGCCCAGCTATGGGAACTCAAGCGCCAGCTGGATCCGCAGCTGCTGCTGGGCCCGGGCAATGTGCTCACGGAGGTGGAACAATGAACATCATCGTATGCGTAAAACAGGTGCCCGCCTCCAATGAAACCCGCCTGGACCCGGTGACCCACACCATCCTGCGGGACGTGGCGGCCATATTGAACCCCTTTGACGCCTACGCCGTGGAGGAAGCCCTGCGCCTGCGGGAAAAGCTGGGCGGCGAAATCACGGCCCTGAGCATGGGCGTGCCCGCGGCTCAGCGCATGCTGCGGGACGTGCTGGCCCTGGGGGTGGACCGGGCGGTACTGCTCACGGACCGGGCCTTTGCGGGTTCGGACACCCTGGCCACGGCCACGGCGCTTTCCGCCGCGGTGCGTCACCTGGGCGGCGCGGGGCTGATCCTGTGCGGGCGCATGGCCTCCGACGGGGACCCGGCCCAGGTGGGGCCCATGCTGGCCACCATGCTGGGGCTGCCCTGCGTCACTGACGTGGCCGCCGTGGAAGAGATCACCGAGCACTCCGCCCGGCTGCTGCGCCTCACCGATGAGGGCTACCAGCGGGTGGAAACCAGCCTGCCCGCGGTGCTTACCGTGGTGAAGGAAATCAACGTGCCCCGGCTGCCCTCCATCGCCGGGGTGCTCCGGGGGGAGCAGGGGGAAGTGTGCTGCCTGACCGCCCAGGAGCTGGGCGTGGATACGGCCCAGGTGGGCCTGAAGGGCTCCGCCACCAAGGTAACCGCCACCAGCCGTCCCCCCGTGCGCGGCCAGTGCCGCCGCCTGACGGGCACCCTGGAAGAGATGGCGCAAGCCGTGGCGCAGGCCTTGCGCGGAAAGGAGGCGGACATCCATGACTGAGCTGTGGGTGTATGTGGAGCTTTGCCGGGAGGGAATCCGCCCGGTGACCTTTGAACTGCTGGGCAAGGCGGCGGAGCTGTCGGCCCGCTGCGGCGGCCAGGTGACCGCCGTGGCCCTGGGCGACTGCGACACGGGAGTGCTGATTGCCGCGGGCGCGGACCGCGTGCTGGTGGGGGAAGGGCTGCCTTTCCCGGCCGAGGATGGCTTACAGGCGCAGGCCCTGGCGGAGCTGTGCCGCCGCCACCACCCGGACATGCTGCTGCTGGGCGCCACGGGGGTGGGGCGTTCCCTGGCGCCGAGAACCGCTGCGCTGCTGCGCACGGGCCTGACCGCCGACTGCACCCGGCTGGACCTGGACGAAAACGGCCTGCTGCTGCAAACCCGGCCGGCCTTCGGCGGAAACCTGATGGCCACCATTCTCTGCCCGGAACATCGTCCGCAGATGGCCACCGTGCGGCCCAAGGTATTCCCCATGCCCGCGCCCGATACAGCCCGGCGGGGCGAAGTGTGCCGGGAGGCCCTGCCGCCCATGGAAAGCCCGGTGCATCTGCTGGAGGAGCTTCCGGCTCCCGGCGGGGACGCCCGGCTGGACGCGGACATCCTGGTGGCGGTGGGCAACGGCATTGGCGGGGACGAAAACCTGGCCATGGCCCGGGAGCTGGCCCAGCGCCTGGACGGCGGCCTGGCCGCCACCCGCCCCCTGGTGGACGCGGGACGGGCGCCCTACCCCCATCAGGTGGGGCAGACGGGCAAGACCGTGGCCCCCAAGGTTTACCTGGCCCTGGGAATTTCCGGCGCCATTCAGCACATGGCCGGGGTACAGGCGGAAAGGATCATCGCCGTGAACGCCGACCCCGACGCGCCCATCTTCGCCCAGGCGGATGAAGCCGTGGTGGCGGACTGCGGGGCGTTCCTGCGGGAGCTGCTGACTTTGATTCCACAGCGGGGATAACATTTGTACGCGCCGCGGCAAAGGGATGCCGCGGCGCGTTTTAGCGTGCCCATAACCAAATATGGAATAAAATGCATTGCTTTTTCGTTTCATAAGCGTTGGGAAAATTGCGCCATGGAAATGTATGCCGCGGCAAGGCACCGCAATCAAGTCTGCCAGGCGCAAGCTTCGTTCAGCTTTCTACGGTGAAGGCAGAGCGGCTTATCTATTTGTTCTGCCCCATCAATTCAGTATGCAGGACATCCATATTCAAAGGGGATATGCGGCGGGAGGCTGCTCAGGATATATGGTGAGCTCTGCACATCTGCAAAAATTTTTCCATTTCTGCAAGGAGGTTAGGGCATGAAAAAATTCATTGCGATCTTCACGAGTCTGGTAGTGCTTGTTGCAAGTTGTGGAAGTGTGCGTGCTGAAACGGATATGCTGCAAGCGTTGTACCTTGCCACAGCGCACGCTGATCAGGCGGATGCGCTTCAAATTGTCCAGGAGACATTGGCTGCGCGGGGTTACCAAGTGGATATGGGTGCGGAAGGTGACGCTTCCCATGATCTGTACGATACCTTGATGGACATCTGCGAGCAAGCATGCGGAGATTACTATGCGTGGACCGTAACGCAACGGTACCAGTTTGATTCCTTGATGGTGCTGCTGGGGCAATTACCGTACTGCATGAACCTGGACCCAGCGTCCGATGTCATCGACCAGGAAACCGCGCTGAATGTGGCCGTATCCGAAATCGTGAACCGGTATGGCGTGGCCTATGACACCAGGGACTATCAGGCTACTGCTTCCTATTACGCCACAGAGAACGGAAGCACACAGGGCATGTGGCGCTTTGGCATCGAGTATGCCAGCGGGGATCTGTTTGCTGTGCATGTCCTTCGTGGTGAGGTAAGCTACTGCGTTCAAGAAAAGCGGCTGGGCGATTTAGAGATGGAGTACAACCAGCTGCTGGAAGCAAGGGGCGCCTTTTTCAAGTGGTCCTTGGAGGAAAAGATGGAATATGCAAACTCCCTTCCGGACAAGCTGCGCTTGGCCCAGGCAAGCCAAGAAATCAACATGAGCTATGATGAGCTTGTCGGCATTTCTCAATATGGGTTCTGCCTTCCGGGCACGGACGACTTGCCGCAGGAAGAGGCCAAGCAGATTGCCCTGGAGGCGGTGCAAGCAGCGTATGATCTGCCTGATGATTGGTCCGCGAATGCCGAGATCTATTATTCGTTCTTTGCCACGCACACGGGAGAATGTGTATGGCGTGTTATTCTTTGGAAGACAGGAAACCCGGTCTTTCCCAGCGGTATCGTTGAGCTGAATGCCCAAAGCGGAGAGGTGCTCAAATTGGCGAAAAACGGAACTTTGCCCAATGAATACCTTCCTTACCTGGACAGAATCTGAAGGCGATGCGGCCTTTCCCTGTGAAACGCCCACACTGTTCAGGGCGCCGGGAACGCTTCACCAGCCTGTGGAAAAACCATCCTCGCCCATTCCTCCGCAAAGTCCAAGGTCCGGCATGCTCCTGTGAAGGATCGCAAAAGCCCCTTTGCATAAACAAAAGCGCGCCGCGGCAGTTCATCCCTGCCGCGGCGCTTGCTTATTCCGCGCTTCCCGTGGTGACCATCACCGTCATGCCCAGGCGTGTCTGAGCAGGCGGCTCAAAGGAAATATATGCCTTGTAGGCCGCTTCCCCGGTCTCGGAGGAGCTCACGTGGGAGATCATCTCCACAGTGCCGGTGACCGTCTCCGCCGCGTCCTCGTCCCAGGTGAAGCTCAGGCGTACCGTGTCCCCCTCGGCAATCTCTCCCAGGTCGTACTCGTTTACGGAAATCTCCACCTGGAGACTCTCCCGGGGG
>CALXCR010000159.1 GCA_944386855.1 uncultured Oscillospiraceae bacterium
TTTTCACCTTGTGATTCGGAGTCGTCTGCTTCCCCTGAACCAATACACCGGTATAGATCTCATTTGACAGGATTCTGGAGACAGCTTTTGCGCTCCATACTGCTTTCGGATTTATCTTAAAGGCAGTAGAAAAACGAATCCCGAGACTGCGCTTATACTCCATCGGCGAGAGAATCCCCTCTTTGTTCAGTACATCTGCAATCCTATTCTGGCTGAATCCGTTTATTTTCATCCTGAAAATATCCTGTACAATCTGACCGGCGTATGTATCTATGATAAGATGGTTTTTATTCTGCGGATCTTTCAGATAACCGTAGCAGGCAAATGCTCCGACGAATTCACCGTTCTTCCTTTTCACATTCAGATGACTCCTGATCTTTACAGACAGATCTCTGCAATACGAATCGTTGATAAGATTCTTAAACGGCATGACAATATCATGCGCTGTGTCTGTATTCAGGCTGTCATAATTGTCATTCACTGCAATGAATCTGACATCCAACATGGGAAAAAGTTTTTCCAGATACCGTCCGACCTCAATATAATTTCTGCCAAACCGTGAAAGATCCTTTACAATGATACAGTCGATTTTCCCTTTCTTTACATCCTCCATCATCTTCTGAAATGCCGGTCTCTCGAAATTCACACCGCTGTATCCGTCGTCTTCATAAAAGGACACGGCATGGATCTCCGGCTTTGATTTCAGGAATTCTGTAATCAGGCTTTTCTGATTTGATATACTGTTGCTCTCACTTTTTGTTCCTACTACTACGTCCCCGTCTTCCTTTGACAATCTCAGGTAGACGCCACCGCTGTACTTGTCCTTCCGCTGCATATGCATCCTCTCCTTTATTTGTATTATCAAATGGATTCCGGCAAACACCGATGCAGAGTAGCAGCCCTGCATCGGCAGCATGATTCTGTCAGGTTTCACAGATACTATATCCCGAAACAGTTGAATTACTCAAGGATGTCACATTCCTGACTGAACCATTAAGGCAAATGTATCATCCACTGTTTTCCCGTTATTTGAGTAATCAAATGCGACAACTATCTCCCCCACCCGGTACATATAAAGATTCGCTGTCTGTTTCAGGAGATCCTGAATGTCCGGTTGATTATGGCTGTCTTTCTTCACATGAATATCCCGCAGATCAGTTAGAGAAGACCTGTCCACCTGCCGGATGTCCATATCTCTCATTTCCTCTAAGCTCATATCTACACCCCGTTTTTTTCTTTGTTCATACTTACTGTTAAATCCTTCAGAATATGCATCATAATCTTAAAGGATAGGCATGAAGAACAGCCAATCTGCAACCTGATTCTAAAATTTTTTATCTTTATACCATTAAATCTTTCGTCTCGTCCCCTCTTCAATCCGCTGGAAATATTCTCATAGAAGATATAACAGCCATGCCCATCTCTACTTAGCAAGCAGGGCAGAGCGGTACCACTCTGCTCATTCCGCTCCACGCTCTACGGCGTCTTCCTTCATTCCACTTGTTGTTGAAGCGTCCCCAATCCCCTCTTACTCATTATCTTCCATAATGGCTGCACATTCATTTCGAATGCTTTTCCTCTATAAAGCACAATAAAAATATCTCTTATACGTTTTCAACTTCTCGACAACTTGTCGTAAAGTCAAATTCTATCCTCCTGCATATACTCTATTTCCTGTTTAAAATATAAAAAGCGTCTATCTATTCTCTATCGAGAACACATAAACGCTTATAAAAAACTATATTAATAAACAGATTTACCAGAAAAAATTCAATTTTTCCGCTTCAATTCTTTATTACAGTCCAGAACTCTCATAATATTACTTGTACCTATCCGGCAGCTATCTGCCATAAGCCGGAGTTTATCGACTTTATTAATCGCTTTTCTGGCTTTAAATGATACGGATTCTTTCTTTTTCTGACTGTCATCTACTCTTTTTCCAATATATACCTGCTCTACATCTTTACAAAACCAGACAAAATCATATCCTTTACTATCGCAGTACTGTTTCGCTTCTTTTAGAAATTTCTGATCATTCGGATTGCTGTCATAATCATCACAGTCAAAACAATACAAAACTTTAGAATGATTCGCATTGGACATAGCACTGTACTGCCTGACAAATTGTGCTACCTGTTTTTCTTTACTTTTATATTTTCCTTTTCCGTCCATATACACAGTACTGAACTTAATCTGCGTCCGGTCATATTCATAAAAATGTTCAACGGTATCTTTGATATAGATCCAATCCGAATTACATTTCTTGTTTGTCTCGACCACAAAAACTAGCTGAAGCCCCATTATTCAACCTCCCCGCCTGAACCAAAAACGCCTATAAAGTCTATTGAATCAACATTGAACGGAGAACCTTCAATCATTCCGTTTCTGTAAAGTCTGGACGGGGAATAATTTCCATTCGTTTTCCATGAATAAATCCTGTGATTTTCAGACAAAAAGTCTATAGATTTCTTCCGCTGCTTCAAAATGTCCATAGGTCCTACATTATGAGTCGTAAAGCAAAGCTGTCCTTCTCCATATTCCATCAGATATTCCAACAGTGCGCACAAATAAACATCATGTAGATTTGAATCGAATTCATCAATAAACACAATGCCCCCCTCAACCATTTCCCGCAGATATGCAAACAACTTGATAAGTTTTTTTATACCCGTGCTTTCATATTCCGCATGGATTTTATATGACTTATACACCATTACCAAATCGCAAACCCATAAATCACGGTTTTCCTTTTTGTCAATCTCAATTCCCTGCAGATCGGATTTAAAAATGTGAAGAAACTCATATAATCTAGCTATATATTTTTCGAAATCCTTATACAGTGATTTTGATACTACATTCTCTGTTACAGAAATTACATTAAGATAATCATTGTTCATTTCCATAAGACTATTCAGAAGCGTATCGATTTCATCTTTGTATTTTTCACTGTCATCGTAGCTTTCCAGAGAGTTCTTGGCAACATAATTTCTATGATCATCGGGCTCATCTAAATATACATGCAATTTTTTTCCAAAGAGATACAGCAGGCATAAGTGAGCCCAAACAATTCCTTTATGCTCTTCCAGATTTTTCATTTCGGGAAGCAAAAACTTTTCATAAAACAATGCACTCATCGAAGCTGTCGCCAATAAGTTCATTGTTTTATTTACGATTCTGGCAGAAAATTCATCCTCTTCTGCTTTTTCGGAAATAGTCACAATTTCACCGCCGGTCACTTCAAAAATTGTCTCCATAGATTCGCTTCTTGAAGTTGCTTTTTTGGAGGATAAACATTCGTGAGAAATCGTAAATTTTCCTGAAATATCTTTTTTTAGCTTTACGCTATATCGAAAAAGCATTAAAACCGTTTCTGCCTTTACCATATAATCCGCTTCTATAAAAAGCTGTTCTGTTTTCTTATTAATCATTGCGTCTAAATTTTTCTGAGCAATTGGATTATTCAAATACCCCGGATCAATAAGCAGATTTCTCAATATTTCAACAGAACTTATGATAGCAGATTTACCTGACCCGTTCATACCATAAATTCCCTTTATATTATACTCCCGCGTATCCGGATCTGCCGGGATTATTTTTTTATAAAAAGACAACGTAACCAACTGATCCAATGTTTTTATTCCCTTAACAGAATAGTTGAGCAAGTATATATCTTTCATCACTATATCCCTCCTGCTATCAATATAACATATATGTTTAGAAAAATAAATACATAATGTATTTTTATATCTTGTGCTGTTATTAATTATTATTTCACCATACTGTTCGTCTAATCATATATCTTTCTTATATATCCTATCTGCCGTATATAACTGTCTGCCTAATTAAAATTTATTGTATTTGAAGAAAAATAAAGCGCCATCCATTCTCCTTTGAGAACACATAAACGCTCTATGTAAAACCTTATTGTATTGTACTGCCAGCTCCCTGCCAAGAGCTGACAGCTGTGAAACCCGCCAAAATCAACGCTTTACCGGCATCTCATCTGACTATTCTTATTATGACACCATCATCCTTATGTACCGTACTCTTGCTGATCCGAAACCGCTTCGCCGTCTGCCTCACCGTCGCGCTGTTCTCTATAATATAATTTGCAATCTCCACGGCTCTCTCTTCAATATAATCTTTCAAAAAAATCCCCCTGCAAACATCGTTTTTACAATGTATGCAGGGGTTTCTGAAGTCATGCCCACTTACTTGCGCCTTTTACAAATATCTGTCTGTATCCCTGTCCCAAAGTCATTGAAAAAATCCACCCTTTTTGTTAATATTAAGAAACACAATATAATCAAATGTATAAGGAGATGATCACATGAATTTCACATTCGCACACAATAATCTGAATGTCTATGACCTTGACAAATCCCTGGAATTTTACAAAGAAGCGCTCGGTCTTTCCGTAACGCGCACAACACATGCCGATGACGGAAGCTTCAAGCTTGTATACTTAGGAGACGGCACAACGCCTCATCTTCTTGAGCTCACCTGGCTTCGTGATATGGATCGTCCGTACAATCTGGGCGACAACGAGATCCATCTCGCATTTGAAACGGATGATTTTGACGCAGCGCATGCAAAGCATAAGGAAATGGGCTGTATCTGTTTCGAGAACCCGAAAATGGGAATCTACTTTATCTCAGATCCGGACGGCTACTGGCTCGAGATCGTGCCGGCAGAGAAATGATCGTGCCATTAACTTTTACATAAATCTTCAAACGGACGTGCCGCACGCGGGATTGAGAGGATTCCCGCGTGCGGCACATCCTGTCTTATTGGCATTAAAAACTGCAGCCGCAGCTCAGCCGCTTCCGCGCTTCGTTATATTTCTGCTTTTCCCCTCTCACCTTTCGGATCATTTAAAAACCCCCTCCAGACATTCTTTCCAAAAGTCCGAAGGGGGATTCTGTCTTAATTTTTATTCTTCTTTAGAAGATATGATACTGAACGACCAGGGCTGCAAACACGATTGAAACCATGGACAACAGCTTGATCAGGATATTGATGGACGGTCCTGATGTATCCTTGAACGGATCTCCTACCGTATCGCCCACAACTGCGGCCTTGTGGCACTCGCTGCCTTTTCCGCCGTGTGCTCCGCCCTCAATATATTTCTTCGCATTATCCCATGCACCGCCTGCGTTAGCCATAAAGATAGCCATCAGGAATCCGGTCGCTGTGGAACCTGTGAGAAGTCCGATCACACCGTTGTATCCCAGGATCAAGCCTGTCACAACAGGTGTGATGATCGCCAGGAGGGTCGGAAGGACCATCTCACGAAGGCTCGCCTTTGTACAGATATCAACACATGTCTCATAATCTGCATCCGCTTTTCCCTGCATCAGACCTTTGATCTCTCTGAACTGGCGTCTTACTTCAACCACGATGCTCTGTGCCGCACGGCCTACAGAATCCATCGTCAGGGCTGCGAAGACGAACGGCAGACATGCTCCGATGAAGATACCAACAAGGACAGTCGGGTTCATGACGCTCATGTCAAGCACCACCGAATCGCCGCCGACCTCCTGTACCTTCTCTACATAGGAAGCGATAAGCGCCAGCGCTGTGAGGGCTGCCGATCCGATCGCAAATCCTTTTCCTGTCGCAGCTGTTGTATTCCCAAGAGAATCCAGCGCATCTGTACGCTTTCTTACTTCCTCGTCAAGTCCGGCCATCTCCGCGATACCGCCCGCATTATCCGCGATCGGTCCGTATGCGTCTGTCGCCAGTGTGATACCAAGTGTGGAAAGCATCCCTACCGCCGCCAGAGCGATTCCGTAGAGACCTCTCGTTGTCTCAATGAATCCGCCGGAGAAGCTATATGCCGCCATAACGCAGATCGCGATGATAATGATCGGCACTGCTGTTGAAAGCATTCCAAGACTCAGACCGCCGATGATGATCGTCGCAGATCCGGTCTCCGATTTATCCGCCAGTTTCTGTGTCGGCTTATATGTATCCGATGTAAAGTACTCGGTGAAGAATCCGATCAAAACGCCGGCAAGCAGTCCTGCGAGGATCGCAAAATAAAATCCGATAAAATCTTTTCCAAGAATAAACCAAACAAGTGGAAATGCCACCACTGCAATGATCAGCGCGCTCGTGTTCGTTCCTCTTCTGAGCGCTTTCAGAAGGGTGCTCTGGTCTGTACTCTCTCCTGTCTTGACAAGAAGAGAACCGAGGATAGATGCCAGTACTCCAACTGCTGCAAGCACCATCGGGATCGCAACCGCATTCACACGGTCTACCGCTTCAATCTTGTTGAATGCGATAACTCCGAGCGAGCAAGCAGACAGGATAGATCCTACATAAGACTCATAGAGATCCGCACCCATTCCTGCGACGTCTCCTACGTTGTCGCCCACGTTATCCGCGATAACAGCCGGGTTTCTCGGATCATCCTCCGGGATCCCCGCCTCGACCTTACCTACAAGGTCAGCGCCCACGTCTGCTGCTTTCGTATAGATACCGCCGCCGACACGGGCGAACAGTGCCATCGAAGATGCACCCATTCCAAAGGTGAGCATCGTACTCGTAATATCCTCAAGCGGGAGCTTGAAGACAAGACGGAGCAGCAGATACCAGATCGAGATATCCAGAAGTCCCAGTCCTACAACAGTAAAGCCCATGACCGAGCCTGCTGAAAATGCCACGTTCAGTCCTTTGTTCAGACTCTTCTGGCAGGCAGCAGCAGTTCTGGCATTTGCACGTGTCGCGATCTGCATTCCTACGAAACCGGAAAGTCCTGAGAAAAATCCTCCGGTAACAAACGCAAACGGAACGTACGGTGTCAGGAAATCTGTGACCGCCATAACAAGAAGGATCACGAACATGATCGCAAAGAATCCGATCAGGATCTTATACTGGCGTCTTAAGTACGCCATTGCCCCTTGAT
>CALXCR010000160.1 GCA_944386855.1 uncultured Oscillospiraceae bacterium
GGCAGAATCTTTTCCCCGGCGATCATGGAAAGCAGTTCAATGATCCGCTGGGGGTTTTTGTTTGCCTCGAAAATGGATTTCAGCGCATCTTCCTCGTCGAAGTTAAAATAGACATAGCTTTCATAGCAGCTTTGGCCGAACTCTTTCATGAGCCAGGTCTTTCCCACCTGACGAGCGCCGCGAATAATGAGCGGTTTTCGCTCCGGGGCGTTTTTCCATGTTACAAGCTGCGAAAATGCGTTTCGTTTCACACACATCACCACATTCTTCTCTGAATGAAACTAGCATAACACATTTTTCCGAGTTTTACAACGAGAACAAAACACATTTTTCCGGCATAATTGGAAAGATAAAAACACGTTTTTCCAATTTTGCGCTAAAACGATACGCAGCGCCCGCATGACCGCCGCCCCAGGGACTTCGGCCCGGCGCGCCGGCAGTTCTCCAGATGCTGCGTCCGCGGCATTTCTGCGCTTTGCCGGGAAATGACGGGGAGCGGGAAAAAAGCCGGCGGAAACGATTGATTTGTCTGGGCGGGCCTGGTATAATTGTTCTGTGTTATAGAACATAGAACAACGGGTGAGAGGGGGTGCTGGTTTGCCTTCCAAGGTGGCTGCTGATAAGGCGGTGGACAGGGCCAAGAAGGACCTGGGGAACTTGATTTTCCGATGCCGCAGAGATACGCTCAACCAGTCCCAGCTGGCTCAAAGGGTGGGGCTGCCCCGGTCCAATATGAAATACATCGAGGACGGCGTCAACGCCCCGACGGCGGAGGTCTACGAAAAGCTGATTCGGGAATTGCGGCCGGATAGGAAGACCCAGCGCCGCATGGACCGCCTGTATATGGAGATCCGGAAAGTTCCGCCTCCGGACGTCTGCCGGACCATTGCGGAACATATGGATTTGATTGACGTGATACGAAAACTGGAGGGCTGCCGCTTGACGCCGGACCGGATCGAAAGGATTTCCGCGTTGTTTGTGTCTTTTCAGGAGAAGGAAGAAGGAGATTCCCGCGATGACGGATAAGTATTTTTATGAAGTGATGTTTGACGATAATGCCGTGGACGTGAGCAAGGAGGTCGGCCTGGTCTGATCCATTGCCAACTCCCTCCGGGGCGCCTATACGTCGGATAAGTACAAGGATGTGATCATCCCCATGGTCATTATCCGCCGGTTTGAGTGCGCGCTGGAGGCCACGAAGGCCGCGGTTGTGGCAAAGTATAAACAGAACCCGAACCTGCCGGCGGCGATCCTCTGTCAGGCGTCCGGATATCCTTTTTATAACCACAGTGAATTGGACTTAAAGCGGCTGCTGGACGACAGCGACAATATTGCCGTCAATCTGAAATCCTATATCGAGGGCTTTTCCGCCAACGTCCAGCTGATTTTGGAAAAGCTGCTGAAGTTCAGCACCCAGATCGACAAGATGGACAAGAGCAACCGGCTTTACAGCGTGGTCAGAAAGTTTTCCGACCTGGATCTGTATCCCAACCGGGTGGACAGCGTGAAAATGGGCTATATCTTCGAGGATATCATCCGCCGCTTTTCTGAAAATGCCGAGGCCGGCGACCACTACACGCCCCGGGAAGTCATTCGCCTGATGGTCAATGTGCTGCTGGCGGAGGGGTGCGATGACTTGCTGACCGAGGAGGGGAAGATCGCCACTGTGCTGGACGCCGCCTGCGGCTCCGGGGGAATGCTCTCCGTGACCTGTGACTTTCTGCGCCGCAAGAACCCCTATGTAGATGTGCGCCTATTCGGGCAGGAGGTCAATCCGGAATCCTATGCCATATGTCTGGCTGATATGCTCATCAAGGGGCAGGACATCAAAAACATCAAGGGCAACGAAGAGGCCAATACGTTGACGACAGACTGTTTTCCAGAGCAGAAAATGCGCCTGGTCATTATGAACCCGCCGTTCGGCACGCCCTGGGGCGGCAAAGACGCGCCGGAAGGACAGGAGAGAGAGGTACGGGAGGAGCACAGAAAGGGCGGGCGGTTTGAACATGGCCTCCCCGGTACGGGGGACGCCCAGCTGCTGTTCCTACAGCACGCCGTCAACAAGATGGATGAGAAAAACGGACGCGCGGCGATTATCACCAACGGTTCCCCGCTCTTTTCCGGCGGCACCACCAGCGGTGAGAGCCAGATCCGGCGCTGGATGCTGGAGGAGGACCTGATCGAGGCCATTATCGCGCTGCCCTCCCAGCTGTTCTATAATACGGATATCAGGATCTATATCTTTATTCTGTCCCGGAACAAGCGCCCCGACCGCCGGGGGAAGGTGCAGCTGATCAATGCGGTGGATATGTGGAAGCCCCTGCGCAAATCCTTGGGCAAAAAACGCCGGGAAATCGACCGGGACAGCATGAAGAAAATCACGGAGCTGTATGCCAATTTTGAGGAAAACCAATTCTGTAAGATTTTCCCCAACGAGGAGTTTATGTACAAGGAGTACGCGGTCTATCAGCCCTTGCAGCGCCGCGCCGTCTTGGACCGGGAGAGCATTGGGCGCCTGCGGGCCAGCAGCTACTTCACCAGAAATTCCAGCATTTTCAACGAGATCGATTTTGAGCAGCTGGAGGAGATGAACCCCCGCAGCGCCGCCGAGGAAAAGAAATACCGAAAGTATCTGGCGGGCCGGCAGTTTGCGGACGAGGTGCTGGCCAT
>CALXCR010000161.1 GCA_944386855.1 uncultured Oscillospiraceae bacterium
CAACATCAGCCAGCGCTATCTGAACACGGTGCTCCGCCGGGTGAAGAAGCGCTTCCCCAAGGAGGATGTGGCCAAGCTGGAGGAGATGCTGGACGTCATCTCCGACGAGCTCATGCCGGAGCTGGACGCCCCCGCTCCGGTCCACCTCGATCCCTCATGATTGGACCCGCCCGGCTTCCGCGGAAGCTGGGCGGGCTTTTTGCATCCGGCGCTACGTGCACCAAAATCAACTATACGGAGCCCTGACAAAAGCCCCAGGTCGGGCCGGTTCTGCCGGTCAGACCTGGGGCGTTCTTTTTCTGTACATAAATTAGTCTGGAGCAAGAGATGCCGTTTCAATCTATATAGTGACGATAGATAGTGATACCATTGTACGCTTGTTAATCTGGTGTTCAAAACTTTGATGTTTTATCTGTCTGAAGAAACAAAGCTAATAGTCCTTTTTCCTTTGACATACAGAGCATTTTTTCACAACAAAGCCTTTGAAAGAGCCTCCGCAATGCTGGCAGAGCCCTTGATCCCGCCGTTCCTTTTGCCGGGCCTTTTCTTCTAATAATTGGTCGTAATTTTCGAAAATGCGGGAATTATTAGGATCAAACACGAATCCCGGCTTTTGGCCATAACCATAAGTATGTATCTCCCCGGTCTTTTTTAAGACGCATAGAAAGGGATAATGTGAGTTGCTTACAATCGAAATAACATCTTTCTCCTCAATTTTGAGACTCTGATATTCTCCGCCGCAGCCAACTGAACCATCTGCATAGAGTGCGTATATGTTGAGCCCAAATATTCCAAGTTGGAGAATGCCTTTTTCAGGTTTTATTCCAGCAGTGGTGATGCCACCTGTACTGATTATTTTCCCCTCATTTGTCAGCCCAACCGCTAGTTTCCCGCAGGCAGCAATCATTTTTATATTAGACCATCTTGCAATTTCGTCTGAACTGGACCAATAACTTTTGCCCGCAAATACCACATGGCCATTTGACTGTAAACCTAGAGAGAAGTCTTCACCGCATGCGATCTGGACAATATTTTTCCATTCAGACACATCGCTTTGCCCATGATTGCCATACACAGGATTTCGTTTGATCATGTTGGCAACACAGGTCCCATCACTTCGCAAGCCCACGACCTGGTGTTCTCCAGCGGCAATGTCGATAATATTGATCCAATTATTGCATTCGCTGATATAAGCGTATCCATAACCGGGATTTGTTGCAATACAGGAACCATCATAGCGGAGGCCAACAATGCCGTTGTCTGTACATACAACGCTTTTGATATTGGTAAAACGGAGTGCGTCTCCAAGATAACTTTTCCCATTATGAATTTCGCTGTACGATGCGACTGTCCCATCAGGTCTTACATAAGCGAATCCATTCGATGAAACGGCCAAGAGTTTAGCGGCGGGTTGAATATACTGCCTCTTTTGATCCAGTTCCCCGCTTTCTTCTAGCTTTTTTGCTAGTTTTTCCGCCTGGGCCCTTTCTTGACGCTTCAATATCTTCTTTCGCTGGTTTTCCGCTTTGAGTTGCAAGCGCCGCTGTTGCTGCTGTTCTTTTTTCTTTTGCTGTAATGCTTTTTCTTTTTTGATGTACTCCACAGTATGCTTTTGAAGATAGATGGCATCAACATTTTCCCACAGTTCTACATTTAATTTATCTGCCAGTTCTTTAGCTGATTTTGTAAAGGTAGAATTCGAAATTACCAGCGCAACATTACAATTGTAATATGCCGCACCGGCGTACACCTCTTGTATGGCCTTGTTTCCAACGGTTCCCTCATAATATTTGCACTGCACACCGTATTTTTTCTTAGACCGATATGCGATCACATCAACGCCCTGGTCTCCACTTCCGGGAGTTACCTGAACCTTGGAAAATCCCATGGCTTTTAGCAGTTCCGCACATTTTTGCTCATATTGATAACCATCCATATAATATGTCCTCCTGTGCTCAAATACACCAGCTTCAGTATAATGATGCCATGAATTCGGCCTTCTTTGCAGAGAATTTGAATTCTGTAAAATGAGATTCCCTGCCGTTCTGGTATTTCTTTGATGGAAAGATATTTCATAAGTGGCCTGCAAAACAACGGATGTCTCACTATATTGAAAATATTATAATCAAAAAAAGAGAATAAAATCAACTATATTGACGAAATGAAACAGTACCAAAATCGTTTGAAAGCAGCAAGAGCAGAACATAAACTCTCTCAAACTCAGCTTGCCGAAATGGTGGGCGTATCCCGCAATACCATCAGTTCGATTGAAACAGGACAATTTAATCCTACGGCCAAACTTGCACTGGTTTTGTGTATTGCTTTTGATAAAAAGTTTGAGGATTTATTCTATTTTGAATGAAGAAGCAAAGCCAGCCGAGCCAGCGGGCGGTCAAGATGAACGGCGCATACGCGCCGCCGCTGACAGCCCCGCCTGTTTCCGGACAAACAGAACGTGCAAATTGCCGGTCCCTTATGGTATAATCAGCAGGATAAAAACATTCAGAAAGGGACACGAACGCGATGATTAAGGTTTTATTTGTGTGCCACGGCA
>CALXCR010000162.1 GCA_944386855.1 uncultured Oscillospiraceae bacterium
ACCCTCTGTACTGCGGCCGGGGAGGAAGCATGGGGGACCGGGCAGGGAATTTTGCGGTGCAGAATGCGGATCTGGTACTTGCGCTGGGAACCCGGCTGAGCATCCGGCAGGTGGGTTATAACTGGACGACCTGGGCAAGAGAAGCCGAGGTCATCATGGTGGATATAGACCGGGCGGAATTCAAAAAGCCTACCCTGCATGTGGACCTTCCTGTCTGGGCGGATGTGAAGGAATTTCTGGAAGAGGTCAATCGGAAGCTGGAAGGAAGAACACAGCCGCTTTTTTTTTTTTTTTGTTGGAGGCAGCAGTGCCGGGACTGGAAGAAAAGGTATCCGGTTACGCTTGCACGACATTCGGAGGACAACGGGGAAACGGCAAATGTGTTCGCCTTTATCCGTTACCTGAGCGAGACGCTCCCGGAAGGCAGCCTGACCGCTGTAAGCAACGGCGCCTGCTGCGTGGTGTGGCATCAGGACTGGTATGTAAAAAAGGGAACCCGTTTCATCATAAATAATGCGATCGCCAGCATGGGATACGGGCTTCCGGCAGCCATCGGCCTGTGTATCTCCGGAGGAAGACGGGATACGGTGTGTCTGGAAGGGGACGGAAGCATCATGATGAACCTGCAGGAACTGCAGACGGTCATCACGAACAGGCTTCCCGTCAAGCTGTTTTTGATCAACAATCAGGGGTATCACAGCATTCGCCAGACGCAGAACAATCTGTTTCGGGAGCATACGAAGGTTGGAATCGGGCCGGAAAGCGGAGATCTTTCCTTCCCGGAATTTTCCAGAATCGCAGAAGCATTTGGTTTTCCCTATTTCTGCGCGCACAGCAACGAACAGATGATGGAGGCTGTTCGCAGGACGCTGGCTCAGCCTGGGCCTGTATTCTGTGAAATATTTACGGATACGAAGCAGGTCTGGGAGCCGAAGAGCGCGACGAAGCGGCTGCCGGATGGAAGGCTGGTGAGTCCTCCGCTGGAGGATCTGGCCCCTTTCCTGGACAGGCAGGAGTTTTTGAAAAATTTGTATATAACGCCGCTGGAGGAATGAACGGGAAATGAACTGGTTCGATTTTTACAAGGGAAAAAAGGTGCTGGTTACCGGACATACAGGCTTTAAGGGAAGCTGGATGACAGCCCTGCTTCTCCGGGCGGGAGCGAAGGTGACGGGATATGCGCTCGCGCCGCAGACAGAACCAAATTTGTTTGATTTGTGTGAATTTTCTGGAAATTTAAACAGCGTAATTGGAGAAATCAGAGATATTGAAAAATTAAAAAAGATTTTTCTGGAAATACAGCCGGAAATTGTCATTCATATGGCGGCCCAGCCCATTGTCCGGGAGTCCTATCGCTCTCCGGTTTATACTTATGAAGTGAATGTGATGGGAACGGTAAATGTAATGGAATGTGTCCGGCTCTGTGATTCCGTCCGCTCTGTGATTAATGTGACGACGGATAAGGTGTACAGGAACAGGGAATGGTGCTGGGGGTATCGGGAAAACGAAGAGCTGAACGGTTTTGACCCCTATTCCAATTCCAAATCCTGCTCAGAACTTGTGACCTCCTGTTATCGGGATTCGTTTTTAAAAGCTGCCGGAGTGGCAGTGTCTACGGCCCGTGCGGGCAATGTGATCGGCGGAGGAGATTTCGCCGCGGACAGGATCATACCGGACTGTGTGCGTGCAGTGGAAGCGGGAAAAGACATTCTGGTCAGAAATCCCTGGTCGGTCCGGCCCTATCAGCATGTTCTGGAACCGGTTGCCGCATATCTTCGCCTGGCAGCCATGCAGTATGAAAATGGGGAATATGAGGGAAGCTATAATGTGGGGCCTGAGGAATCCGACTGTCTGACAACGGGGGGGCTGGTAGAGCTTTTCTGCGATAAATGGGAGAAGCAGACCGGATACCGTCCGATATGGACGGACGGAAAGGAAAGCCGGGGACCGCATGAGGCCGGCTATCTGAAGCTGGACTGTTCCAGGATCAAAGAAAGATTGGGATGGCATCCTGTATGGAATATGGAACGGACCATGGAAATGCTGACGGAGTGGTATGCAGAATATCTGCGCAACGGAGATATTCAGGCGTGTATGGAACGGCAGATTTCCTGCTTCCTTCGGGAAAGCCTGTAAAGAGTAGAAACGGCGGTGTGGATACGCTGGAATTAATGTGCCGGTTGCTTTATACAATAGCTTTATAAAATCACAGAGAAAAGAGCGTATTTCGGTGGTCAGGCATCTGCTTTTGTGATATATTGTAATTTATAAACGCTGTTAAACGGCAGCAGTTCAAATGACTGGAGCGAAAAGGGCATGAAAGTGGTTATTCTTGCCGGAGGCTCCCGAAGTACGATCAGCGATGAACGGGAAGGCATTCCCAAGCCGATGGTTGAGATCGGGGAGAAGCCTTTGTTATGGCATATCATGAAGCAGTACAGTTACTTTGGATTTCATGATTTTATTGTCTGCGGCGGATATAAGGTCAATACGATTAAAAATTATTTTCGGGACTATTATATTTATCAGTCCGATATCACGGTAGATCTGGCGACAAACCATATTGAGATCCACAAGAAGATGACAGAGGACTGGAAGGTCACCGTCATGGATACAGGCCTGTTTGCCACGACGGGAGGACGTGTGAGTCGGGCCGGAAAATATATTGAGGATGAAATGTTTCTGGTGACTTATGGCGACTGCCTGTCCAATATAGATATCCGGAAGCTGGTGCATACCGCTCTGGAGAATGATAAGCTGATTACGATGGTAGTGGCCTGTCCGACCGGCCGGAACAGAGTGGTGGATGTGGGAAACGGAGATCTTCTGGAGGGAATGAATCCGGCAATGGGCGGAAGGGTCAGTTCGTGGACAAACGCATGTACGTTTGTATTTCGGAAAAAGGCACTGAAGTTTCTGAACGGAAACTATGAACTGGACAAGCAACTCCTGCCGGAACTGGCAGAAAAGAAGCAGATCGCGGTTTACAGACATGAAGGCTTCTGGTGTCCGGTAGAGACAAGGCGTGATAAGGTGGAGCTGGAAAACTACTGGAATGCGGGAATGGCGCCGTGGAAGGTATGGTCGGAATGAAGGTTGTAATTCTTGCGGGCGGAATGGGTACGCGGATCAGCGAGGAGTCCCGTTATAAGCCCAAACCAATGGTGGAAATAGGGGATAGACCGATTTTGTGGCATATCATGAAGTGGTATGCCGCTTTTGGCTTTCAGGAATTTGTAATCTGCTGCGGGTATAAAGGGCACATGATCAAGGACTATTTCATCAACTACGCTGCCTGGCAGGGAGATGGGATATATGACCTTGAAACAGGCGGCAGATGGGCAGAAGGAAAACAGAGGGAAGCGTGGAAGGTGACGCTTGCCAATACGGGAAAGCTGACCCGGACGGCGGGAAGGCTCCTGAAGGTTCGGGAATATCTGCAGGAGGAGCCGTTTATGCTCACTTACGGGGACGGCGTGGCGGATGTGGACATTAACAGCCTTCTTGCCTGGCACAGAACTGGAGGAAAGCTGGTAACCATTACGACGACGCAGCCCGCCGGACGTTTTGGCGCCATTCAGATGGAGCAGGACGGGAGAGTGACAGGCTTTCGGGAAAAAGCGCGCAGAGATCAGTCGTGGGTCAATATCGGATTTATGGTGATGGAGCCGGGAATTTTTGATTATCTGGGAGACGGCAGCCAGATGCTGGAGGAAGGGCCCTTTGAACGGCTTGCAGCCGCAGGACAGATGGATGCGTATCGCCATGAGGGCTTCTGGGCTCCTATGGATACGCTGCGCGATAAGGAATATCTGGAGGAGCTGTGG
>CALXCR010000163.1 GCA_944386855.1 uncultured Oscillospiraceae bacterium
CCACTGGGTTGTTGGCACTTTCCAGTGTACAGGATTTAAAAGAGCATCGGTAGTGGCTTTATCTTTTCCGACTAAATTTGGTCTCGAACGCCCGACACTTGAAGGTTAGTTTCTCCCGACCCGAATAATAATGTTATGAATAGCACACGAGACCATTATTAAAATGAACCCCAAATTGCATGTTGATTGTTCATTAATTGTAATAAGAGCTCAGCAAAAAAGGTGTTTCAATATCTGCAGTATGATAGATATAAATAATGAAATCAATGTAATATAATTACTTTTCTGTCAAAATGTAGAAATAATCGTAAACCCTTGAAAAAGCCGACTCGTTATATTATTATCAAAGGTAAGCGGTAGAGGAATGGAAAATGAAACGATTTCCCACATAAAGTATCAGAGCCTTTCTGTTGCCATGTGTGTTATCAGCCTGTCCTAGCAAGTCAAGTTGAAGCCTTCGCTTAAATGTAATCGCACGCAACAGACAGAGGAGGTAAATAAAGCTCAACGCCCATATAAATCAGGAGAGTCATTGATTAAAGCTAAAACAATGTAGTATTTTTGGGGGAAATTGAAATATGGGCGATTTGTTATTTGTTTTGACAAGCAGCACAATTAGTACGTTCTCCACTGTTATTGACTTCTTTGTTCTCATGTTGAGTATTGTTGATGGCGGAGCAAAATTCATACATGCGCTGAGGACAGAACCTGCAAAATGCAAGCAAACAATTTTGTCCTTTTTTGTTAAGGCTATAATTGTATTTTTTATCTTTTTGTTGATAATTCTCTTTGCCTTTAGATTCGCTTCATCCGATGCATTGATAAGTGTTGTAGAAGCTAATATAGAGGCTGAAGACTATGACGGCGCGATCTACTACTCAAATCATCTAATCAAAAATGATGGCAACAATGCGACAGCGTTTCTTCTCCGTGGACGAGCATATGAACTTCAGGGAAAATATGAAAAGGCAATAGAGGACTATAATCATGTAATTAGTTTAGATAGCGATAATGTTCAAGCATATAGTGAAAAGGGGGATATTTTATATTATCAAGAAGGAAATCTTACATTAGCGCTTGAGGCGTATGAGAATGCTCACAGATTAAATCCAAATGATTTGTCGATTATTAATAAAATAGATGACATACGAAAAACCCAAGCAGTTGAAGAAAACTATCAAAATAACTTAGTTGGTATTTGGACCGGATACTACTATAGCGACGGTCGAAAAAATGGTCTTACATTAGAGATCAATCGCTGCGAAGCAGGGAATATCTCTGCAACCTTTAATTTTTATACATTCCCAGGTGAAACAGCTGTTCCAGAAGGTAGCTATACAATGGAAGGAAGCATTGCATCTGATGATACATTTGTTCTTAAGGGCTGCCAATGGATAAATCAGCCAACTGGTTTTAGGTTTCTTGACATATGGGGTGTATGGGATCAAGAACAAGAAAGAATTTACGGTAAATCATCTGAAAATGACACCTCTTATACCATCTTTTTGAGCCGTGATACATCGTCTGGAAGCGAATCAGCGAGTGATGGCCCGATCTACCTTTCAACAGTCTATGTGAAACCGACTGATGTAGCCGGGATCATGATGAATAACAACTATTCAACGTACAGTGGCCAGGGATTTCCCGAGGATTATTACGCAAAATCATTTGACAGTTCGTATCAAGATGTGATTTCTATTTGTTCCATGAAACCAATGACACTTAATTATAATGTGTCAAGTTTTCCTAAAGATTGTACCACCCTTAAGGGATATGTCGCTTTCGATGATCTTACTCCAGCCAATAATGATCTTACATGGGGAGGAGGCTCCATGTTTCAAGGAGTAAGTACAGTCTATGTGTATGGCATAACTGGTGATGATACGCAATTAATTGATCAATTTGAGATATCTGTAGAAAAAACACCAACGGAATTCTCTTTCACTTTTTCAAATTATGACAGTATCTCCATCGTCTTCGACTATCCTTACATGGATTGGTTCCAGGAAGAATTCAATAAATATATAAATGTTTTAGACGCACATTTCGAATGAAGCATACTGTTTCGATTGTGATTTTGCCCCACTTAGTGTATTTCTCACATTTATATTCATCTCTAGTAGTATGCCAGAATAAAAGAGAGATTTAGTATTGGCCATTACGGAGAGCAACTGACTCTTAATCAGTGGGTCCTGGGTTCGAGTCCCCGATGGTGCACCAGAAGGAGTTAACAGCTTTTGTTGTTAGCTCTTTTTTGTTTAGGAAAAGGAGGTGAATACTATGGCCATATTCGATGATACGAATATTTATCGCGAGAGATATGACCCCAATTTAATTTATCGATACGTAGTGGGACATGGTCCGAACGCTATCAAAAAATGGTATAGCGTTAAAAAGAATAATATCACACGTGCAATGATTGAGTACGACGAGATAGGTGGAGTAATTATTATTCGTACTTGCAACAAAAATGTGCTGAAAGAAATCGTTGAGTCGTTGTAACGCGTTACTATATAATAATTTCAAAGGCTTTCCACAAATAGTGTGGGAAGTCTTTTGGCTATTCAAGTGAGCAATCTAGCATACAAAATTAATGGGATAAGTGCGCCCATTTTTAGCCGCTCGGTTTCTGGCAATGCCGGAAATGAGCGGCTTTTTGCTTTTCCCCCTCTCCACACCTCTTCCCCTAGTATAAATATACCGGATGGGAAGAAAAGTTATCTACAAGCCGTTTACATAGATCCGTAAACCTCAACGAAAAACGAAAGTGAGGCAAAACCCATGAACATTGGCATCGATCACGGCTATTATGCCGTCAAGACGCGGCATTGTTCTTTTCAGCCGGTCTTACAGCCTACGGCAACCACGAACCTTACACTCGCCAGGGGACTCCTTGAGTTCGGCGTTTTTTTGTTTGCGGAACCGGACGGCAGCCGATCCAGCGCGATAAAACCATCAACGACAACTACTAGCTGCTGACGTTGGCTGTATTAGCGCAGGAAATTTGGGCGTAGGTACGGGACATGAATACAATTTAAACATAAAGTGAAAGTTAACAGTCTTGCCAAGTTTTGATTAATACTGTATTATTAACCAAAGAGATTTTATAATAAAGTATTTACTAGAATATGTTCCTAATCCTTTATGGTTATTGCAGTAAGATTATACAAAAGTTTCGAATTTGGTTGGGATGTGATTTGGGATAGCGTATAATCGAGTTCGCAAAAGCAAATAAGAAATAGACAAGCCATTAGGGCTCCTGTAAAATGAAAGTTGTCCAGACAATCACGATACAAAGGAGAAAACCCTAATGGCTCAAAAGAATCA
>CALXCR010000164.1 GCA_944386855.1 uncultured Oscillospiraceae bacterium
GCTCAGAGAGGTGGCGATGTGGTCCTTCACCAGCTGGAGCCACTCCATCTGTTCCGGGGTGAAATGCACCGCACCGGCGTTGCGGCGGAAGGTCCACTGCTGGAAGTTATAGTTCACCTTGTCGGCAAAGGGCTGGAGGCTGTCCGCCTCCCCCATCTCGAACCGCACCAGGGACACCAGGTCGGCCAGCTGACGCACGGTCCCGGTCTGCTTTACCTTGTCCGGCCGCTGAATGGCATAGCAGTCCCACAGCCGGTCCAGAGTAACGCCCCTCTCCCGTAGCTTCTCATACAGGGCTTTCAGCTGTTCCAGAACTATGGGCCGGTCCCGATAGGCCTGGCTGTACAGGATGCGCAGGGCGATGATCTCGTCCCTGTGCTCCTGGATAAAGTCGCGGAAGGTCTGGATCACCCGCTGGGCGGTCTGCTCCTTCTGGGCGTCGAACCCGGCAAAGAGCACCGTGTCCGGGTTGGTGTTGTCGATGATCTGCTCGTGGCTGCGGCGGACGTTTTCGATGAAATCCCGCACCTCCGGCCGGCAGAAGGGGGCGGCCGCCTGCGTAGCCGCCTCTCTCTGGACAGACTTCACCTGCTCCTCGGCGGGCTCCTGGGTGTGGAACTTCTCCCGGGCCGCGGCGGTCAGTACATCCTCGTCAAAGGCGTTCAGCAGTTCCTCCGCCAGCTTATTGGCGGGCAGGCCCACTACCTCCGCAAATTCCTTCCGCTCGGAGGCGGTCATCTGACTGTTGAGACGGATGACCCGGTTGGCCAGAGAGGTGAGGGTGTCCTCGTCCCGCGCCCCCAGCGCCACAGTGAGCATCAGTTCCTTCAGAGAAACGGAGGGCTTGCGCTCCAGGGGCCGGGTGTCCGACTTTTTGGAGGTGGTAACCCCCACGGCGTCCACGATAACAAAGTGATCCTTGTTCTCTGTGGCCGAGGGCGTCACCTTCTGCAGATCGTCCTTGCTGAGGATGCGGGTGCCCCGGCCCTTCATCTGCTCAAAGTAGTTCCGGCTACGCACGTCCCGCATGAAGATCAGGCACTCGATGGGCTTCACATCGGTGCCTGTGGCGATCATGTCCACAGTAACGGCGATCCGGGGGTTATAGCTGTTGCGGAAACTGCTGAGGGTCCCCTCCGGGTCCTGGGCCGAGTAGGTGATCTTCTGGCAGAACTCGTTCCCCTCGCCGAACTCCTCCCGAACGATCTGGACGATGTCGTCGGCGTGGCTGTCTGTCTTGGCAAAGATCAGGGTCTTGGGGACCTCACGCCGACGGGGGAACAGTCTGGTGAACAGATTTTCCCGGAAAGAGCGGATCACTGTGCGGATCTGACTGGGGTTGACGATGTCCCGGTCCAGCTGGGTGGGCCGGTAGTCCACATCCTCGTCCATCTGCTTCCACCGCTTTTCCCTTGAAAGCCGGTTGCGGTATTCGATCATCTGCTTCATGATGTGGGCGCCGCTCTTGGACACCTGAGTCTCAATGAGGAAGATGTCCTCCCCCACATTGACCCCGTCGATGATGGCCTGCTCCCGAGAATATTCGCTGACCACATTCTCGTTGAAGAAGGCAAAGGTGCGCTTGTCCGGCGTGGCAGTCAGCCCGATCAGGAAGGCGTCAAAGTAATCCAGAACCTGCTGCCACACATTGTAGATAGAGCGGTGACACTCGTCGATGATGATACAGTCGAAAAATTCCGGCGGATATTTCTCGTTGTAGACCACCTCTTTGGCAGGCTGGCGATCCGCTGTGGTCAGTTCGTTAAAAGAAGTCTCCTCCGCAGACTCGTCCAGCTCCTCCCCTTTCAGGATGGAATACATCCGCTGGATGGTACTGATACACACCTGCACATCGTTTGGCAGGTAAGAGTTCTTCAGCCGCCGCACACCGTAGAGCTGGGAGAAAGATCGGTTGTCGTCATTAGGCCGATAGGCCAGAAATTCCCGCTCCGCCTGCTCTCCCAGGCCCTTGGTATCCACCAGGAACAGCACCCGGTTGATCTTGGCATATTTCAGCAGACGATAAACTGCGGTGATGGCGGTAAACGTCTTGCCTGCGCCGGTGGCCATCTGAATAAGCGCTCTGGGACGGTTCTCACCGAAGGACTTCTCCAGATTATGGATGGCCGTGACCTGGCAATCCCGGAACCCGGAGGTGTCCAGGGGTGGAAAACGCTTCATATTGTTGCGGATGGTGTCATCCTGTTTCAGTAGTTCCCGCAGGCTCTCCGGGCGATGAAAGCTGAAGATGCGGCGGGAGCGGTACTTCTGGTCTTTGTAATCGGTAAAACGAGTCAGCTTTCCCGTGGCTTCATAGGCAAACCGGATGCGGTAGTCTGTCTTGACCCACTTGAAGGTACTCCTGGCGTACCGGCTGGACTGCGCCTCAGCAGTGGTGATATTTTCTCCTTTTTCATCTGCCTTGGCCTCCACAACCCCGATTGGGATGCCATCTATAAAAAGCGCATAATCCACCGGCCCGGTGCTGGTGGGAAATTCCCGCACCGCTACGCCGGGAGCAGCCATAGGATTGAGCTGCCGCATATCCTGCAAAATCCAACCGGACTGAATGAGTCTCTGATCAATTGCCTCACGCGCTTTTTGTTCAGGAGTCATGGAGGTCACCCCGCTTTTCTTGAATGATTATACGTACTCCAATGTTTCCTCGCTTTGTTGCCAATCGGGAAATATTTTCAAATATATTTTTATTATAACATGGGCCTCCTAATTCAACAACTGAGCGTTTGAGTCATCCTCATACAATCGTCAAAACGATATGGACCAAGGAGTCGCCAATCCAAGAGCCCTTGCCCCTCATTTAATGCTTTCAGAAGTTAAGGGTATGCTCCAAAGCGCCTACCGTCCGGGCTTCCCGGTCGCAGCAGCAATTCTTCACCCACATCTTCAAATTCTTTCCAAAGAATACTTCTATACCCTGTACTAATAGGAAGCATGTATAGTTCCATAGTATGTTCCTTCATGCCTGCTTGATCCTAATTTTGAGGACCCAAACACACATACTGTACTTGCAAAAGGGGCGCTTTGCTTGGATGTAAGAAACAGACACAGGTTTAAATATGATACACTGAAACAAAGAAATGCCGGTGGAGGAGTGAACAGGACCAGATTATACGGACAGTACAAAAAAGCCCCTGGTAGGAAATATTGAGTTTTAGGAGGAGAGGCGTCGTTTCAGCGGCGCCTCTCCAGTTTTGAGCTGGATGCGCTCGTGGTTGTAAAAATCGATATAGC
>CALXCR010000165.1 GCA_944386855.1 uncultured Oscillospiraceae bacterium
ATGCATTAGGAGGGCTTCTCATGTGGCGTAAAGAATACAGAATCGTCTATTATTCCTGGGAATTCGATACCCTTCAATCCTTTTACCGGGATATTTTGCGCATGCCCCAGATGTACGGCTGGTACACAAGCCCGGTAGACCGGGGCTGCAAATTCCCCATTGGGGAAAACCGGCTGGAGCTGATCTGCCGCCACCCCACCCTGCCCCAGGGCCCGGCGGGCATGCGGCTGGAGGCCAAGGACATAGAGCTCTGCTATAAAAACTTAAAAAAAGAACCCCGGGTTACGGTGATCCAGCCGCTGGCCAAGCGGGATTGGGGGGAATACAGCTTTTGCATCAAAGACCCGGTAGGCAACTGGTTAGAGGTTTATCAATCCTGGGAGGATTATCATCCCCAAGGTCCGGATGACGGCAGCGGTTACTTTACGGACGAGTTTACCGCTATCCTTTATGCCAGGGATCTGGAAAAGATCACGGCCTTTTACCGGGATTCCATGCAGATGCCGGTGGTTCTTACCTGGGACAGAGGGCCTGGAGACCGGGGGTGCCGCCTGCGCTCCGCCGGGGGATATACGGATATTCGCCAGCTGACCGAGGATACCCCCCAGGGCCCTGCCCTGACCACCATCGAGGCAGAGGATGTGAACGCCTGCTTCCACTGGCTGGAGAGCCGGCCGGATGTGGAGGTTTTGCTGGGCTTGACGGATACCTGGTATGGGGACAGGATCTTCCAGATCTGCGACGGGGAAAAGAACGTGGTGGAGGTGCTGGCCTACCGCCGGAATATGAAGGATAGGAAGGCATAAGGACGGGGTTATCCATGGGGAAGATTCTCATAAAAAACGCCAGGGCCATCGTCACCTGTGACGAAGCGGACCGGGTTTATTACGACCAGGACCTGCTTATCGAAGAGAATAAGATCGCCCGGATCGGGGCGGATATAGAGGCGCCGGATGCCCATTGCATCCAGGCCGGGGGCAAGTATGTATATCCTGGCCTGGTCAATACCCACCATCATTTTTTTCAGGCCTTCGTCCGGAACCTGATGACCATCGACCGGCCCGGCATGACCCTCATGCAGTGGCTGGATGCCATCTATAAGGTCTTTATCCAGCTGGATTCCCAGGCTATATTTTACGCTTCCCTGGCCTGCATGGCGGACCTGATCAAGCATGGTTGCACCTGCTCGGTGGATCACCAGTATTGCTATACGCAACATACAGGGGTGAACCCCATCGACCTGCAGATGGAAGCGGCGGACATGCTGGGCTTCCGCCTCATTGCCGCCCGGGGCACCAATACCCTGCCCCGTTCCGAGGGCAGCACCATACCCGATGCTATGTGCGAAACCACGGCGGCCTATTTGCAGGACTGCGAGCGGCTCATCGCCAAGCATCACGATCCGCGGCCCTTCGCCATGCATCAGATCGTCCTGGCGCCCTGCCAGCCCGTCAACTGCCGGGAGGAAACCTTCGTAGAAACGCTGCGCCTGGCCCGGAGCGCCGGGGTATATATGCATACCCACCTGTGCGAGGGGGAAAACCGGGATATGCTCCGGCGCTACGGCATGCGCTCCCTGGCCTGGTGCGAAAAGGTGGGCTTCCTGGGGCCGGATATCTGGGTGGCCCATGGCCGGGAGACCCTTCCCGAGGAGTATTCCATCCTGGCTGCGAGCGGCACAGGCATATCCCACTGCCCGGCTCCTACCATTTACGGCGGCAGCGAAATACTGGATATTCCCGGCATGACCCGGGCGGGTATCCCCATCAGCCTGGGGGTGGATGGCTGCTCTACCAACGAGGGCTCCAATATGCTGGATTCCCTTCGGCTGGCCTATTTGATGCAGGCCTTTTTGAGCAAGCAGCGGGGGGGCTGCCCCGCGCCCTATGATATTCTGAAGATGGCCACCACCGCCGGGGCGAAAATGGTAGGCCGGCCCGAGCTGGGCATGCTGGCGCCGGGCAAGGCGGCGGACCTTTTCATGATCGATGCGGAGCGGCTGGAATATGCGGGCGCCCTGCACGATCCCCAGTCCATCCTGCCCAAGCTGGGCATCACCGGCAACGTATGGCTCACCATGATCAACGGCCGGGTGGTTTACCATGAGGACCGGCTGGCCGGGGTGGATGAAAGACGGCTCCTGGAGGAGGGAGAGTCGGTATGCACCCGGGTGCTCCGGGATACCTGCCCGGCCTTTGCCCCCTACCGCAACAACCGATAAGGAGGAAAAACCATGGCGGATTATCTGGATCTGCAGCTGCTCATCTATGTTCCCAAAGAACAGTATTTGCCCTGCATCCGCTTTTATGAAGACGTATTCGGCGTAACGGCTTTTTACGGCTGGGACGAAGGAGAGGAAGACCGGGGCAAGAAATATGATATTGCCGGTACCAAGCTGGTCATCCTGACCCAGGAAAACCCCTTCCCGGAATATGGGCCCCTGCATTTTCAGATTCAGGTGCCGGACGTGGCCCGGATGTATGCCCGGCTGGAAAACATGCCCGATGTAAACATCACCCAGGGGCTCTTTACCCGGCCCTATGGCTGGCGCATGTTCCGCCTGGCAGATCCTGCGGGGAACCATATCAATATTTATGAAATACCGAATACCTAAGGCATTTTTGCCCCTGTCTGAAGCGGAATGGGACATAGACGACGCAAAAGCTGCTCTTGTCAAGGGCAGCTTTATTGCATCTATATAGATATTAACTATAAAGCGGCAAGGAAATACGATGGCTATAAATTTGACTTGTCTATAGTAGAATCATAAAATTAGATAGGCATTTATAAAAACAATGCATGATTTGCAAGATCAGAAGGGGGCACCATGGCTGAAGAGAATATTCTATCCGTCCAGGATATCCGGAAAAGCTTTCGCCATGTGCAGGCGCTCCGGGGGGTTTCCCTTGCCGCACGGCAGGTAAAGATTACGGCCATCGTAGGGGATAATGGTTCCGGGAAATCCACCCTTATCAAAATCATATCCGGCAACCTGCGGCCCGATGCTGGCCAGATCTGTATAGAGGGCCGGGCTTATAGCAGCCTGACGATTCGGCAGGCTATGGACTGCGGCCTCAGGACCGTCTACCAGGATCTGTCCCTGGATAACTTTAAAAACAGCATAGAAAATATCTTCTTGGGGGCGGAAATTACAAAGGGCCCTTTTTTAGACCGCCAGGCCATGGAGGAGCAGGCGCGGCAGCTTCTTGCGGAAATTCGCGTAGACATCCCGGATATCCACGAGCCGGTCCGCAATCTTTCCGGCGGCCAGCGGCAGGGCGTAGCCATTGCCCGGGCCCTGCGGCGGCCCGGCAAGCTCCTGCTGCTGGATGAGCCCACTGCTGCCATGGGCATCCAGGAAAGCCATTCCACCATCCAAATGCTGGAGCGGCTCCGGGAAAAGGGCATGACCCTGCTCATCGTCAGCCATAACCTGCACCAGGTATTCGATATGGCGGATTATATCTACGTCCTGCGAGCTGGGCAATGCATGGGCAGCGTCGCCACGAAAGACTCCTCTCCAGAGGCCCTGCAGGCCATGATTCTCCAGGCGGAAAACCGAAAGGAGGCCGGCCTATGAGCCCCTTTAAGCGCTGGCGCCGGCGGCAGAGCGCCGCCCTGCTCCTTATAGCCGTATGCCTGGGCATGATGGTTTTCCTTTCCCTGGAAACCCAGTCCTTCTTTTCCTGGAAAAACGTGGTGAATATTCTGGAGGCCAATTCCTACCGGCTTCTGCTGGCCATCGGCATGATGTGCGTCATCGCCTCCGGCGCCATCGACCTTTCCGTGGGCTCCATCCTTTCCCTGAGCGCCATTATTATGGCCCGGGCCCTGAAAGCGGAATGGCCCATCTGGCCGGCCCTGGGCCTGGGGCTGCTTTCCGGCGTGGTTCTGGGGAGCATCAACGGCCTTTGCATCCACTTTACCCGGATCAATGCCCTGATCATCACCCTGGCTACCTCTTACCTATATAGGGGCCTTTCCCTCATGATTACCCAGGGCATCCCCATCACCAAGCTGCCCCAGGCCTTCCGGGAGATCGGCTGCGGGGATATATTCGGCATGGAATCCGGGGTTACCATGGCCCTGGGGGCCACCCTCTTGCTCATTCCGCTTTTCTATTATACGAAATGGGGAAATTATGTCATGTCCCTAGGGGGGAACCCGGAGGCCCTCAAGCGCAGCGGCGTCCATACGGGGCTATACCGGGTATCCGTTTTCGCCCTTTCCGGGCTTTTCTCCGCCCTCTCGGGCATTATTGTAACGGCGCGGCTCAATTCCGCAGAGGCCAATGCCGGGCTGAATATGGAGATGGATGCTATCTGCGCCGTGATCATGGGAGGGACGGCCCTCCATGGCGGCTATGGGAACCTGCTGGGTACAGTAGGAGCCGTGTTTTTGCTGGGCCTTATCCGCAACGGGCTGACGATCATGAGCGTA
>CALXCR010000166.1 GCA_944386855.1 uncultured Oscillospiraceae bacterium
TTGTTAGCGCCGGTCAGGTTGCAATCAGTCAGGACCATACCGTCGGTGCCAGCCATGGGCATCACGGTAGCTTCCACGATGCTGCCCACCTCGACATCGAGGGTAGCGCCATCCATGTAAGCCTTGCCGCCGATGTTCAGACGGACGTTGCTCAGGTCGAGGGTCAGGGTGACTTCCTCGTCCACTTCGTCCACAACGCTCACGTTCCGAACATAGATGTCAACGACCTCGTCGTGGTTGGCCAGCTTGAACTCGCCATCAATCAGGCCAGCGCCCTCTCTTCCGGCGGCAGTCTTGCTGGTGAACTCCCAAGTGCCGATGTAGTCGTTCTTGCTCTCGACTCTCAGCTCATACTTCACTTCGACGCCGTTGGGAACGCGCTCCAGGTCGCCATCATCATCCACGTCATCGAACGCATAGAAGCTGTAGTTCACATAGCCATTGCTGTAGTTGTAAGCAATAGCTTCGGCCTCGGCATTGTCAGTGCCCCACAGACGGAACATCTCGTTGCCGTTGGTGACCATGTTCTTGTCAGTCCAGATACCGTCAGTGCCATCGGGGCTTCCATCATAGATGACGATCGTGGCAGCGCGGCCATTCTCGATCACGGCGCTGATGGAGTAACCCTCAGCAGTCACACGCAGTTCGCGCAGAGCGCGCTCCACGCCGGACTGACCGGCCCAGAACTCGGTGGTCCACTCGTTGTTGTTCTCCTGCTCGAAGACAACCACGGTGTCGTCGGTGAAGCGGATGTAAGCGTCGTGATCCTGAGTCACATACAGGGTCTTGCCGCTGTTAGTGGGCTTATCGTCGGCGCCAAAGATCTCGTGATACAGGACGGTGTCCACGCCGTCAATGTTGATGGCGGTGTTAATGGCGTTGTTGTCGTGCTCATACACATAGGCATAAGGCACATTGGCGGGACCAGCATAGGTATCTCCGTCATTGTCAAACAGATCCCAGAAGTCGTCGAAGTCGTCATCGTAGTCAGGACGCTCATCACTATCAACGTCCGCGTTATCGGAGCCCACGCGGGTGACCTCGCCGTCAGCGTTGAAGCGGACGCGATACCACTTGCCCTCGTCCATGTCGTCCAGCATGGAGATGCCGGAGTCGTCCACCTCAGTCAGAGTGATCTCCTCGCCGGTAGCACCATCGACGGCGGTACGGGTCCAGGTCCACTCCTCGGTGGTCTTGTCATAGCTCTCGCGCTCCACGCTGTCCTCGTGGATGTAGACCAGGGCGTCGTTGGCGCCGTTGTCCTCGCCCACGACTACCATGGCGATGATGTAGCCATCCTCGTCATACAGGGTGTAGATGCCGGAGGAGACCTCCTCAGCACCGGCATAGTCCGCCCGGACAGTCTTCTCGTTCCAAGGCTGGATGTCCACGTTGTCGATGCCCACGACCACGCTGTCCACGTCGTCGATGACCACGTCGGTGCGCTCAGCGCCAGTCTTGATCTCGTCGATGGAGGCGGTCAGGTACACGGTCTCGTCGTTGCCGTACACGCGGTTGCCAGCACCGTCGGTGGTGGAGTCGTGCTTGTAGTCGATGATGTCGTTCTCGGTGCCGTCGCCGCGGTCCTCCACGCTCTGGCCAACCTTCTCCATACCAGCATTGATATCCACCAGCTTCACGGTGTACACATCCTTGCTGTTCACGGTGTAGGTGAACCAGGCGTTGACGGTGGCGTCGTCCTCGTTGCCAATCAGGATGGAGTCATCAGGCTTGTCGTCACCATTCACATCCATATTAGGATCGAGATCGAAATCGCTCTTGCGGCTGTCGATGGTAATGACCTCCATGGTGCCGTCCATGAAGATGGCGTTGGCCTCATAGGTGGCGTTGGCCAGGTTGTTGTAGTTGCCGTCCAGACCCGTGATGAACAGGTAGTTGTCGGGCTCCTCAACCTCCACCACACCGATGGCATAGCCGTACTGGTCCAGATAGACGTTGTAGGTCATGTCCTTCAGGTTGATGGTGTTGCCATCAGTCCAAGCTTCCAGAGTGGCCACGTCGTACTCGGCGGCATCGGCATAGTCGTAGTCGGTGCCGTCCACGGTCAGGCTGTCGCCCACCTTGAAGGAGGAGATCTCCACAGCGGACAGGGTCTCGGGGTCCGCGATGGACTGGACCTCGCCGTCGGCCAGGGTGACCAGCATCACGTCGTCCTCCAGGACCTCAGACACGTCGATGTCGTCGTTGGACACCTCCAGGGTCTCCTTGTCCTCGCCGTCACGGATGGTCTTTACATACTCGCCGTCGATAAGATCAACGCCGTAGACAGTCACGGAGACCTCTTCCTGCTTCTCGTTGTAGTCGTCGTCAGCGATAGCCAGGTAGGTGTTGATGATGGCAATGTGGACGTCCTTGTTCTCCTGGTCCACATAGACCTGGGTGAGCACGCCGTTGCCGGTCTCGCCCACGCCCGCCTTGTTGTTGCGGTTCACAGCAGACCAGTTGAAGATGGCGCCGTCGATGTCGTGATCGGTCACGCCGTCGATGGTCACGGTCAGATCGTAGTTATCCACCACGTTGCTGCCCAGCAGATCATACAGCTCGCGGCCGGTGACCT
>CALXCR010000167.1 GCA_944386855.1 uncultured Oscillospiraceae bacterium
CTTCGACGTTGATACGATCAAAGCGCTGAGAGAGCATGTGTGCCGTCTTGCAGAAAAAGAGTACGGAAAAGAGTATAAAGACGATGTGTCTATCCGTGTTATTACAGACCATATCCGCTCTGTGACATTTATGATCTCTGATGGAATCATGCCGTCCAATGAGGGACGCGGATATGTGCTCCGCCGTCTTTTGAGAAGGGCATGCCGCCACGGAAGACTGCTCGGCATCCACAAAGGATTCCTGCCGGAACTGGCCGAGAGTGTGATCGCAGGTTCCAAAGACGGATATCCGGAACTGGAGGAGAAGAGAGAATTCATCCTCAAAGTAATCTCCAAAGAAGAAGAGCAGTTTAACAAAACGATCGATCAGGGTCTTGGTATCCTGTCTGACATGATCGCTGATATGGAAGCAAAAGGCGAGAAAACACTGAACGGCGAAGATGCATTCCGTCTCTATGACACATATGGATTCCCGTTGGATCTGACAAAAGAGATCCTGGAAGAGAAGAATCTGGATGTGGATGAAGAAGGCTTCCACGCATGTATGGAAGTACAGAGAAAGAAAGCTCGTGATGCCCGCGAAGTAACAAACTACATGGGCGCAGATGTAACAGTATATGAGTCTATCGATCCGAGTGTGACAAGCACATTTGTCGGCTATGACAATTTGACATACGAATCTGACGTGACTGTACTCACAACGGAAGATGAGATCGTCGAGGCGCTTTCCGAGGGCCAGAGAGGTACGATCTTCGTACAGGAGACTCCGTTCTATGCCACGAGCGGCGGTCAGGAGGCTGACACCGGATATATCCGCACTGCAGAGGGTGAGTTCAGAGTAGAAGATACAGTGAAACTTCTGGGCGGTAAGATCGGCCATATCGGTGTCATGACAAAAGGCATGATCAAATCAGGCGATAAAGTAACGCTCGAAGTAGATGCGAAGAAACGTGCTCTCTCCGCAAGGAACCACAGCGCGACTCATCTGCTCCAGAAAGCACTGCGCACCGTACTCGGCACACATGTCGAGCAGGCAGGTTCCAGTGTGAATGAAGACAGGCTGAGATTCGACTTTACTCACTTCTCCGCGATGACAGCAGAAGAACTTAAGAAAGTAGAAGATATCGTTAACGAACAGATTTCAAAAGGACTTGATGTCATCGTAAAGAATATGCCGATCGAAGAGGCGAAGAAAACGGGCGCACAGGCACTCTTCGGAGAGAAGTACGGCGATATCGTACGCGTAGTAAATATGAGCGACTTCTCGATCGAGTTCTGCGGCGGTACTCATGTGAAGAATACTTCTGAGATCATGGCGTTTAAGATCATCTCCGAGACCGGCGTAGCTGCAGGTGTCCGCCGTATCGAAGCTCTGACTTCCGACGGACTGATGAAGTATTACGCACAGATCGAAGAGACATTGAAGAATGCAGCGCATCTTATGAAAGCAACTCCGGAGAACCTTGCAGACAAGATCACACATCTCATGGCAGAAAACAAAGCGCTCCACGGTGAAGTAGAGAGCCTGAAGAGCAAGATGGCACAGGAGGCTGCCGGAGATGTGATGGATCAGGTAACAGAGATCAAAGGCGTAAAACTGCTCGCAGCTCAGCTTGATGGCATTGACATGAACGGACTTCGTGATCTCGGTGACCAGTTCAAGGCTAAACTGGGAGACGGCGTTGTCGTGCTGGCATCTGCAAACGACGGAAAAGTCAGCCTGATGGTAACCGCTACAGACAGTGCAATGAAACAGGGTGCACATGCAGGAAATCTTGTCAAAGCAATCGCCGGATGCGTCGGCGGCGGTGGAGGCGGACGTCCGAACATGGCTCAGGCCGGAGGAAAGAATCCCGCCGGAATACCGGATGCCCTTGCAAAAGCGTCGGAAGTGCTCGAATCACAGATCAAATAATACTGACCGCGTCTTTTAAACGACGTATTTGCGACGTTTTCAGAGTTTTTAGCTGAAAACAGTTGACGGAAGAAAAAAATATGATATAATCTTTGGTAGTGCAATAAAAATACCCGAACAGTCGTATTATGCACAATACCAGGCTGGAGGGGAGGTAAGGTGTGAGACTATGTCAAATGTAATCGTTAAAGAAAACGAGACGTTAGACAGCGCTTTACGCAGATTTAAAAGAAGCTGCGCTAAAGCTGGCATTCAGCAGGAGATTCGCAAAAGAGAACACTATGAAAAGCCAAGCGTAAGACGTAAGAAAAAATCTGAAGCTGCTAGAAAACGTAAATATAACTAATATGTGCAGACAGGCAGGATACCGGAGACGGTATCCTGCTTTACTTTTATCAGCGGATGATCATGACATCACAGAAGGAGGATCAGTTCCGGGATTTCCGGCGTGTGTTTATACAGAAAGAAAACAGGCGCTGAATCTGCCGGATCTGCAATTCCGGAATGAACTTTCATGCAAATTTAACAAAATAAAGTGCTAAAACTGTGAAATAATGAAACTTTTGATTGACATTACTTCATTTTCCTTTTAAAATAGACGAGTAGACAATGATGTCGAGAGAGCGGGCAGAATATCTACCCGCTTATTTTTAACTTAGGAGGTAGTTTGAGATGTCATACGTTGATGAAGTAATTGATTTAGTCGTGAAAAAGAACCCGGCTGAGCCGGAATTCCATCAGGCTGTCAAAGAAGTACTTGAGTCTCTCCGCCCGGTGATCGAGGCAAATGAGGAGAAGTACCGCAAAGAGGCCCTTCTTGAGAGACTGACAGAGCCTGAGAGACAGATTAAGTTCCGCGTGCCGTGGGTTGACGACAACGGACAGGCTCATGTGAACACAGGATACCGCGTACAGTTCAACAGTGCGATCGGGCCTTACAAGGGAGGACTTCGTCTTCACCCGTCCGTAAATCTTGGTATCATCAAATTCCTCGGATTTGAGCAGGTATTCAAGAACTCACTGACAGGACTCCCGATCGGCGGAGGAAAAGGTGGTTCTGATTTTGACCCGAAGGGCAAATCCGACAGAGAGATCATGGCATTCTGCCAGAGCTTCATGACAGAGCTCTGCAAACATATCGGCGCTGACACAGACGTTCCGGCAGGAGATATCGGAACAGGCGCAAGAGAGATCGGATATCTGTTCGGTCAGTATAAGAGAATCCGCGGCGTGTACGAGGGAGTTCTCACAGGAAAGGGACTTTCCTACGGCGGATCTCTGGCACGTACAGAGGCTACAGGATACGGACTTCTGTACTTCACAGATGAGATGATGAAGATGAACGGAATGGAGCTGGCAGGCAAGACTGTCGCAGTATCCGGTTCAGGAAACGTTGCGATCTACGCGACAGAGAAAGCACAGCAGCTGGGCGCAAAAGTCGTTACAGTAAGCGACTCCAACGGATGGGTATATGATCCGGAAGGAATCGACGTTGCGGCTCTCAAAGAGATCAAAGAAGTGAACCGCGCAAGACTGACAGAGTACAAGAAATACCGCCCGAACTCAGAGTATCATGAGGGAAGAGGCGTATGGTCTGTGAAGGTTGATATTGCCCTTCCTTGCGCAACACAGAACGAGCTGCTCCTCGAGGATGCAAAGATGCTCGTAGAGAACGGATGCCAGGTTGTAGCTGAGGGTGCAAACATGCCTACAACGATCGAAGCTACAGAGTACCTGCAGCAGAACGGCGTAATGTTCGCTCCTGGAAAAGCTGCAAATGCCGGCGGCGTCGCTACATCCGCACTTGAGATGTCACAGAACAGCGAGCGCTTAAGCTGGTCCTTCGAGGAAGTTGACGCGAAACTGAAAGACATCATGGTAAATATCTGCCACAATGCCGCAAATGCTGCTGAGAAGTACGGCTTCAAGGGCAACTACGTTGTAGGAGCTAACATTGCAGGATTCGAGAAAGTCGTTGACGCAATGGAGGCACAGGGAATCGTATAAATTCCATTTATATGTATTTATCTGTGGCATAATTCCATAGAATAAGTAAAATAACAAAACCCTGAGTACAGGATAAAACAGAATTTTCAATGGAAACTTACATGATAATTCCTTTGAAAGTTCTGTTGCCTGTATTCAGGGTTTTAAAGTTCACTAAAATCATTGATAACGCAGTTTGCAACTAATCATATATACTGAGTTGCCCATCTGTCGATCAACTCAGTATAATTTGGATAATTAATAAATATTAATTTGAATAATCAATAAGAATAATTAAATTGACAGATAATAATACGGATGTTAAAATAATTATCAGAAGAGTTATTCTGGTATAACATTAACGTTAGAACAGGCAGTATGCCATAGCTGGTAAAAGAAAATGAAAAAGAAATTAAGCATAATCTTAGTAGCTGTGACGGTAATTTTTTTTGCAGGGCTGTATATATATGACTACAGAGTATCCCATGCTTCTTTTGAAGATTTGGAAGTATCGCAGATTAAGACAATCAGCGTCTACTCGCTTTCCGGCATGATGAAAGAAACTTTGTCTGAAGATGAGGTCGCTTATCTGGTAGGCCTGCTGAAAAAAGTGGAATTTGACGGCAGAAGCGATATCCCTGTTTCACGTTATACAGGCGGATATAATAAAATGTTTCATATAGAACTGAAAGGTCAGACTCCTTTTGATTTTGCGGCGGGCAATCCTATATACACTATAAATACTACGATAGGATTTAAAGCCCCTGATTATCATATCTGCGCCGCGGTAGAAGACGCGTACTTTGATCTGACTGTGAAGCATTTCGGCGAACCCGGCTTAAATCATGGAATTGATACCGAAGGATTATATAAATATTACAGAGATGAGTAGACTTGCCTGTTACTATAAGATAAAATTTTTGTGAAATTTATTGACAGATTCAGAAAAATCCATTACAATACTCTCCGATAAAAGGGAGTAACTGGCGCCTGCATCAGACGTTTGCGATATCGTCAGTACGATGGCAGGGCCGTCCGTATCGCGATTAAATAGTGAGACTTTTATTGCATTACATAACAACGTCGTGCAATAGAAGTCTCATTTTTTATTGCACGGAAAAAAACGGAGGTCAGAGTGAAATGAAAAACTACTATCAATTGTCTGCAGAAGAGACAATGAAAGAGCTCAACGGCTCCACAGAACCTCTTACCGATGAACAGGTAAGGGAACACAAGGAGAAATACGGATCGAATGAGCTGGTGGAGGGAAAGAAGAAGACAGTCATTCAGATTTTCCTGGAACAGTACAAGGATTTTCTTGTTATCATCCTTATCATCGCGGCGATCGTGTCCGGCTTTATTGGAGAACCTGAGAGCGCGGCTGTCATCCTGATCGTGATCACGATGAATGCGATCCTGGGTACGGTACAGACGGTGAAGGCCGAGCAGTCGCTGGCAAGTCTGAAGAAGCTTTCCGGTCCGGAGGCAAAAGTGCTGAGAGGCGGAAATGTGGTACAGATCCCGTCATCTGAGGTCACAGTCGGAGATATCGTCATGCTCGACGCGGGAGATTATATCCCTGCCGACGGCCGTATCATCGAGTGCACCAGCCTGAAGGTGGACGAGAGCGCCCTGACGGGTGAGAGCCTCGGTGTTGACAAGATGACAGACGTGATCGATCAGGACGAAGTGCCGCTGGGCGACCGCGTGAACATGGTCTATTCCGGAAGCTTTGTCACATACGGACGCGGTTCGTTCGTGGTGACGGGAATCGGAATGGAGACGGAAGTGGGCAAGATCGCAAGCCTGCTCAAGACGACGTCGGAGAAGAAGACTCCGCTCCAGGTCAACCTGGATCAGTTCGGACAGAAGCTGTCCATCCTGATCCTTATATTCTGCGGTATTCTCTTCGGCATCAGCA
>CALXCR010000168.1 GCA_944386855.1 uncultured Oscillospiraceae bacterium
CAGAGCTGATTAATCAGATTCTCCATACAGATTATCTGGAGCGTGCCGGAATCAATGAATTTGAACATATTCGGGAAAGCCTTCGTGATCTGATGAAGTATCTTCCTAAAAAGAAAGTGCGTTATGACACAAACTTTGAGGATGATATTCTGTCTATCGAATGGAAAGAGTCAGAACTGGAGAACGATGATTTGAAGAACTATAAGGCAAAAGCAGAATATTATGTCCGCCAGCACCAGGATGAACTAGTTATTGCGAAATTGAAAAAGAATAAGCCAATGAATCAGGATGATATTAAAACATTGGAAAAAATTCTGTGGAGTGATCTGGGAACGAAGGATGAATATGAAGCAGAGTATGGGGACAAGCCTCTTGGAGAATTTGTTCGTGAAATCGTGGGCCTGGATATGAATGCTGCAAAAGAAGCATTTTCTGAATACCTGAATGAAGCCAATCTGGACAGCAGACAGATTTACTTTGTAAATCAGATTGTGGAATATATCGTACATAATGGTTTGATGAAAGATTTATCTGTGCTGCAGGAGTCGCCATTCACAGATCAGGGAAGTGTTGTGGATATCTTTACTGATTTGAATGTGTGGATGGGGATAAGAAAGGTTATTGAAGGGATAAACGATAATGCGAAGGTGGCGTAGAAAATGTTACTGATCTGGCTAGAAGACAGATATGAGAAAATTAATCGCCGGAAGAAGATATGAGTATGAGAAAAATACCTATAGTCGGCGAAAAAAGAGAAAATAAGCACGATAAAGGGAGAGGAAATATGAAAAGCTTATTTATTTCAAGAGTAGTAATAAAAAATTTTCGGAATTTCAAAAATGTAGATGTTTGCCTTGGTCATAAACAGATTATTATTGGAGAAAATAATGTTGGAAAAACAAATTTTTTGCGGGCATTACAGTTGGTACTAGATCCTACGCTTTCTGATGAAGACCGTATGTTGCAGGAATCAGATTTTAATGACTCTATTAAAAATCCAATGGAGAACAAAGAAGAAATTCTTATTGAAATTTATATAGATAATTATGATCAGAATAAAACAATTCTAGCTGTATTTCAGGATGCAACAGTCATGACAGAAGATGGAAAGGAAGTATTGAAATTTACATATCGTTTCTTTCCATATATTAATGAAGGGGGAGTTGCTGAATACCAATACAATATTTATAAAGGAAATGACGAGACAAAGAAATTTGGTTCTTATGAACGTAAATATTTGAATATAAAGGTTGTTAAAGCCCTGCGAGATGTAGAAGGTGAAATGAGAAATTCACGGACATCACCTATCCAGAAGATGCTTAAAAATTATGCAATAGATAAACAGGATTTAGAGCATATTGCGGAAGAATACCGAAAAAATGGGGAGAAGATACTGAATTTAGATGAATTAGTTGATCTGACGAATAATATAAATAAGCGATTTGGAATGGTTTTAGGAAATAATGATTTTGATGTATCCCTTCGGGCAATGGAAATCAATCCGGCCAAAGTACTTTCTTCGTTAAAACTTTTGATGGCACAACGGAATACAACAGAGATAAGTTTGGGGTTGAATAACATCTTATATATTTCTATGATTTTACAATTATTGCAGGATAAGACGATTCCATCTTTGATAAAAGCAGAGAAATATATGGAGTTATCATCAATTCCCGGTGGCGAGATACTGAAAGCTACCTATGAGGAAAGTAAAAATGGGAATTACTTTCTTAATGATGATATTTCAGAGATTCAACAAGAGAAATTGTATACTTTTATGTCTAAAAATATGCCGATTTCCAAAGGTGTTACTATTTTAGCAATTGAGGAACCAGAAGCTCATCTACATCCGGTTAATCAGAGATTGATATATAGAGATGTCATACAGAATAGTAGCAATTCTGTTTTGCTTACAACACATTCTACGCATATTACTGCGATAGCACCGATTGATTCAATTGTTCATCTGCATGATGATGGAGAACGTGGAACAGAGATACATGCTACAGCAGCAATGCCCATAAGTGATGGGGAGTTTTTGGATGTTGAAAGGTATCTGGATGTTAAACGAGGGGAAATTTATCTTGGGAAGGCGGTACTTTTGGTAGAGGGAATTGCTGAGGAGTATTTAATTCCCCAATTTGCCAATTTATTGGGGAAACCGCTTGATGAGAAAGGCATTATCGTGTGTAATATTAACTGTACTAATTTTACGCCATATGTGAAATTGTTGCGAAGTCTGGATATTCCATACGCGGTTATAACGGATGGAGATTATTATTATGAAAATGAAGAAGAGGAACGAATTTACCACCAGATGGATAATGATGACTCTGATGTAAAAAGTGGCTGGCTGGGAATGGAAATCATTGAGAAGATGATAAATGAACTTGGTTTGAATGGTGATGAGAAAATACCAGATGATCCAGGTGAAAAAGATCAGTTATTTTATTCATTGGGCTTGTTTGTTGGTTATTATACATTTGAAGTTGACATGATGGAGTGCGCAGCAACTTCAAAAAATAATAGAGAAAAGGCCCTCAACGTAATTAGTGATTTGTTTTTGGAATTAACTACTGGCGGAGCCCGGCAAAAACAAAATTTTAAAAAGGAGTTAAAAGCGGGTGAGTATTGGAAATGCTTAAATAAAATTGAAGGAAATGGTATTGGCAAAGGAAGATTCGCTCAGAGATTATCTGGTGTATGTATGAAAGAACATATTCCAGGATATATTGAATCTGCAATAAATTACATTTATAAGAAAGTGGATAAAGAATGAGTTATTATACCAAAAAATTAGAGCAGATTTCAGCAGATCCGCTTCAAAAAGCGGCCTATGACACAGATGATAGTACCGTTGTGATAGCAGGACCTGGAAGTGGAAAAACAACTATTCTTACATTAAAAATAATGAAACTACTGAATAATGAAATTAAAGAGCCACAAGGATTAGCCTGTTTAACATTCAGTAGGGAAGCTGCAAGAGAGTTTGAAGAACGATTGATAAAATTAGGATATGGAAAACGAAGAAACGTATTTCTAGGTACAGTACATTCCTTTTGTATTTCAGAAATAATAGCTAATTTTGCGGAATTATACGATTATGGAATTAGCCTTCCGATTAAAGTCTTACCAAAAAAAATAGAAACACAAATATATGAAGAGGTGCTCAGAGACTTAGGGATAAAAAAATTTAGTAAAACCAATGTGGATAAAGAGAGATCTTTGCAAATAAAAGGGATGAGTGGTATTAAAGTAAATTCAGATCCTACAGCTCATAGGATCGCAGTTGAATTCGAAAGAAGAGTATTAGAGGCTGGGTACATTGATTATGAGGGAATTATTTTAATATCTACAAAAATCTTGCAGGAGCATGAGTATGTGAGAAAATGTATTAGCGCAAAATTTCCGTGGCTTGTGATTGATGAATACCAGGATTTGGGAAAGCCGTTACATGAGATGGTTATGGCTTTATTTACTCAGACAGATATTAAAATATTTGTCGTGGGTGATCCGGATCAATCAATTTATGGATTTTCTGGCGCAATACCAGACTATTTGATGGAATTATATAATAGGGAAGATACAATATCAATTGAACTGCAGAACAACTATAGAAGCAATCAGGATATTGTGGACGGTTCAGAAGTTGTACTTAACATTCCACGTCATTACCATGCAATGACGAGAGAAGATGAAAAAGCTGAGTATAGATTTATATCATGCAAAAATGGTTTAGAGGAACAATACAATTTTTTCGTTGAAAAGATAATCCCTGCATGTATTGAAGCTGATATACCTTTGGAGGAAATTGCAGTATTGCTTTCAAAAAATAGTGAATGTAATGAACTTGGATTAAAATGTGCAGAGAAAGATATACCCTATTACATAGCAAAACATAACTTTGAACGAACGGATTTTGTTAAATGGCTTGAGGAGTGCTCTTCATGGATAAATGATAAAAGCAATTCCTCATTTGATGAAATCTTTGAATATTGGCAAAAGTTAGTTTTGATTCATCGTGATGAAAAATATGTAAGTGAGTCAGACATATTGCTTATGAAGGAGGATTTACTTGGTGTTTTGCAAGATAGTATGGAAATGAAAGGAAACCTGAAAGTTTGGCTTAAATATATTTTTTTTGAATTAAAGATAAAAGATTTGTTTAAAAGCTCGGAAACATTTCCGGACGAATGGGAGAATCTAAAAAAATTGTGGGCAGAAGTATCTGAAGAAAAATACAAAGATTATGATACTAGCAAATTTTCCAAAATCGGAAAACCTGATAATCAGATAACAATATCTACAAGGCATAGCTCCAAAGGATTAGAATTTGAAGTTGTTGTTATGATGGGAATGGAAGAAAAGCATTTTCCGGGATGG
>CALXCR010000169.1 GCA_944386855.1 uncultured Oscillospiraceae bacterium
AGCCAAAATAAAATAACACTGCTGTAAAATAAGGCAGAGCCATATTTTCCCATGCCATAGCGGATAATTGCCAATATCGTTAGAATAACCAGAATCAAATGAGGAATCATATAGAATAATGAACGTGTATGCATAGTTGCTTTCTTTTTATTTGTGACTTTAAATATTTTTTGATGTATTCCTAATGTTTCTAAAAGGACAGGAATAATTAAAAATGGTGCAAGAATGGTATCAATGATTTGACTCCATCGTTGATTTCTTGTTTGTGTAGATAAAGCGTTTAAAGAAAGATGATAAAAAATAGAAGATGGTAACCAAAAGATCAGTAACTCTCCAAAATGGCATTGAACAAACTGTAAATCAAATAAAGCAAAGAGAATCGGAGCTAAAATAAAAATAAGACGTGTCAAAAAAGACCACCAGTAAAGAAACGCACACAGATAGGATAATCTTAAACCTAAAGAAAGAGATGATGTTGTACAGGCATGTGTATTATATATACTTTGAATGACACCTTGAGCCCAACGAATTCTTTGTTGGATCATACTTGGAATTGTTGTTGTTGATAAGCCAGAAGCAAGAGATTCTTGGGTCGAATAAGTCCAATATCCTGCTTTTTGTAAACGAATGCTTGTTTCAAAATCTTCTGTAACAGTATGGTAAGGAAAACCACCTATCTTTTCAAGAGCTTCACGTAATATCACAGCATTACTTCCTGTATAACTAGCACCAAAATGTGCATTTCTTAAAACATTGATTTCTTTTGAAAAAAAGTCCTGTTCATTGGGAATTGTTGTTTCTGAAAAAAGATGAAATTGAAACAAATCCTGATTATAGAAACTTTGGGGTGTTTGCACTAAAGCAATTGGTAAATAAGAAGATGTCTTTGTATCTTTCATAAAAAAATAAGGAACTGTCTTCATTAAAAAAGTTCTTTCTGGTATCATATCAGCATCAAAAGTCACAATGAGTGGTGAATGTGTCATTGATAAGGCATGATTAAAATTACCTGCTTTGGCATGTTGATTATATTCTAAACCAATATATCCAACACCAAAATGTTCAGCCAGGTGTTTGACTTCTGGTCGATTTTGATCATCACAAATATAAATATGTACAAGCTGTAAGTCCGGATATTCTAAGAAAGTACAGGCATTCACTGTTTTATATAGTAAGTCAACACTTTCATTGTGAGTGGCGATAAAAATATCAATTTCAGGATAATCTTGGGCTTGTAAAACAGGTGGAACCAATCTTTTTTCAACATTCCTCATTTTATGAATGATCAGCTCAAAACTTGTAGAAGTTGTGATAATTTCAGATAACAATAATATGACTGCAAATATAATTTCACCCATACTTTGATTCAATGGCAATGTCCAGAATGTTCGCCAGATCAGATAAAGAGATGAAAAGATAAAGGATAAAATAAAGATGATATTGCTTTTCTTAATCATAGAAAACCCACTTTTTTTGTAGATAATATGAAAGAATAAATAAGCATCCATCTATCATGATTTTACTCATTTGGACTGGCAGAAAAGATTGAAGAAAATACGTTCCTGTGGCTGATAAAAGGAAAATAGTCATGCACAAAATCATATAGCGAGGCAATCGATACTTTTGAAAAATAGGTTGAAACACATATTTTTGGATAAGATGATAATGACAAATAAGTGAAAATAGACGAGCAAACAAACTACCCAAAAAGATTATTTCAAAAGAAGATAAATTGAAAAGTGTAAACAAGAAATAAAAACTGATAAAAAGGAGCCAATCTACAATAAAACATAAAAAGGAAAAAGATGTATATAAGCAAAATGGGAGGTATAGATTCTTAATAATCAGCCATGTATCTTGAATAGGTCTAAAATGACTATGTTGATTGTGATGGTAATAAATGGTTTGAATCTCTGTCGTATCCAAAATACCTTGTTTTAAAAGAACTACCAATGCATTCATTTCATATTCAAATCTTTGTCCATGAATTTTTAAAAGTGAATCCAGCAATTGATAATCATAACCTCTTAATCCCGTTTGAGTATCTTGAATATAATAACCTGTAGAAAACCATAAAAGAATGGAAGCTATACGATTCCCTAGCCACGATTTAATGGGAACATGGTGTAAAGAAAAATCTCTGACACCAAGCATAAATAAACTTTCTTGATGATACATTTTTTCAATGATGTTTTGAATATCTGTCACAGCATGTTGTCCATCACAATCGACACAGATGATTTTTTGACAAAATGATAAATGTTTTTGAATAAAACGATAACCACTTTTTAAAGCTTCTCCTTTGCCTAGATTTTTTGAATGTTTAATGACATAACATTGTGGTATTTGATCAATAGTATCAAAAATCACTTGATAGTCTTGATTTGAACCATCATTAACAACAACGATATAAAGATGAGATATTTGTTTTAATGCTTTAACATAATCTATAAAATGATATGAAGGTTCTAAAGCTGGAATTAAAATACATGTATTGTTCATAACAACCTCTTTCTATTTTTATATTCATAATCATAATAAATATAATATTTATTTTTTCCTGATTTTTTCGCATGATATAAGGCCATGTCAGCAAAATGATATAGTGAATGATAATCATGAATGGTAGGACCAACAAAGACAACACCAATACTCATAGATACGTGATTATCATGGTAATAGTGACCTAAACTCTTTTGAAGTTTTTGAATCAAACATTTGAGCTGGGTTTCTAAGTGAGTCATAGGTAATGTATGTGGTATAAAAATCAAAAATTCATCACCACCTATTCTTCCAATAATATCTTGTAAAGAACAATGTTGCGTTAAAAATTGTGCAATCTGTTGTAGTACTTTATCACCCTCTTGATGACCATAATTATCATTAATAGATTTAAAATTATCTACATCTAAAGCCATCATGACACCTTCTTGACAATTTAAACAAAGACAGTTTTGGACATGTAATTCAAAACCTCTACGATTATATACTTTTGTAAGTGAATCAATCTGTGAATTAATTTCTACTTCTTTTAATTGATTGATTAAACATGTTTTTTTAATCATATCTTGAGTACGGTCAATAATAATTCCAAGAAATTCATGTTCTAAAGAATAAGTATAAATTGATAAGAACTTTCCATTGATTTCAATAAGATGATCTTCATTCATTTGTTTTTCTAAATTTAAAATATATTCACAAAACTGATCTGGTGCCATTTTTAATGTTTGGCGTTGTTGAAAATCTAGTCCTAATAAAGATGCTATATTCATGGAATGATAGGTAGAATGATTTTTATGCAAATATAAAAACATGGCGATATCTTGATGAGGTAGAGGAATAAAGGACTGATGATGACAGAATGTTTGTAATTTAGGGTGATGATCAAATTTTTTTAAATATTTGATTAACATGATATACATCATCATGAAATGAAAAATAATGAGAAGAAAAATAGTAAAGACAAGCTGGATGATATTTAAAAACCATAGTGCTGCAAATCTTTGAAAAATCAAATAAGATAATAAAAAACATAAGATGCAAGCAGTCATAAAAAAATATAAA
>CALXCR010000170.1 GCA_944386855.1 uncultured Oscillospiraceae bacterium
TCGCCATAACTGTAGTATCCTGCCTTTTGCAGCACCCGATCAGCGATGAAGTCCTTGCGGGTACGGTTCGACTCCACAATGGCCTCGATCAGATTCTCCGGCACATCCTGGTAATTGGCCAGCAACTGCTTGGTGTCTTTGGGCAGGCAGTAGCCACCGTAGCCAAAGGAGGGGTTATTATAAAAGTTGCCAATCCGGGGGTCCAGGCACACACCCTGGATAATTTCCTGGGTGTCCAGCCCTTTCATCTCGGCGTAAGTATCCAACTCGTTGAAGTAGCTGACCCGCAGGGCTAAGTAGGTATTAGCGAAAAGCTTGACTGCCTCCGCCTCGGTAAAGCCCATGATGAGGGTGTCGATGTTCTCTTTAAGGGCCCCCTCTTGGAGCAGCCCAGCGAAAGTGTTTGCCGCTTTCACCAGCCGAGCGTTCTGGGTATCCGTCCCAACGATAATGCGGCTGGGATAGAGATTGTCGTAGAGGGCCTTGGATTCCCGCAAGAACTCAGGGCTGAACAAGATATTGTCACAATGGTACTTCTCACGAACGCTTGCCGTGAAGCCAACGGGAATTGTGGATTTGATGATCATAATGGCATCGGGATTATAGCCGATCACCTGTTGAATGACGCTCTCAACGGCGCTTGTATCAAAATAGTTCTTTTTGCTGTCATAATTGGTGGGTGCTGCAATGACTACAAAGTCTGCATCGGTATATGCCGCCTCTGTATCCAGCGTCGCAGTTAAATCCAGCTCTTTCTCTGCCAGATACTTTTCAATGTACTCATCCTGGATGGGAGACTTTCTGTTGTTGATCATCTCAACCTTTTCAGAAATAATGTCAACTGCCACAACACGATTGTGTTGGGCTAAAAGTGTCGCAATGGACAGACCGACATATCCGGTCCCGGCTACTGCTATTTTCATGTTACTTCTCTTCCTTCATATAAAATTCTCTGTACCACTGGGCAAACTTCCACAGTCCGTCACGCAGACTTGTGTTCGGCTTGAAGCCCATGTCACGCTCCAACGCACTTGTATCTGCATAGGTCACAGGCACATCGCCCGGCTGCATGGGAACGAGCTTCTTATGGCTCTCAAAATCATAATCCTCGGGCAACACACCGGCACGGATGAGCTCCTGCTGCAAAATATCCACAAAATCCAACAGATTTTCCGGACTGTTATTTCCGATGTTATAAATCCTGTAAGGGGGAATCGGTAGTCCATCCTCACCAATAGCCTTTTCAGGCGAACGCTGCATGACACGCTTGATGCCTTCGACGATGTCGTCCACATAGGTGAAGTCGCGCTTGCAGTTGCCGTAGTTGAAGATCTGGATATCCTGGCCCTTAATCAAACGATTCGTGAACGAGAAATACGCCATGTCCGGGCGACCGGCAGGACCATAGACGGTGAAGAATCGAAGCCCGGTGGACGGGATGTTATAGAGCTTGCTGTATGCGTGAGCAAGAAGCTCGTTGCTCTTCTTTGTTGCGGCATATAGAGACACAGGGTTGTCCACCTTGTCGTCCGTACTATAGGGCACCTTTTTGTTGGAACCGTAGACGGAGCTGGAAGAAGCATAAACGAGATGCTCTACACCTGTGTTACCATCATCGTAGGAATGGCGGCAGGCTTCAAGGATATTCATGAAACCCAGGATATTGCTCTCTATGTACGCATCCGGGTTCGTAATACTATAGCGCACACCAGCCTGAGCAGCGAGATTTACGACCACGGCGGGCTTATGGGTAGAGAACACATCAGTAATGAGTTCTTTATCAGCAATGTTGCCTTTGATAAAGGTGAAGGTGGAACCTGTGGTTACGCTCCTTGAGAGTTGCTCCAGTTCATTGAGACGGTACTCCTTGATGGATACATCGTAATAATCATTGACGCTGTCTAAACAGATAACTTTAGCGCCCTTCACAGTTGTCAGAAGCTCTTTGCACAGGTTGGCTCCGATGAATCCGGCTGCGCCGGTCACAAGGATCGTCTTGGTGTCGAGGTTTACGTTTATTTGTAGCATAGGTTGGTTCTCACTTTCTATAATTTGATCATTTATCCCTACTTAATTTTGTGAAGAAGTAGCTTCTTGATTTGAGGATTCCCAATTATTGCAACACTAAGATAAAGAGAAACAGAGAGCAATGTAGTTATTACGCCATATAACACAAACATAAGGATAGAATTACATGTAAGTTGTATAAATTCTCTTCCGAACCATTCAGCAACAGCAAATAGCACAAAAATTGCAATATTACTAAGCAATTTGGAATAGGTTTTCCATGGGCTTCTCTTGAGTATATGTACATTAGCGTAAATAATTATGTCGTTTGTACGATAGATCAACGCAACGATTGTACCAAGAAGAACGCCATATATACCGATGATATTTACCAATACGACAGAAACTGTAAGATTGATTGCAGCTTCCAACAGACTTCTCCATTGTGTCGCCTTTGCATGACCGGATATTGTGATTAGACGTGCAGAGGTTGCTCTACCACAGGACAGTAATTGGATAGAAACAAAAAGCACCGGTAGAAAATAATCTATATATTCGATATCAGTTACACCTGCTGTATATAACCGTACAAACGGACATATTAAGACATATGCCACAGAGAAAAGCGAAAATACCAAAGCCATATAAATACTATCATATGCATCATGAATCTTTACGTACTTGTCTTTATCTTTAACGTAATTTTGACCTAAAATATAATGCAGACCACCATTCACAGAATTGATAAGTGAATTAAGGGCTACAAACACCATATTATAGATCGAATAAATACTTGTCACCATCAGACTACAGAAAGTAGAAAGAACAAAAGCATCTGTGCTTGAAAAAATAGTGCCTGATATTTCATGGACAAGAAAGGCACTTCTTTGAGAAAGAGCTTTCATATTTGGATTAACATGTTTCTCAAGCCATGGGTAATGCTTTCTCATATAAACAATAAATATAGCGATTTGTGCACAATGAACTATTAAATAACCAGCCTGCAAGACAACAACATCAAATCCCAATCCCATTAAAACTATTTTGATAGCAGATGTTAATATATATATGATTAAAGAGATATTGGATACAATATACTGTTTTCCATCCGCACTGAGCAGCTGCTTATATGCTGAAACAAAGTAAAATGTCAAAGCACCAGATAAGCCTTGAAATAATATAACCAGAAAAATTTGTATATAACTGAGTTCGCATTCTATGCAAAGTGGATACACAAAAGAAACAATGCCCACGCACAAGAAGTATACAAGCGTAACCTTTCTAAAATACTTTTGTGTTGCCGAAAAAATATCACTAGCGTCGTACTGATTTGCCTCTGCTAACGGCTTATAAAGTGCATTTAGAGAGGCATTACCGATTCCTGCTTCTAACAAACCAACATATGTAAAAATTTGAGTCACTGTCGTTAGAAGGCCATTAATCTCCGATCCATATGAAGTTAATATAAATCGAGGCACAATCAATCCGATAACAAAAATCAAAAACTGATTGAAAATTCCAAAGAACACATTCCGTTTTATTTTTGACGTCTTCTCAGATGCCATACATATTCCTCTCTTATTATTTTATATACCATATCCCATCCATATCTTTTCTCAATAACTCTTTTTCTTGATCAGACAACTTTGCAGGTGCTTTGCAAATAGTATTATGCTCGTTCATCATGCTCTTTTGATGTAGCATATAGTCTTCATAGCTTTTTACTACACGACAGGGATTTCCAACTGCTACAGAATTCTCGGGGATATCTTTCGTAATAACCGAACCAGCACCAATGATAACATTATCACCTATGGTAACGCCCGGGAGAATCAAAGACTTTGCCCCAATGAAGCAATTACTTCCTATCTGGACCTTTCCTATCTTTGTGTACCCCAGTTCCTTGTTCGTACTTGCATCATGCGCCAACACCTTAACATCAGTTAAGGTTGTATTGTCGCCGATTGTTATCAAGAAAGGAAACAATGGATCGATATAGCTATCAAAAATGTGAACATTGTTACCAATAGTTCCCCCCCCCCCCCCGACGTATTTTGTCGATCTGGGAGCCAAACACTTTCAATTTTGCCTTATATAACATTACATGCAATTGGTGTAATATCTTCATTTTATCAATCCCCTTATCTTGGTACTGATTTCAGTAATACGGTTTTCAATTTGTGCTTTCCTTAACGCAGAAAGGTAGTTCTTTTTTTGCAACGCCATATATATTGTCTTTCGTCTTCCTAAGGCTTCTTCCATTATCGGTTGACTCAATATACCGTTGGAGTTGGCTACCACAGTTTCAAGACTTCGAATCTGCTCTTGATGAGTGCATTGAAATCTTGCTATCTGCAATACATCTCGCACAAGTTTCTGCGCATATAGCGTTCTGATCGCCAACGTGCATCTGTAATCATCGACTCCTTCTGACGTAAGAAATTCCGACACATTCATATACAGCAGATAACTAGGCTGAAAATTCTTGGGAGTTACGGAATGAACCATGCTTTCCTCGTTCATCACATATGAATACAACACATCACCGATAAAAACTACTCTATCCGAGTATTTATATACCGATAAACTTCTCAATAAGTCTTCGCCAATATGTATGTCGATGTGGAGGCTTTCATCGTATTTACTTAGAATCTCTGTTTTTAAACACTTTCTGCATATTGAGTTATTACTATCAGATGACAGAACTTTCCGATACAATTTGAGCCTATCTGAAATCACCTGAGTTTTAGTTTCAGTAGATACTTCAATTCTTTTTCCATCGCGAACTCTCTCCAAGCCAAACATTATGCAATCTGGTTTATCATACTTATTTATAGTCTGATTAAGAATTTCAAGCGCATCTTTCGATAAATAATCATCTGCATCAACAAAAACGCAGTATTCACCATTTGCGTATGAGATCAATACAGAGCGTGTTGTAACCAAACCTTGATTCGATTGATGAAAAACACGAACATTCTCATTAACAAGTGCATATTGTTCGCAGATTACTCTACTATTATCCGTCGAACCATCATCGACAATAATAATTTCATAGTCTTCATGAGTCTGCGACAAAATAGAATCAATACAGACAGAAATATATCTCTGAGCATTGTAGCACGGTATGCAAACACTAAACCTCATGCTGCACACCTCCACATTAATTCGGCGTGCAGACGATGAGAATTATCGTATCCGGGCAGACAACAAACCCAAACTATTAGTAGGTTAGCACCCCCCCCCGATTTTTTTTTGTTTTTTGCCGTACATTTCTCCTATTCTTTTAGTCCAACATTTTGTGTCTAGCTTAACTAATTTTTCCATATTCAACGTATCCTTATATTCTTTGTTCTCAATAATCCAATCAGCACATCTTGACGCACTATCCATATTATCGACATTCATTCGAGTAAACAGTCCCATATCACAATCATCTGGTACATGGGTCGAAGCAAGACAATATGTGTGTGATGCTTGGGCTTCAAGAGCTGTAAGAGGCATTCCTTCGCTTGAGGATGGCAACAATAAGAAATCCATTTGAGGGAATATCTCCAATTTATCCGAATCCGCTGGATGAAGAAAAACGTGCTCTCCAATTTCATACTGTGAGATTGCATGCTCCAACTTGCTCTGGTATCCAGATCCGTTATCGTATCCGATAAAATGGAGTTGAGCTGTTACACCTCTTTGCAATAGATTACGTAAAATTTCTATAGAGAATAATTGGTTTTTGAGTTTACAATAATACCCAATCTGTATCAAATTTATCCCACTGTGTGGTTGCTTCTTTAGTTCTATATAGGGTGCGATATCTATCGGGTTAAGTACGTTTTCAAACTCATGTCCTCCGAACAAGGTTTGTCCCGAAATATTAGAGCACGCCACGCACTTCGTCGCATAACGAGGTATTTTCTTCATCGAATTCATCTTAAACAGACGAACTGGAATATTTCTGCCTCGATTTAAATATGTACCATGTGAATGCGCAATCCTAATAGAAACATTGTTTTCTTTTGCTGCTTTCAACACCCAGCCAGACAAGTGTCCTTCGTGCGTATGAATAATGTCATATTTATTATGTTTTAATATTCGACTAACCATTTCGTATATCTGTTTTCCACCATAAAGAAGTTTTAGTTTACCATCTTCATAAGTCACTTTATCATAGCGATAAATATTTCCTCCGTAAGAGAGGAACTCTTCATCATAATATCCAGGGTTCGAACTACCCACTATAATATCAAAGATGCATTTTGTTTTTAACGAACGCACAATCTTCATAACAACATTAGGAACCCCCGCATTTACGAGAGAGGAACCAATTACAAGTAAAACTCTTAACATAGAGTCGTTTCCCTCTTTCCTTGATGTTCTATAATGGTCCTCTGAAAATAGACCACCTCTTTCAAAATAATCGTGAACATGGTAAGCTACAATCACCAGAGGAGATGGTACTATGTCACGAGGAAAATATTCACCGGAGTTCAAAGCAAAGCTGGTATAGGAGGTCCTGCTCGGGGAGCGGGAACTGGGACCATTGCCGCAGAACACAATCTGAACCCCAACATGCTCCGCAACTGGAAGGCAGAGTTTCTGGAGCATGCGTCCAGCATGTTTGAGGGGAAGGGCAAGTCAGAGCGGGAAGCCAGGAGAAAGGAGGCCGCTGCAAAGAAGAAGCGGGACAAGATGCTGAAAACCATTGGTCAGCTGACGATCGAGCGTAATTTCCTTCAGAACTGCTTTCGCGCAGTCGGGCAACCCATCCCGGGAGTTTGATTCGGAAAAACAGTTCTGAGCTGTCAGTGTGCCGCAGTGTGAGCTGCTGCGCATCAACCACTCCATGATCAATGCCACGCCGGCAAGGCCCAATGAGAAAAAACGGTTGCTGCGGGAGTCCATGATGGCTCAGCAGGACTACTGGCACACCATGTTCCCGGCCATGGGCGCCAGGAAACTGGCGGTAAAGCTGCAGGAAGACGGCTTCCCGGCAGGCAGGAAGCTGGTACGCCGCCTGATGCAGGAGATGGGTATCTATGCCATTTATCCAAGGCCCAACTTGTCAAAGCGCAACTTTCAAGAGTCGATCGTCCCATATCTGCTGGGAAACAAGGAGGTTACCTTCCCAAATCGGGTCTGGTCCATCGATATCACCTACATCAGGCTCCACCGCAGCCACATGTATCTCACCGCCATCATCGACTGGTACAGCAGAAAAATCGTGGGCCGGAATCTCTTCGACACACTGGGGGGCAGCCCGTCCTGGAGGCGGCGGGCAATGCCGTGAACCGCTTCGGCGCACCGGCCCTCCTCAACTCCGACCAGGGCAGCCAATTTACCGGCAGCGAGTACAAGCAGCTTTTGAAGCAACTGCATATCCGCCAGAGTATGGACGGGAAGTCCCGCTGAGCGGATAACATCATGACCGAACGATGGTTCCGAAGCCTGAAAACGGAACTCATCTATATCAACGAATTTACCTCGCCCCAGGCAGTGTAACAGGTCGAACGCACCCCCTCAAAGCAACCTGCTCATGCAGGCGGCTGGCTGCTGCATGCCGAAAGTTCTCTTGGCTCAGGTATTGCAAAAGTCAAAATCGTTCAAGATAAAATTTCGGGATATGGTCTTGACAAGGGGCCCATTATATTCTGTTAAAATCATTGCAGCAAAGGCAATCGCTATAGATGCATAAATATAGTTAATTCGAAGAAACTGAAGACTTTGGATAAAAACAAAAAATGAAATAAATGGTATTAAGTTGATCAGAATACGCCCATCATAATTCGTTGAGGTTTTGCATTTTTGTATACCCGATCGCACTAATGACATAAAGAACAATGAATAGGCTATGATTCCAACAATTCCAAAACAAACATAAATCTCTAAAATTGCATTGTGTGGAACGTGTACTAATGCTGTTTTACTCGTGACATTTTGCAGACCAATACCAATAATTGATGCAATCCTATTCTGCTCCATATAGTCAAAATAATCTACCGCAACATCAACACGACCTGTGGTCAAGTCGTTTGTATCAAAGCGTACAATAACATTCTGAACTATATCTGTATTCCACATGAAAACGATTATCAGAATAAAGGCTCCTACTAATGCAAATGGCTTAAATATGTTTGTATTACTTTTAGAAGAATACCAACACACATACAAACACCAAAAACCAGCGTATACCAATATGAAAGTCTTTGAAACCGTAAGCAACCCAACAGCACTAAAGTAAATAAGCAGCGGAATTGCCATTTTCTTTGTAAAATATTTCTTGCTCATGAGGAGCATAACTGAGGACACCGCAAGAACCGACATTAAGGCTATTCCGTTAGCATTTATACTAAAAATACCGGTCATAGATTCATCTAAGAGATCTACCTGCCCGATTCTAAAACTGCCAGAAATGATTGCCCTGAGATTACCTAACGATCTTACTGTTGCCCATATGATATCCAAAGATAAAAAAGCAAAACATGCTATGTAATACTTTATACATAAGTCTGCTGAAGCACTCTTTTCTTTTAGTTTTGAAATAACCGTAGATACTAAAAAAAGAACAGCCATACTGTTTACATATAAGCGAAAATCTTCTTCACTTCCTGCCACTAAGCGGAAAAATTCAATTAACGCAACATATATACTGGTTAAAAAGATCGCGTCAAGTTTCAAAGTTTTTTTTCTAAAAAGGTTTAAAAAAATATAAAAAACACACGGAATCGTTATAGATAATGTACTGGCGAAGCAAATTACAGATGACAAAGTAAATGCAGTCGAAGTATCTTCATCTGCAAACAGCAATATCATCATCCAGAGAGCAGTAAATACGATGCCTGGTATCGATATACCAATAAAATCCTTTGCAGTAAGTAGCAATAGGAATATTATAACTAATGCTACTGGTATATTCCCTCTCTGTATTCTTAATCTCATGGAAGCCTATCCTCCTTACACCAAATTTATATACTCCTGCCCATACTCTGCGGCGATATTTGTTTTATCATACTTTGAAGAGTACAGTCGCCCCTTACACCCCATATTCCTCAAAAGGGTGGGACTCTCAATAATCATTGTCATTGCCGATGCAAATGCCTCTACATCTTCGCTCGGAACAACAATTCCATTATCAGATACAAGCTCCGATACCCCACCAACATCAGTCGCTATAACCGGAAGCCCAGATGCCATTGCTTCTAAGATTGCCATAGGACATGCCTCTGATACCGAAGAGAGCAATAATGCATCCATTTTATTTAGCAAGTTCGGTACATCACGAACATTTCCCAAAAACTCAACTTTGTCTTTTATGTTAAGTTGTTCTACAAGTTCCTTTAGTTCATTTTCTAAAGGTCCAGACCCAGCAATGGAAAGGCGTATATCACCATATGCTTCCGATACTACTTTAAATGCATGCAACATCAGCGGATAATTCTTGACCTTATGTAACCGCCCCATTGCCACAAAATTAATTTGTGTGTTACTAAGAGGAGCTGGAGTAAAATCGTTGACAGAAATAGGATTATAAATATATCCTATCTGACTGTCCTTCAAGTGGTAACATCGTTGAACAAGCTCCATTGTTCTTTTGGAGCACCCAATTACACGGAGTTTTCCTTGAATGGATTTCATTTTCATCACAGTTGCTACTCGCTTATCTCGACGTATAAATGGGTCACTGTGCATTGTTGTGATCAACGGTTTATTGTTTAAAATTGCCCATACCCAAGAATATGAAACATCCAAATGACAATGAATCACATCTGGTGAATAGACCTTCATCGCCTGGGCGAATTTTCTATAAGAGTTGAAGCTAAAACTATTTGGCAATTCAAGACATTCAAAATCTGTTTTGCTATCTCTGAGGCCTGCAGCAATCTGATTGTCTATGTAATTTGCTATTACAAAATATTTAACATCAAACTTACTTCGATCAATATAGCCCGCAAGCTTTGCAGCCATAGTCTCACCACCGCCAATGTTCATACTTCCGCACACAATGGCAACTCTGACTTTATGATTTTTCTTCAAGATACTTTCTCTTTTCTTCATATGACATCGACTTCGTGTACACAAAAGAGTCTATATTATCCTCCACATATTGCGTTATCGACTTTATGACTCTTGCAGGAACACCAACAGCGATACAATTAGATGGAATATCACGTGTGACTACTGCTCCTGCCCCGATGACGACATTATCACCTATCGTTACGCCCGGCAGCACAATTGCGTCAACACCGATATGGACATTATTACCAACGATTATCTTTCCAAAAATATCTGCTTCCTTGATATCCTTGCAGAGCTTTCTGCACTCCTCGCTACGACGTGCAACAATCAATCCGCCATCGTGTGTGATGAACTTCACTCCGGATGTTATGCGTACATTATCTCCTAACTTTACAAGATATGGTTCCGCGATGATGTTAAAATTTTTATTTATTTCACATCCTTGTCCTATAGATGTACCTTTCTTTCTGTAAAAAGTGATTACCCCCCCCCGACAGAAATTTCGCTGCATTTTCTCAATAAATCTACGAATTCGTCCCATATTAACTCCTAACCACATCCATAATAAATCTTTCCCATTGAGAATAAATATTCTCGGGAGATAACCTATCAATTACCTTACGTGCATTGTCTCCCAAAGAAACGGCAAAAGAATCGTCGCGTAATATTCTTTGCATCGCTGCGATCATCGAATCTTTGTCTGCAACAGGAACCAAGAGACCGTTTTCTCCATCTTTTATCAGAAACGCAGAGCCGCCCGCCGGACAATCGGTTGAAATACATGGCAGCCCCATCGCCATTGCTTCCATTAATGCGTTTGGCATTCCTTCATAATTAGATGACAACACAAACATTGATGCCTTTTCAAGTTGTTCAGGCATATTAGATACGTACCCCATAAACTCTGTTTTCTCTGCTACGCCAAGAGTCTGTGCATATGCCTTCAGTTCGTCTTCAAGCGGACCCTTGCCAAATATCCTCAATGTATATTCGGGGTATTGACGCGTGACAACAGCAAAAGCATCAAGCAAGAGTTTGAAGTTCTTCTGCTCTGAAAGTCTGCCGGCCGCAACAATACTCTTTTCTCGCTTTCCGACATATACCGGGCGAATAAAATCGGGGTTGATAGCATTTGGAATGATTTCTGCTTTTTCGACCATTCCGTCATACCATTTTGCAGCATCTGATGTCTGAAATACCCAAGCATCCGCATACTTAGCATAATGTTTCATTAGCTTCTTTGATAATCTTGAGCCTGACAAAGGATCGTTGCGTTCTGATGCAATGATTTTTCCTCTTATAAGCTTTCTAAAATGCAGCAAAAGAGATATCGTAATCGGAAGCATTACCACATAGGTGTCAAGACTGTGGTCGCTTACATATCTTTTTAATCTCACATATCTCAGGCTATTATCCTTTATTTTATTTGACCGTTCACTTTCCTTTAATAATGAAACCAGTCTTACTTCCGGGTGAACACCATAAGCGTTCATTGTTTCAGACATGGTCAAAATCGTAACATCATGATTTTGTTTTGCTAAGTAATTTGCACAATTACAGCAAACGCGCTCCGCTCCACCACCGGAAATACCTCCAATGAAAAATGTAATATCCATATGAAACCTCAATATCAAACGTTTTCAAAAGTTTCAAGCCAACGATTCATAATTTTATCGTTGTAGAATCTGGTTGTATCCTTTCGACTTTGAGCACATATCACAGACTGCCTCTCGGGGTGCTCTAAGATATCTATTATTGCTTTTGCCATAGCATCACTATCACCTACTGGCACAACGAAACCATTATTTTCTCCGATCAATTCATACGCCACACCTGTAGCAAAATCAGTACAGACCACGGGAAGCCCAATTGCCATCGCCTCAAGTAATGCATTTGGCATACCCTCATAGTCCGAAGACATTGCAAACACGGCTGCATTAGAGATGTATTTCAAGACCTCACGTTTTGCACCGCACAGTTTAACACTTTTTCCAATATGCAACAAGTCTATCTTTTTCTGTAAGCTCTCGCGAAGAGGACCTTCGCCATATATTTGCAGATATGCAGATGGCTTGGTCATCAACACTTGCGCAAAAGCATCTAAGAGCATTGAAAAATTCTTTTGTTTATCTAATCTCCCAACGGCTACAACTTTGTTGCCGTCGATGTTTTCCCTATTGGGTATTAAAGTTGGATTAATTGGATTCGGAATAACAACTCGATTGGGTACATTATTGTAATAATCGGCAACTGTTTGGCTCTGACAGACCAACAATTGTGATTTTTCATATACTTTCTTTAGTATTTGTTGTGTTACTTTTCTTCTAGCAAACGGATCATTGATTTCATAACAAATGTGCTTAAACTTAACTTTTGCTCCTTTTATTGAGTAGCAAATTATATCTGCTTGACGCTGTTGCGAAAAAACAATGTCTGGACTTTCTGTTATTATCATTTTTTTAAAAAAAGCTCTTGCCTTAAAAAATCCGAACATTTGCGAAAACATCGATGTAATTTTGCTTTTTCGATTGATCTTTACGTTCGCACTAATGTACTTTACCTTCTCAGACAAATCGTAAAAAGATTCACCACCGACAATCGTCATAATTGTCACATCATGCCCATTAGCCACAAATTCATTAGCTTGATTTGCCAACACACGCTCAGCGCCTCCGCCGCCCATACGCGAAATAACAAAAATACATTTCATTACAAACTCCTTGTCTTCTTACTGCGCGTCATTTGTCCACCTTGGATCTAAAAAGCTTCATATACAAAAAGCCTGCAAGTTTTGTGGGCAGAATAAAGAATCCTATCTGTGTGATAACGACATACATATAATCGCCAAATCCTGCATATCCCATCTTGTAATTGTTCTTAAATATTTGCAGATCTGACTTAACATTCGTCCAATTTTTCTTTCTTTTGACACGAGTGTCTCCGCATCTAAATTTTATGAGTGGCTCATTTATATTTCTACACTTGCATCCGGCAAAAAGGATTTTTGAAAACAGCTCAATATCCTGAGAACGGCGCATAGTAGAGTAACTGCCGTGTTCTTCAATAACACTCTTTCGATACATCACAGATGAATGGTTAAATGCGTTGCGTCTTTTACCGTATTTGTATATCTGTTCTGGTGTGGCGGGCATTTTTTTCAGATCCGTAATCTCATTGGGATTGTCGGCAAATTCGTACATATCAGATCCGACAATCACCAAATCCTGCTCTCTTTCAAAAAGTGCCAGTTGTTTCTCACAACGTGTAGGCATAGACAGGTCATCAGCGTCAATGCGTGCAACAAGGTCATTTTTACAATGTTTAAGTCCTTCTCGAAGAGCCACGCCTAGTCCACCGTTCTCACTCAATCTAACAATCTTAAAGAAGTCATATTCCTTAGCATATCCTGCAATAACGGCATTGAGTTCTTCAGTCAACGGTCCATCAACAACAATAACATAATCATTTGTCACAACGGTCTGTGCAAGCATACTGTCAATGCTCTGCTTCAAATATTCCGTCGAATCATTTTTATATAACGTAGTCAAAATGCTATAGTTTTCCATGATTCACCTCAATAAATCGGGGTTACCCAATTCTTCAACTCTTCGTTTTTTCCTCTTGCCGCATCGAGATATGCCTTGTGAAGTTCTACCGTGATCTTTCCGGCATCGCCGTTACCAACAACATACTTATCTATAGAAAGAACGGGAGTTACTTCCATAGCGGAACCGCAAAGGAATGCTTCGTCACAAGTATAAAGCTCTGTTCTATCAACCGTTCTCTCAGCGACAGGAATACCTGCTGCTTTGGCGAGTTTAATAATCGTATCTCTTGTAATGCTTTCAAGAACACTATCAGTTAGCATAGGTGTTACAAGAGTTCCGTTTACAACCATAAAGAAGCAAGAGCCCGGGCCTTCGGCAACCTTGCCTGTTTCATTGAGGAAGATGCAAGTATCGTAACCGTTACGAAGAGCTTCACGCTGACCAACTCGGCTGTTTATATAGTTCGCACCGCACTTGATTCTCGGAGAGAGTGTCGTATCGGATATTCTTCTCCAAGAGGTAACGCAGCAATTAAGTCCCTTTTTGTTATATTCAGAACTTGTCTTGCCTTTCGGAATCGGAGCAACGAACATATCTACCGGTTCTGCAGAACCCCAAGAGCCAAAGCAGTCAACAAATAATGTTTGACGGACAGAAAGGTTTTCATCATATTCATTTGCCTTGACCACATCAACAAGAGCTTTCTTG
>CALXCR010000171.1 GCA_944386855.1 uncultured Oscillospiraceae bacterium
CACCCGCCTGCTGGTGGAGGGAAAGCCCTCCAACAACGTGCTCCTGTTCGGGGACGGGGGCACGGGCAAGTCGGCCACGGTGAAGTCCATGCTCTATCTCCCCGGCATGGAGAACCTGCGGCTCATCGAGATTCAGAAGGAGAATCTGGTGGGCATGCCCCGGCTCATCCGCTCCCTGGCCGGGCGGCGGCAGAGCTTCATTTTGTTCATCGACGACCTGGCCTTCGACCAGGACGACAAGACCTACTCCTCCCTGAAGACCATCCTGGAGGGGGGACTGGAGAAGCGGCCCCCCAACGTGGCCATCTACGCCACCTCCAACCGCCGCCATCTGGTGCGCCAGACCTTCTCCGACCGGGCGGGGGACGAGGTGGACGCCTTTGAGACCATCTCGGAAAAGACCGCCCTGGCTGAGCGCTTCGGCCTGCGCATCCCCTATATGACCATGAGCAAGACGGAGTATCTGGCCCTCATCGACCACCTGGCCGGGCTGTACCACGTGGAGATGAACCGGGAGGTCCTCCACGCCAAGGCCATGGAGTGGGAGATCCGCCACGCGGGGCGCACCCCCCGGGTGGCCCGGCAGTTTATCGCCAGCCTGAACACTTGACGGAACCTGTCAAAGGCCCCGAGCCATACGGCTCGGGGCCTTTCGTTCCGTCGGCTGCATGCCTCGCGGCTTTGCGGCGTATGCTATCTGGACAGCATTCAGACGGAACGGGGCGTTCCCATGCATTGGACTTGACAATATGGGTATCATACACTACAATAGAAGTACAAACAATTACGATTGAAGTGAAAAGGAGGAGCAGTATGGCAACTTCTGTGACGCAGCTTAGGATTGACGAGGATTTGAAGAACCAGGCCACCGCGATTTTTGAGGAGCTGGGCTTGGATCTTCCCACTGCCGTTCGCATGTTTCTGAAGCGCACCGTTCAGCAGAATGGGATTCCCTTCAGTATGACCCTTCCCAAGAAGGACTATCCGGCGGACAGGGCGGTGCGCGCGATGGAGCAGCTCAGCGCGGAGGCTGAGAAAAATGGCACTTCCGGCATGACGCTGGAGGAGATCAATGCCGAGATTGCCGCCGCTCGGACGGAGCGCCCAACTAAAAGAGGTCACACCGCATGAGGTATTATGCTGTGATCGATACCAACGTCCTTGTGTCCGCACTGCTGCGCGGTTCCTCTGTCCCTGGGATTATACTTCGGGAGGCGTTGACTGGCCGTATTATCCCGCTTTTAAATGACGGGATTCTTGAGGAATATCGGGATGTTCTTACCCGCCGGAAGTTTCGTTTTGACCGCAGTGCTGTGGAGGTACTGATAAGCGGGATCATCAAACGAGGCGTCTTCGTGGACGCGGAACCGGTGGAAGAAACCGTCATCGATCCGGACGACGCCATTTTTTACGAAGTTGTGATGGAGCGCCGCAGTGAGGGGGAGGCGTATCTGATCACCGGAAACATCAAGCATTTTCCAGTCAAACACTTTATTGTCACGCCGCGTGAGATGTTGGAAATTCTTGAAAACGCGGAATAAAGACGCAGGGCAGCACAGGTTTGTGCTGCCCTTGCATTTTGCTCTCATTCTGCGTGATCTTCCAGGCGCTTTTTATGGTAATAGGAGTACCGCTTAATGACGTCCAAAATAAACTGTTTTCCGTACTCGTCCATGGGATACAAAAACGTTTCGATCTCCTGTACCAGTTTGTCGTCCCGATATTTATCAAGGCTGTCCGCCAGCAGGCTGTCCACTGTCGTGCCCAGCGCGTTGGCAATATCCACCACCGTTTCCAGACTTGGCTTGCCGTCATTCCGCTCGATCTGCCCGATGTAGTTTGTGCTCTTATTCACCATTTCCGCCAGCTGCTCGATGGTAAGGCGCAGCAGAAGCCGCTCGTCCCGGATGCGCTTTCCAAGCATTTCGTAGTCCATGCAACCACCTCTGTCTTAGTCTACATGGGCTGTTATCTTTTATTAACAAACTATAATCTTTATTTTAAGTTGACTTAAATCTTTGCGCGTGCTACACTGGGCTTAGGAAAACCGCACAAAAAGAGACGGTGCGTGAGAAAGGAAATGATGGATATGAAAAAATGGACGGCACTGCTGACGTCGGCGGCTCTGGTCCTGTCCCTGGCGGCCTGCGGCACGGGCGGTTCTGGGGAGACGCCGGAAAGCGCCTCCGGCGAGCCGGACCAGAGCGCGGCCGCGGTGGAGAGCAGGGGGCTGTTTGTGCTGGACAGAGGCGGCGCGGTGGATCTGTCCCAGGAGGAAAACCTGTCTGAGCGGGAGACGTACCTGATCCATGTGTACGACATCATCCCGGACACGGCGAAAAACGTGGATATGAGCCGGTTCAACAGCGACTACACCGTCCAGGTCAATGGAGTCAACGCCTACGACTCCTGCACGACCTACGGCGGAGAGGCCCTGAACAGCTTCCTGCTGTCCAGCGGCTATGGACTGGACCGGGAGCTGGGCACCGTGTTTGCCGGGGATGAGCCGATCCGCGCGGCGTCGGCCTTCCGAATCAATACAAACGACGTGAGCGGCGACATGACGGTGGAGTTTTCCATTGCGGGCTCTGACCTGTACAACTGCGACATGACCTTTGAGGGGGGAGAGATCCAGACCATCCGCTGCTTTGATGAGATTTTCAACCTGGAGGACAACCCCCGGGAGCATCAGCTGGCCAGCACCTTGTACGCCAGGGCAAAGGCGGTGAACAGCGGACTGAACTACTTCTCCAATCACGGCGGAATCGGCGACAGCGCCGCGGTGCTGGCCTCCACTGTGACAGTGCTGTCCGCCGCAAGCTATGAGGTGTCCTGCGGCCTAAGCAGCTCCGGGGCGCTGGTTCTCTACGACTTCGCCTCCGGCGACAGCGCAAACGCGCTGGAGGTCAATCAGGAGGAGGTGGCGAGCGCCGCCGCGAAGGTCTTCCCGGAGCTGGCGGACCAGGCAAAAACTCTGCTGGAGCAGGGGAAGCTCTGGGTGGAGCGCACAGAGCAGTGCGCCGGCGGGGGGACCGTCACCCAGGAAATGCAGCAGGCCGCATACGACTCCGGGGTGGCCCTGGGGACCGCGGCCAACGCCATCATCGCGTACTTCGAGCAGGCGTGACCGAAGTTCTTTGACAAGAGGCGGAGAAACAAACAGCCAGAGCCCGGCTTGCGCCGGGCTCTGGCTGTTTTCAGTGAGAATTTCGTTTTGTGATTACACCAGCTTCATAATCCAGCCGTGGGGATCGGGCAGGCGGCCCCACTGGATGCCGGTGAGCTCGTCGTACAGACGCTGGGTGACGGGGCCAATCTTGTTGCCGCTGACGGTGACCTTCTTGTCCTCCATGGCCAGCTCGCCGATGGGGGACACCACGGCGGCGGTGCCGGTGCCCCAGGCCTCCTCCAGCTTGCCGCTCTCGGCGGCCTCGAACAGCTCCTCGGCGGAGATGCGGCGCTCCTCCACCTCATAGCCCCAGTCCTTCAACAGCTGGATGCAGGTGCGGCGGGTGATGCCGGGCAACACCGAGCCGTTCAGGTCGGGGGTGAGGATCTTGCCGTCCACCTTGAACATCACGTTCATGGAGCCGACCTCCTCGATGTACTTGCGGTGGACGCCGTCCAGCCACAGCACCTGGCTGTAGCCCTGGGCCTC
>CALXCR010000172.1 GCA_944386855.1 uncultured Oscillospiraceae bacterium
ATTACGGTAATGCTATCCAGCGGCAGACCGCTTTCAAAAAGACGCATAATAATGGGGGTGGCAATATAGTACGGCAAGTTAGCGACCACCTTAAGCGGCCGGTCCACCCGATGCTCCGCCGCAAAGCGCGTGAGATCCAGCTCTAAAAAATCGGCGCAGATCATTTCCACATGCTCGTAAGCAGCCAGATTTTCCTGCAAAATGGGAATCAGGCGCTCGTCAATCTCTACCGCCAGCACGCGCCCGGACGCTTCTGCCAAAATCTGCGTCAAACTGCCGATGCCAGGACCAATTTCCAAACACACGTCCTCCGGCCCAATCTGCGCCGCGCGCACAATTTTTCCCATAACGTGCAAATCGATCAAAAAATTCTGGCCGAATTGCTTTTTAAACTGAAATCCGTACCGCTGCAGCAGCGCCGTAGTATTTTTCGGCGCGGCGATCAGCTGCTCCTCGGTGGCTACATGCAGCAGGCTCACTAAATAGTCTTTCGGATTCATAGCGCAACCTGAAACAGGCGGCAGGCGTTTTCGCTTGTCACCCGCGCCACCTCTTCGGCGCTGATTCCTTTAATTTCGGCAATCTTTTCCGCTACATAGCGCAGATTCCGCGAATCATTGCGCTCCCCACGCCGCGGCGCCGGCGCGAGATACGGCGCATCCGTTTCCAGCAGCAGGTGAGACAGGTCAATCTCCTCGACCACGCGCAGCAGCTTCTTCACATTCGGAAACGTTAGCATGCCGCCGATGCCCAGATAAAACCCCATATCCACGTAGGCGCGGGCCATGGGCAAATCGCCGCTGTACGAATGAATCGCGCCGCCTACGTCCGCCGCGTCGCTGCCCTCTATCACGTTAAACGTATCCTGCGCGGCCTCACGGCTATGCACAATAATGGGCAGCTCCACTTCCTTCGCCAGCTCAATCTGCTCCACAAACCAGTCGCGCTGCACATCGCGCGGCGAAAAATCATAATGGTAATCCAGCCCAATCTCGCCAATCGCCACCACTTTCTCCGTTTGGCAGGCATACTGGTAGAGGCGCTGCACCGCGTCCTCGTCCAGGCTTCCCACCTCGTGCGGATGCACGCCTACCGCCGCAAATACAAACTCATACTCTTTAGCCAGCTTTAGCGTGCTTTGACAGCTTTTTAAATCACTCGCGCAGTTCACAATCGCATCCACGCCCGCCTGGCGCATGGCGCCAAACAGCTCCTGCTGATCGCCTTTAAACCGCTCGTCGTCATAATGCGCATGCGTATCAAAATACATTAGCTCACCTCACTGCCGCTGGGCACTTCTCGCTCCGGTGTCAGCAGGCAAAAACCGCCTTTACCGTCGTCCGCGCAGAGCACCATGCCTTCTGACAGCACGCCGCGCAGCTTCACCGGCTTCAAATTGGTTACCACAATCACGTGGCGGCCCACCATATCCTCGGGCGTATACTGCGCCGCAATGCCCGAAACAATCTGGCGCACCTGATCGCCCACCTGAATCTGGGAAACCAGCAGTTTTTTCGCGCCTTCCACGGGCTTACAGGCTAACACGGTGCCCACTTTCAGCTCTACTTTGTCAAAGTCGTCAATCGTAATCTCCGGCTTTCCTGCCTTCTGCGTCTCCTGAGGCTTCGCAGCCGCGGCCGCCTTTTCTGCTTTTTCCTTTTCAATTTCGGCCAGCAGCTTAGCGCCGTCTAAACGGGCGAACAGCGGACTGGGCGCTTTTGTGGTATGCCCCTTCTGCAAATACCCGAAGCTAGCGAGCGATGCCAGGCTGCGTCCCTGCTCGTCTACACCCAGCTGATCTAAAATAGCCTCGCCGGTCTGCGGCAAATACGCGCGCAGCAGCACGCCAATAAAGCGAATGCCTTCCAGCAGGTTATACAGCACGGTACCCAGACGCTCTGTTTGGGCTTCGTCTTTGGCCAGCGCCCAGGGCGCGGTCTCGTCAATATATTTATTGCAGCGGCGCGCCAAATTCACAATCGCCTCCAGCGCGTCGGCGACGCGCAGCTCTTCCATTTTCAGATCGACTTCTTGGGCCGTGCTCAGAGCCGTTTGGATAAGATCGGTATCTAACGCCTGCTTGGCGGCTTCGCCGCTTTGCACAGCGCCATTAAAATATTTTTGACCCATAGAAATGGTGCGATTAACCAAATTGCCAATGGTATTGGCCAGATCGGCGTTATACCGGGCAATCATGCTTTCGTAGGTAATGCTGCCGTCGCTGGCAAAGGGCATTTCGCGCAGCACATAGTAACGCACGCCGTCTACGCCAAAGCGGTTTACCAGTTCGTCAGCGTAAATGACATTGCCCAGGGATTTACTCATTTTGGTTTCGCCAAAGAGGAGCCACGGATGGCCGAAAATCTGCTTGGGCAGCGGCTCTCCCATGGCCATGAGGAAAATGGGCCAGTAAATGGTGTGAAAGCGAAGAATATCTTTGCCGATCAGGTGCAGGTCGGCAGGCCAAAGCTTTTGGTACTGCTCACTGGGGTGATCCGGATCATAGCCAATGCCGCTAATATAGTTGTTGAGCGCATCCATCCAGACGTACACCACGTGGCCGGGGTCGAAATCAACAGGAATGCCCCAGGTAAAGGAAGTACGGGACACACACAAATCTTGCAGGCCGGGCTTTAGGAAATTGTTGATCATTTCTTTTTTGCGCGACTCGGGCTGAATAAAATCGGGGTGCGTTTCGATATACTCGAGCAGCCGGTCCTGATATTTGCTCATTTTAAAGAAGTAGGCTTCTTCTTTGGTTTTGGTAACCTCGCGTCCGCAGTCGGGGCATTTGCCGTCGACCAGCTGCGTTTCGGTGTAGAACGACTCACAGGGCACGCAGTACCAGCCTTCGTAGTACCCTTTATAGATATCGCCCTGCTCGTAGAGTTTTTTAAAGATTTTCTGTACGGTACGCTCATGCTCCGCGTCTGTGGTGCGAATGAATTTGTCGTAGCTGGTGTTCATAAGATCCCAGATCTCTTTAATTTCGCCCGCCACTTTATCGACATA
>CALXCR010000173.1 GCA_944386855.1 uncultured Oscillospiraceae bacterium
GATCTCGCCTCTTTTATCTGTTCTGCGACCTCTTTCTCTCTGACTGTCTGCAAATAAAACAGCTCTTGTTTAAGTTCTTCAAGGCGCTCCGCACTCATCTTGAATCTTGTTTCTACTGACATTTTCACTATTCCTTTCTTATCAGGAGATATTTATTGCAATTGTAGCATGCCTGTCAAGGCAGGTCTGATCGTATTTTGTAATATCCTGCATTTTGTTTAAAACAACGCAGCTATCGCTTCGATAATAAGCGTTCCGCACATAAGAAGCGCCAATACTACACAAAGTATTCTCACAAATGTCTTTTGATGTTTCATGCGCCTATCCTCAATCACACTTTAAGATAGTTTTTAATGGCCACAGAACTCCCTATAACACCAACACAGAAACCCACCGCGATAAACGCTATCAGCAAGGGTACAGCTATAACGTTAAAATCTATCACCTCGAGAAACGCAAGTCCGGATACCTCGACCACACGATCTTCTATGAGCCTGTACACTCCCCACTGCATTACATATGCTGTGAGAGATCCTATAAGGCCGAGGAAGAGTCCCTCAACGATAAACGGCCATCTGATAAACGCGCTCGTCGCGCCGACCATCTTCATGATAGCTATCTCCTCCCGGCGCTCAAAGGTCGTAAGCTTTATTGTGTTAGACATAATAAACAGCGATACGACAAATAATATCGCGGCTAATATGAGCGATATTATGCTGACTGTATTTCTTATCGCCGTGAAGCCCTGCGCTATCTCAAGATGTGCACTGACTTCCGCTATGCCGGTCACCTGCTCAAGAGCAGTTTTAGTCTCCTGCATCAGCGATATATCGTCCATATAAATCTCGTATCTGTCCCTAAGAAAGTCTGAGCCGAGATCCTCAAGAAGCCCCGTATCTTCATACTGTCCGCTGAATTCATCAAACGCCTCGTCCCTTGTGACGAAAACTACCGACGATACGTTTGCGACCTGTTCGAGCTGAGGCTGAAGCGCTCTGGCCTCCTCTTCAGTATAGTCCTCGCTTACATACGCGATGACCTGATTGTCGCTCTCGAGCACCTCTATAATATTATTTACGTTGAGGGCTACAAGCGAAAAGCTGCCCATGATGAGAAGGCACGCTATTATGATGCACACGGATGCAAACGACATGAAACCGTGGTTAAAAATACTGCTTATACCTTCGTGAAGAAAATATCCAATCTTATTGCTCTTCATAGTTGTAATACCCATCCATTCCGTCGCTTATTATCCTGCCGCCGTCAATCGCAATTACGCGCTTTGAAAACTGATTGACGAGCTCTCTCTCGTGTGTCACAACGAGCATTGTCGTTCCGAGCTCGTTAATCTTTTCGAGCATCATCATTATCTCAAGGCTGCGCGCCGGATCGAGGTTTCCCGTCGGCTCGTCAGCTATTATCATCCTCGGATTGTTCACGAGCGCTCTCGCTATCGCGACACGCTGCTGCTCGCCGCCGGATATCTCATTCGGCCGTCTGTTGCTGCGCGTATCAAGTCCTACAAGGTCAAGTACATACGGAACTCGTTTATTGATCTCTTTTTTCGAAGCGCCGACGACGCGCATCGCAAACGCGACGTTTTCATACACGGTTTTGTCTTCTATCAGGCGGAAATCCTGAAAGATTACGCCGAGCGTCCTTCTAACCTTGTGCATTTTTGAAAGTTTTATCTTATTCATATCAAAGCCGTTCACTATTACAGTACCGTCCGTACAGGCGACCTCTCCGGTGATGAGCTTTATTATAGTCGATTTCCCGGAGCCTGACGGCCCAACAAGGAACGCAAATTCTCCGTCGTTTATCTCCATATTGATGCCTTTTAATGCTTTTGTACCGTTTTCATATGCTTTAAAGACATCTCTCATGACGATCATGACTTTATCCCTCCCCTAGGTTATTTGCTATTAGATCTTTTGCGAATTCTGTGAGTTTAAATATTTCTTCACCATCAGCGCCACTTTGAACACAATCGCCTGATCGAATTCTCTTAAGTCAAGTCCCGTTAGTTTTTTAATCTTGCCCAGCCTGTAGACAAGCGTATTTCTGTGTACAAACAGCTTGCGCGACGTCTCTGATATATTGAGGTTATTTTCAAAGAATTTTGTTATGATGGAGAGCGTCTCCTGATCGAGGGCGTCTATCGGGCTCTTTTTAAATACCTCTGACAGAAACATCTCGCACAGCGTTGTCGGGAGCTGGTATATCAGCCGGCCTATGCCGAGATTTTCATAATTAATGATATCGCTCTCCGTATCAAACACTTTACCAATCTCTATAGCTACCTGCGCCTCTTTATATCTGTCGGCGATCTCCCTCAAATGCTTTGCCACTGTGCCGATTCCGATTATTACTTCAGCCGCCAATTCTGTCTTTAAAGCTGCTTCTATGTCGGCTGCAATCTTTTGCAGATCCTTTGCCGTCACGGTCGGCTGCACTTCTTTGACCACGGCAATATCCGTCTCGTTTATCGAAAGGACAAAATCGTGCTGCTTGTCAGGAAACAGCCTCTGAATAACCTCGATAGCCTCCACGTCCGCCTTGCCCGTCTGCCGGACAAGAAACACCGCTCTTGCCGTATCGGCGATAAAATTGAGTTCTTTCGCGTGGACGTATATATCGCCGGGCAGGATATTGTCGGTTATTATATTTTTTACAAACGCACTTTTGTCGTGTTTTTCTTCGTAATATATCTTCGCCTCTGATATTGCAACCCATGCCATGATACACAGGCTTTTTGCTATTGCGTCAGTCCCCTCTATGAACACGCAATAGTCAAAACGACTGTTTTGACCTCCGAGAAATTTGAAGGTCTTTCCATCCGCAACGATGACAGAGTCCGCCTTTGGGTCGGGCAGCTCATATATGCCCTTGATCTTAGAGCCGACTCTCGAGATCTCACTGCACGCGACTATATTCCCGTCGTAATCCGCAACGCCCACCACCTTATCGGTTGCTTCTTTAAGCTGGATAACGACGCCTTGGAATGTTCTACTAGACATTTTTAGGTCTCCCTCTAACGATTTTGTTTAAAATTTGCTGCTTCGTGATTTTGTACATTACGTCTTTACATAATACCTTGTTTCATATCACTTTTCAATACATTTATCGTTATTTTGCAAAAAAAATCTTCAAAATATCTGTTATATTGACAATTTTCTTTCTAAAGCGAGATGAAAATACTATTCATTTTGGAAGTATCGAAAACGGATTCTATGTCTTCTTCAGCAAGTTCGATAAATTTGCCGCATTGAAGATCGCTTTTCAGGCGCAGTCCTCCGACTGCTACGCGTTTTAAATACATAACGGTTTTGCCGCAGGAGGCAATCATTCTCTTTACCTGATGATATTTTCCCTCAAATATCATTATATAACCCTTGTTTTCGCCTGTTATTTTAAGCTGTCCCGGCATACACTTTTCGTTATTGGCAAGTTCTATGCCGGTTTCAATGGCAATGGCATCATCAGGAGTAAGCGCCTTATCGGTTTCAACATAATATATTTTCCCGACGTGTTTTGACGGACTTATTACGCTATGGCAGAAATCACCGTCGTTTGTAAGCAACAGGAGTCCCTCTGTGTCTTTATCGAGACGTCCTACGGGGTATACGCCAAGCCTGCGGTACTCATCTGTTATCAGATCCAGCACTGTTTTTTCGAGTTTATCCTCGGTTGCCGTGACATATCCTGCCGGTTTATTTAACATTATTACGCGGCGCGTCTTGTATTTGATTGGAATCCCGTCTATCGTAATGACGGTATTTTCGGGATCGTACTTATCCTCAGGCTTCCTTGCCGGCAGCCCGTCAACTGCAACGCGGCCATTTTTAACCAGTGTCTTTATCTCTCGCCGAGAAGCTGCGCCAGTTGATGCAATGATTTTATCAAGTCTGAGTTTTGCCATGTTTTTTCCTCTTATCATTATTTTGGACAGTTTATCATATGCTTGTATTGAACCTGATACCTTAATTACTGCAAGGAGTGATCTTATGACTAAAACCAGGCAAAAAAAAGATAAAAAGCGAGTTATAATAGCGATTTTACTGGCTGCCGTGATCGTTTGTGCGATTTTTCTGCTGAAAGATAACGGCAGCGGTGACGGCAGCCCGTCAGCCGTTGTCAAAAGCAATGACGACAGGATCGCTTACCTCGAATCTTATGGATGGGAGGTCGCGGAAGAGCCGATCGAAGAAGTTACGATAGTTATCCCTCAGAATTTTGACGATATCTTTCAGGGATATAACGACATACAGCTCGAACAGGGCTTTGACCTCTCCAAATATGCCGGCCTCGAAGCTGTTCGCTATACATACTCTGTAACTAATTATCCGACAGGCGAGACAAATATCGTCGCCGATATCATCGTCTATCGGAACGAGGTCATAGCGGGAGACATCCAGTCCACAGCACTCGACGGGTTTATGCACGGGCTTTCTATGCCGCAGACGGAAGAGGAATGATTTTAACGGCTTTGCCGGACGGCAAAGCCGTGTTTTTTATAATAACAGTACCGGCATGAAATATCATGCCGGTACATCAGAGGCTAAATAATGGCCTTCTGTGTTATTAAATTACTCGTTGATAGCGATAACAACGCCGGAACCAACAGTATGGCCGCCTTCACGGATAGCGAAGCGGAGGCCCTGCTCGATAGCGATAGGAGTGATGAGTTCGACATCCATATCTACGTTGTCGCCGGGCAGGCACATCTCAGTGCCTTCCGGAAGGGTTATAACGCCGGTAACGTCCGTTGTTCTGAAATAGAACTGCGGTCTGTAGTTGTTGAAGAACGGGGTGTGACGGCCGCCCTCTTCCTTAGTAAGAACGTAAACCTGACCCTTGAACTTCTTATGCGGCTTGATGCTGTCGGGTTTTGCAAGAACCTGTCCTCTTTCAACATCTGTCTTTGCAATACCACGGAGAAGAGTACCGATGTTGTCGCCGGCTTCTGCGTAGTCGAGGAGCTTGCGGAACATCTCAATACCGGTAACGGTCGTCTCGCGCGGCTCGTCCATAAGACCAACGATCTGAACCTTCTCGTTCATCTTGATTACACCACGCTCAACACGGCCTGTTGCAACGGTGCCGCGGCCTGTGATTGTGAAGACGTCCTCAACCGGCATAAGGAACGGCATATCGGCCTTACGCTCAGGAGTCGGGATATAGGTGTCAACAGCGTCCATAAGGTCTCTGATGCAAGCATACTCGGGAGCGTTCGGATCGGTGCTTTCTGAAGCGAGAGCGTTAAGAGCGGAGCCCTTAATGATCGGAACTTCATCGCCCGGGAAATCGTAGGAGCTGAGGAGCTCACGAACTTCCATCTCGACGAGCTCGAGGAGCTCTTCGTCATCAACCTGATCGACCTTATTGAGGAAAACAACGATTGCGGGAACGCCGACCTGACGGGCAAGCAGGATATGCTCACGAGTCTGAGCCATAGGACCGTCGGAAGCGGCGATAACAAGGATAGCGCCGTCCATCTGTGCAGCACCCGTGATCATGTTCTTGATGTAGTCGGCATGGCCCGGGCAGTCAACGTGAGCATAGTGACGAGCGTCAGTCTCATACTCAACGTGAGCGGTATTAATCGTGATACCTCTTTCTCTCTCTTCAGGAGCCTTGTCGATCATATCGTATGCTTCGTACTTTGCTTTACCGCTGAAAGCAAGATATTTCGTGATAGCTGCTGTCAGAGTGGTCTTACCATGGTCAACGTGACCGATGGTACCGATGTTTACATGAGGTTTGGTTCTTTCAAACTTAGCTTTTGCCATTGTGGAAATCCTCCTTACAATAATAGTGAATATATTTTGTTCTTCTTTTCTTGATTATTTTTTGCCTGCTATTATATCCTGCTGCAAATTCTTAGGCAGCTCGACATAATGGCTGGGTTCCATGGAATACTGGCCGCGCCCCTGCGTTTTGCTGCGGAGATCGGTCGCGTATCCAAACATTGATGAAAGCGGTACGGAAGCGTCGATCTTTGCGGCGCCGTTTCTCGTTTCCATGCCGGAGATTTGTCCTCTTCTTGCGCTTATGTCGCCCATAACGTCTCCGAGGTATTCTTCAGGTACATTCACAGACACTTTCATAATAGGTTCAAGAAGTACCGGAGATGCTTTTTGCATTGCCTCTTTAAATGCCATTGAACCTGCGATTTTAAATGCCAGCTCTGATGAGTCGACCTCGTGGAAACTTCCGTCCTCGAGCGTAACCTTTACATCAACTACCTGATAGCCGGCTAAGACGCCTGATTCCATCGCTCCCTGTATACCCTGATCGACTGCCGGTATATATTCCTTCGGGATAGCACCGCCGGTAATCTTATCGACAAATTCATATCCCTTACCCGGTTCGTTCGGCTCGACAAGTATCTTGACATGGGCAAACTGGCCTTTACCGCCGGACTGACGGGCATAGCGCTGGTCGACTTCAGCCGACTTTCTGATTGTCTCTTTGTACGAAACCTGCGGCTTGCCGACATTTGCTTCAACCTTGAATTCGCGTAGCAGTCTGTCTACTATGATCTCAAGATGAAGCTCTCCCATTCCGGCAATTATCGTCTGCCCTGTCTCTTCATCAGTATAGGTCTTGAACGTCGGGTCTTCCTCGGCGAGTTTAGCCAGGGCAATACCCATCTTCTCCTGGCCTGCTTTTGTCTTCGGCTCAATAGCAACGCGGATGACAGGCTCTGGAAATTCCATAGACTCAAGAATTATAGGGGCTTTATCCTCGCACAGGGTGTCACCTGTTGTTGTGTTTTTAAGACCTACAACGGCAGCTATATCGCCGGAATAGATCTTGGATACCTCTTCACGGTGATTTGCATGCATTTGCAAAATTCTGCCGAGACGCTCTCTATTTCCCTTAGTCGAGTTTACAACTACCGAGCCGGCTTCCGCCGTACCTGAGTAAACTCTTATAAACGTAAGTCTGCCGACATAAGGGTCGGTCATGATTTTAAACGCAAGTGCGGAAAACGGCGCGTCGTCACTGCTCGGGCGGCTGTCCTCTTCTCCAGTTTCGGGATTTACACCAGTGATATCAGGGATATCAAGCGGCGAGGGCATATAATCAACAATTGCGTCAAGCAGCTTTTGTACACCCTTGTTCTTATACGATGTACCGCAGACAACAGGCATCATTTCTACGGATACCGTAGCTTTTCTAATTGCAGCCTTAACCTTTTCAACGGGCGGCTCTTGACCGTCAAGATACATTTCCATTATCTCATCGTCAAAATCCGACACCGCTTCAAGCAGTTTGGCGTGATATTCTTCGGCAAGATCGCGCATATCCTCGGGAATTTCCTCGACGCGCATATCTTTTCCCAGCTCATCGTAGTAGATATCGGCATTCATCTCAACCAGGTCTATAATTCCCCTGAAATCAGCCTCTTTGCCTATCGGGAGCTGTATCGGGACGGCGTTGCACTTTAACCTGTCATGAATCATATCGAGAACATTATAAAAATCAGCGCCCGTGATATCCATCTTATTGACGTATATCATTCTCGGAACGTGATAGTGATCCGCCTGTCTCCAAACCGTTTCTGACTGCGGCTCTACCCCGCCTTTAGCACACATAACTGTGACCGAGCCGTCCAAAACCCTGAGTGAGCGCTCAACCTCGACTGTAAAATCGACGTGACCCGGAGTATCTATAATATTGATACGATGGTCTTTCCAGAAGCAAGTCGTAGCGGCTGACGTTATCGTAATGCCTCGCTCCTGCTCCTGCTCCATCCAGTCCATTGTCGCAGCGCCCTCGTGAACCTCACCGAGCTTATAGGTTTTGCCGGTATAGAAAAGTATGCGTTCCGTCGTTGTGGTTTTTCCCGCATCAATGTGAGCCATAATGCCGATATTTCGTGTTTTTTCCAATGAATAGTCTCTTGGCATTCCACTCACTCCTCTCTAATTTAAGCTTACGCCGCTTTTTCGGCGCAAGCCGTCGAATTACCAGCGATAATGTGCAAACGCTTTGTTCGACTCCGCCATCTTATGGGTATCTTCACGCCTTTTAACGGCGGAACCCGTATTGTTTGCGGCGTCCATGATCTCGCCGGCAAGTCTTTCTTTCATGGTCTTTTCACCGCGCGCTCTCGAAAAACTCGTGAGCCAGCGCAGTCCAAGTGTCTGTCTTCTGTTCGGTCTGACTTCGATCGGCACCTGATATGTGGCGCCGCCGACACGGCGAGCCTTTACTTCCAGCGTCGGCATAATGTTTTCAAGTGCCTGCTGAAATACCTCAAGTCCGCTCTTACCTGTCTTTTCCTGGATGATATCAAAGGCTCCGTAAACTACCTTCTGGGCAACACCCTTCTTCCCGTCGAGCATTATGCTGTTTACAAGCTTTGTGACAAGAACAGAATTGTAGACCGGATCAGGTAAAATTTCTCTTTTTGGTACGTTACCTCTTCTGGGCACGATACTTCCCTCCTTCATAATGATGATTTCACAGGTACTCCGAGGATCTACTCGGTAAGTGCCTAACCTTGAAGCAACATACATAATATATAATGTATATAAATCTTCATGGCAAGGCATAGGCCTTACGCATAAAGCGTAATAAGCAATTGATTATTTACCGCCCTTCGGCTTCTTTGCACCGTACTTGGATCTGGCCTGCTTGCGGTTTGCGACACCCTGAGTATCGAGTGTGCCGCGGATGATGTGATAACGGACACCAGGAAGGTCCTTTACACGGCCGCCGCGGATCATAACTACAGAGTGCTCCTGAAGGTTATGTCCTATACCCGGTATATACGCCGTTACCTCGTAACCATTCGTCAGACGGACACGGGCGATTTTACGAAGCGCCGAGTTCGGCTTTTTGGGGGTCGATGTTCTTACTGCGGTGCAGACGCCTCTCTTCTGCGGTGAAGAAAGGTTTGTCTCCTTGTTCTTCAGAGTGTTAAGCCCCTTCTGCATTGCCGGCGACGTAGACTTATAGGTCTGCATCTCTCTGCCCTTTCTGACTAGCTGATTGATTGTCGGCATTTTGTTCCTCCTTTCCTTGTATTTAGATATATTTACACAGGGTAGCTTGGCCAAAAATTGGCACAGTTATCCCATGCAGTATGAAATTATACATCATGGCGTTTGGTTAGTCAACTGTTTTAGCGGCAAAAATTTGTTTTTTTATCTATATCTTACAGTGTATTTTTATGCAATTTTACAAAATTAAGCTCCGATAAAACGGAGCTTAATTTTTACTGTTTCAGATGGCGTTATTGCTGTTCAAAAGGACCGAGAGATCTACGCCGTCGTCGACCTGAATATCGTCTTCAGGCATAATGTCGTCCGGAGACGGCTCTACTTCGTTTTTGAACGTTCTGTACATCGCAAGTCCGCTTCCCGCAGGGATCAGCTTGCCTATGATGACGTTCTCTTTAAGGCCGATAAGATGGTCGATCTTACCTTTTGTCGCCGCTTCCGTGAGTACTTTTGTAGTCTCCTGGAATGAAGCGGCGGACAGGAACGACTCTGTTGCGAGCGACGCTTTAGTGATACCCATGAGCAGAGGCGACGTTACCGGCATCCGGAGCTCGGTTTCACCGGCGTCAATACGCTCCTGAAGCGCTTTTTCAGCGCGGCGGAGTTCTTTAAGGTCGATTGTGCTGCCTGACAGCAGATCGGAATCGCCCGCATCTTCTACCTTGACTTTGCGCATCATCTGTCTGACTATGACTTCGATGTGTTTATCGTTTATATCTATACCCTGTGAGCGGTATATCTTCTGCACTTCCTGAATCAGATAGAACTGCGCAGCCTCCTTGCCGCGGATACGCATCACATCATGCGGGTTGAGCACCCCGTCCGTAATCATATCGCCCTTATTAATATGGTCTCCCGGCTTTACAAGTATCCTTGATGAGTACGGCAGCTGATATGAGCGTATTTCCCCGTCCTCAGGATTTGTGATATTTACGGCGACCATGGACGGTTTCTTTGTCTCCTCAAATGAGACGATACCGCTGATTTCCGCAAGAGTGGCCATTTTCTTCGGTTTTCTGGCTTCAAACAGCTCCTCCACTCTCGGAAGGCCCTGTACGATATCGTCACCGGCGACACCGCCCGTATGGAACGTACGCATTGTGAGCTGTGTACCGGGTTCGCCTATAGACTGCGCGGCGATTACGCCAACAGCCTCTCCCTCCGATACGGGGCCGCTCGTTGCGAGGTTGATCCCGTAGCATTTAGCGCACACGCCGCTTTTCGCCTCACACTCCAGGACGGTGCGGATTTTTACCTCATGTATTCCGGCAGCCTCGAGCACGTCGGCGTCTGCCCTGACAAGCATATGGTCTCTGTCAAACAGCACCTCGCCCGTGTTCGGGTCGACTATATCTTCAGCCGGGTAGCGGCCGTGGATGGCGCTTGCGAGCGTCTGGACGACCTGCCCTCTTTCGACGAGCTCGCGGGCAACGATGCCGGAATGAGTCCCGCAGTCGTGTTCTCTTATTATGACATCCTGTGAGACGTCGACAAGTCGTCTTGTGAGGTAACCTGAGTCAGCCGTACGGAGAGCCGTATCGGCAAGACCTTTTCTCGCGCCTCGGGACGAGGTGAAGTACTCGAGAACCGTAAGGCCTTCACGGAAGTTCGCTTTGATCGGTATCTCAATCGTCTTTCCTGACGGACTCGCCATAAGGCCGCGCATACCGGCCAGCTGACGTATCTGGTTCATGCTGCCGCGCGCGCCGGAGTTCGCCATCATGTAGATTGGGTTGAACTCGTCAAGCGTTGCCTGAAGCGCGTCCGTAACTTCTTTCGTTGCCTTTTCCCACTCGCTAACGACGAGCCTGTAGCGTTCGTCGTTTGTTATGAAGCCGCGCTTATACTGTCTTTCAATATTGGCAACCTTCTGCTCCGTCTCGGATATGACCTTCTGTTTTGCTTCGGGAACCGTCATATCGGATATCGAGATAGTAATCGCGCCCTTAGTCGAATATTTGAATCCCTGCGCCTTTATATTATCGAGCATCTCGGCCGAGATCGCAAAGCCGTGCTTTTCAATGCACTTCTCGATTATCTTCTCAAGCTGCTTTTTACCGACCTGGAAGCTTATCTCATAGTCGAACGCATGCTCCGGATCGTCCCTGTCCACAAAGCCAAGGTCCTGCGGTATAGGATTGTTGAAAATGATCCTGCCGGCCGTGGTCTCTATGATCTTCGATTTGGTTTCGCCGTCTATCTCCTTTGTGATACGGACCTTTATCGGGGAGTGCATGCCTATATATCCGCACTGGTAGGCCATTATAGCCTCGTCAGGCGAGATGAACGCCTTACCCGTGCCCTCTTCCTCTCTCACAAATGTGAGGTAATACGAGCCAAGGATCATATCCTGAGTCGGAACCGTAACAGGGCTTCCGTCCTTCGGATGCAGGAGGTTGTTGGCCGAAAGCATAAGCACGCGCGCCTCCGCCTGCGCTTCGGCGGACAGCGGGACGTGGATCGCCATCTGGTCGCCGTCAAAGTCGGCGTTATATGCCGTACAGACGAGCGGATGGAGCTTGAGCGCCCTGCCCTCTACAAGGATCGGCTCAAACGCCTGAATACCGAGACGGTGGAGCGTAGGAGCGCGGTTTAAAAGCACGGGATGCTCTTTTATTACGACTTCAAGCGCATCCCAGACCTCGTCTTTGGCTCTGTCGACCATTTTCTTGGCGCTCTTTATATTATTTGCGACGCCGTCCTCTACCAGTTTTTTCATTACGAACGGGCGGAAAAGCTCGATCGCCATTTCCTTGGGAACACCGCACTGGTATATCTTGAGATCGGGCCCTACGACTATAACGGAACGTCCCGAATAGTCGACACGCTTTCCGAGAAGGTTCTGACGGAAGCGGCCCTGCTTGCCCTTGAGCATATCGGAGAGCGATTTGAGCGCCCT
>CALXCR010000174.1 GCA_944386855.1 uncultured Oscillospiraceae bacterium
AGAAACTATATCGTAAAAGGGCATCAGAGCGAAGCATCCAAACGCTGCGTTCTGATACCCATTTTGTTTCATATTGCACGGATGGATTGATTACAAGAAAAAAGCAGGAATTAACACAACATGAACGACATATAATATCTGCAATAATCTTCCTATGGAACGATCTGCACAACGCTCAACGACATGCCCCATGTATAGAGACGGCGACTCGTATGAGCCACCGTCTTTATACATGATTAGTCAATATAATCCGTATTGATCTCATAAAACCTGATATTATCCATTTCTCCTCCAACACAAAGAAAGAGGCAGGCATCATGCCTGCCTCTCAAAGTTACGCTCGCATTCAGAGTGGCGAAACACTCACTTATAAATGTCTTGATTATAGAGCCAAGAGAAGCTCACGTAGTAAATGTCTCATTTATGGGTTGAGATACACCCGCTATACAGAGACAATCTATTTCCACTCATATTATATGCAAATAAAATTATTTTGTCAACAGCTCGGTTATCAAAAAGCGGAACTAGTTCAACATTATCAAAACACATATATAATCCCATTGACACTCTTGTTTTTTTGTGTTACATTTACATTGTATAATTTAATTTCAAGTTTTGTGGGAGGAAAAAATGGCTAGAGAATTTGTTTGCAGCTACACAACACCAATTGTAAAAACGACTGCCGGCAGAATCCGTGGATACAGAATAGACAGCACCTACACGTTTCACGGAATTAAATACGCCAACGCCAAACGCTTCCAGATGCCGACGCCACCTGAACCATGGGAGGGAGTGCGCGACGCACTTTCCTATGGCTATGTCAGTCCAATGTTGAACCGTGAAACCGCCGTTGGAGAAATTATGGTTCCACACCGGTACTGGCCCAAAGACGAAAACTGTCAGTATCTGAACGTATGGACACAGTCACTTGATCCCCATGCGAAAAAGCCGGTCCTGGTCTGGTTCCACGGCGGAGGGTTTTCGGATGGTTCTTCCATTGAACAGGTCGCCTACGATGGTGAGAATCTTTCCAAATTTGGCGATGTTGTTGTCGTAAGTGTAAATCACCGTCTGAATATTCTGGGCTATCTGGACCTTTCCCCATACGGCGTAGAAAAATATTGGAATTCCGCCAATGTTGGCAACGCCGACTTGGTTGCTTCCCTGCAGTGGATTCATGACAACATCGCAAACTTCGGCGGCGATCCTGAAAACGTAACGATTTTTGGGCAGTCCGGCGGCGGTGCAAAAGTAACTTCACTCATGCAGACGCCTTCTGCCGACGGCCTTTTCCACAAAGGTATCGTAATGAGTGGTATTGCCGATCGCATTATGAGTTTTGACAACACGGACAGCCGTCCCCTGGTTGACGCAATATTGGAAGAGCTTGGCATAACCGCTTCTGATATTGAGAAGCTTGAAACAGTTCCGTACGAGACACTGGCTGAAGCCTATAAGAAGGTAATGCCTGCAATTCAGGCTGTCGGCGGCTATACCGGATGTGCCCCAATCCCGAACAGGTTCTATATCGGCGATCCCCGAATCGTCGGATTTACAGAACATGCCAAAACCATCCCAGTCATCGCCGGTACTGTAGTTGCTGAACTCGGTGGATTTGCTCCTACCCTTCGCAATCGTACCTCTATGTCTGCAGAGGAGCAGATCATTTATTTGAAAAAGTATCTTGGCAGTTCCGCCGAAGAGTTGGCTACACTTTTCCATTCTTGCTATCCGGATCGGCCTGTTACCGATTTGCTGCTTCTGGATACGTTTTCTCGTACAGCAACCAAAGACTTTATCCGGAAAAAGGCTGCATTTTCCCAGTCGGCCACCTACAACTATGTTTTCTCGTTCGTTTTCCCCATGGACGATGGAAAACCTGCATGGCACTGCTCTGATCTACCGTTTTTCTTTCACAATACCGACAAAGTATTCATCTGTAATGTTCCGGATGTATCCGACCAGCTTGAGGCGCAGATGTCCGGTATTCTGATCAGCTTCGCCCGCACTGGCATTCCCTCTGCTGAAGGTCTTCCCGAATGGACCGCCTGCACACCGGATAATATCTCTACTATGATTCTCGACCGTGAATGCCGTATTGTCCACAACTTTGATGACAAACTTTACGAGATTTATACGCCCCTCGCTCCAGATCCCCATTCACTGCATGCTGACAAAGAAGTCACCGTTTTGCACTGATTGGTCGAAAAGGCCCGTCCTGGTTTTTCCGGAACGGGCCTTCCCATAATTTGAAAGCGCATGGGCGTCCAATTTTATTCAGAAACTTTGCTGTTTGAAAGTTTGAGGTAGTGTCAACATTCTTGACACTACCTCGCCGGAAAGATCACCGCCGTGCAGGCGCAGCAGCTTCTTAAAATGTCCGCCAGCACCTTTTACCGCCGGGTGAAGAAGTTCGGAATATGAAAAAAAGCGGAACTGGTTCCGCTTTTTTACTCTTAATACGGTCTTCGTCTTTCTTACCGCACTCTCTCCTGTTTCAGATGACGGGTGGGGATTGCCAGCAGCTTACGCACCCGGCCCTCCAAATGCTTCTCAATGGCCTGCAAATGTTCTTCCGGCAGGTTAATGCTTTCATGGCGCTTAAACCGGAACCCGATCATGCGGCGGAGCTGCTCTTTCTGCTTTGGCCCCATGACCTCCGCACACACTTCCTCATAGGAGATGTTGTAGGGGTTGTTCTTGACAGCTTTTTTCGGCTTTACCAAAAAATTCTTCTCCATCCTTAAACAGAGTGTATTTACCGAAATAAGCCAGCCACTTTCTCTGAGGACAACAAGACGGTTGACCGCTATATCCACTTTTACAACCAGGTTATCCAGACAAAGACTGGATAGGCGCCGCTAACGCGACGCCTATCCCTCAAAACTCAATATTTACTACCATGGGCTTTTTTATACTGTCCGTACAATCCGGGACTGTTCATTCAGAATCCAGAGTGTTTTACAAACCTTGTAGAACCCTGCACCGTTTGATCCTAACAAGCCCATTCCTTCTGCCGCTATACAATTCAAAATCATCTCTGCGATGAGATTCGGCGTTCCGATATTGCCGACGCCGTCTATCTGAATTCCGACTATCTATCCCGTTTGTTTCGAAAAGAAACAGGCATGTCCCTAAAGGAGTATATTTTACGGGAAAAAATGAAAACCGCGCAGGCCATCCTGCGCTCCACCAGTCTGCCTGTTGCTGTAGTCGCTGCCCGGGTCGGTTTTGAAAATTACTCCTATTTTTCTC